>NZ_AMXE01000011.1 GCF_000310205.1 Thauera linaloolentis 47Lol = DSM 12138 | reverse complement strand
CGCCGCTGCAACGGCGGCGCCCGTGTCGGCGGGCATTGCCGGCGCGGGCGCGGAAGGCGGCGCGGGCATGGCGTTCGCGGTATCGTCCGGCCTCTGTCGCGCGCCGCCCGCTGGCGGCCCCTGTTCAAGCGACAGCGCAGCGATCAGGATGGCGATTGCCGCGGCCAGGGCGGCCCCGGCCATGCGCAGCGCAGCATTGCGCTGGCGGCGAAGCGTCTGGCGGGCATCCGGGGCCTGGCGCGTCGCGGTCACGGCCGAGTCCCCCCCGTCCGCGCGAGGGACAGCACGAGGCCGGCCTCGGCCACGGTGATGCCGCAACGCGCGGCGATCTCCTCCGCCGTGTAGCCTTGCTCCGCGAAGCGCAAGGCCTCGCTGTACTCGGGCGACGTCGAGGGCTGGGCGAGCATCGCCTCTTCGAGCTGTTGGCGCAGGCCGGCGGCTTCGGCGCGGAGCGCCTCGATTTCGGTGCGCTGCAGCGCGATCAGCGCCTGCTGCGCTTCCAGCTCGCGCCGCAGATGGCTCACTTCGAGCTCGGCACGGAAGACATCCGCCGCCGGCGCGGCCGGTTCCGGCGCAAGGGGCGCGGAAACGGCGGGCCTCGGTTGCGGCGCATAGTCGAAACCGTCACCGTCATCGCCCTCGCCGCCGGCTTCGTCCGCCATCGCGGCAGAAGCCGGCCCGGATTGCGGAGCGGAAGCGCGACCGAGCCACAATGCGCGCAGGAATTGCCAGCCGGCGAGCAGCAACAGCAGCAGTGCAAGAATCCACAGCATCTGCCGCGGGCTCATGCGCCGGGCCTCCGCCCAGGCTCGGGCAGGCGTGCAGTGCAGGGCGGCATCGGCAGGAAAAGCATCATCGGCAAACGCAGCCTCCGGGGGATTCGCCCGATAATACTGTCCGCCCCCGCGGACGACAAATCCCGCGACACGAACCCTGGAAGGCGGACCCCCGATGGATCTTTCCCTGTTGCTGTTCTGGCTCAAGAAGCTGATTGCCGCCTTCGCGCTGCCGCCCCTGCTGCCTCTGCTGCCGATTGCCCTCGGCCTCGCGCTGCTCGGCCGCTTCCCGCGCCTGGGGCGGATCATGGCCTGGGGCGGCGTGGCCCTGGGCCTGCTGCTGGTCCTGCCCGCGAGCGTGGGATGGATGGTGGCGCAGGTGGAAGACCCCACGCCCTTGCCGCCCACGGCGGCGGTGAATGCGGACGCCATCGTGATCCTCGGCGCCGGCCGGCGGGAATACGCGCCCGAGTTCGGCGGCGAAACGGTGAACCGCCTCGCCCTCGAACGCCTGCGCTACGGCGCGCGGCTGGCGCGCACGACGGGGCTGCCGGTCCTGGTGAGCGGCGGCGGAAGCGCGAGCGAAACGCCGGAGGCCGTGCTCATGAAAGCCGTGCTGGAAGAAGACTTCGGCATCACGGTGCGATGGACCGAGGGGCGTTCGCGCGACACCCGCGAAAACGCGCGCTATTCCAGCGCGATCCTGAACGCGACCGGCATGCGGCGCATCCTGCTCGTCACCCACGCCGCGCACATGTCCCGCGCTCAGGCCGAATTCGAAGCGGCCGGGCTCGCCGTGCAGCCGGCGCCGACCGGCTGGCTCGGCGACTATGACGAGCGGGCGCACGACGTTTTCCTGCTGGGCGGGCTTCCCAGCCAGAACAGCGCATATGCCGGCTGGTTCGCGGTGCACGAAGCGCTGGGACGGCTCGCCTACCGGCTGTCGCGCTGAGCCGCCTAACGCCCCTGGAAACCGGGCGCGCGCTTGTCAAGAAAGGCCGTCACGCCCTCGGCGAAGTCGGCGGTCGCCGCGCAGCGGGCGAAGGCTTCCGCCTCGCTCTGCAATTGGGATTCGAGCGGCGTGCCGTGTGATGCCGCGAGCAGGCGCTTGATTTCGCCATAGGTATGGCGCGGTCCGTTCCTGAGACGGGCGGCCAGCGCGGCCACGGCTTCTTCGAGCTGGGCATCCGGCACCACGCGATTGACCAGCCCCAGGCGCTGCGCCTCCGCTGCGTCGAAGCGTTCGGCCAGGAGCAGCAGTTCGGCTGCCTTGCGCGCGCCGACGATACGCGGCAGAAAATACGAGGCGCCGCCATCCCCCGACAGGGCAATCGACGAATACGCCGTCGTGAACCGGGCGTTGTCCGCCGCGACGACCAGATCGCAGCCCGCCATCAGCGACAGGCCGAAACCCGCGCAGGCGCCGCGCACGCAGGCGATGACCGGTTGCCGCAGCCCCTGCAGGATCTCGACCGTGGGGTTGATGTACTGCGCGATCATCGCCTTGAAGGCCGCCAGGCGCGCTTCGGGCGAAAGGTGCAGCCGCGCGGCGAAATCCTTCAGGTCGCCCCCGGCCATGAAATGCTCGCCGGCGCCCTTGACCACGACGACCGCGGCATCACTGCGTGCCGCCAGCCCGCGGACGGCCTCGGCCAGGTCTTCCATCATCTCGACGGACAGCGCATTCAGCGCCTGGGGACGGTTCAGGGTCAGGGTCGCGACGCCGTCGGCGTCGTCGAGCAGGACGGTTCCAGCCATGGATGAATCCTCACGTAAGAATGCCCGCGCGCGCGGGATGCGGAGGCAGGCATTCTGACACGGGGCACGCCCCGCCGCCGCGACGGCCGGCGGCACCCGTCAGACCCGCTCGAAAACGCCCGCAGCCCCCATGCCGGTGCCGATGCACATGCTGATCATGCCGTAGCGCAGCCCCGGATCGCGCTGCATCGCAGCCATCAGCGTGGCGGTGCGGATCGCGCCCGTCGCCCCCAGCGGGTGGCCGAGCGCGATCGCGCCGCCGAGCGGGTTCACGCGGGCGGGGTCGATGTCGAGCTGGCGCATCACCGCCAGCGCCTGGGCGGCAAAAGCCTCGTTGAGCTCGGTCCAGCCGATGTCACCCATGCCCAGGCCGGCGCGCTTCAGCGCGCGCGGAATGGCCTCCACCGGGCCGATGCCCATCACCTCGGGCGGCACGCCGGCCACCGCATAGCCCGCGAAGCGCGCGATCGGCGCCACGTTGTAGCGCTTGACCGCGGCCTCGCTCATCAACAGCACGGCGGCGGCGCCGTCGGACATCTGCGAGCTGTTGCCCGCGGTGACCGAACCGCGCGCGGCGAACACCGGCTTCAGCTTCGCCAGCCGGTCCACCGTCGAATCCGGCCGTGGCCCTTCGTCCCGCGACACCAGGCGTTCGACGATGCGCACCGTGCCCCCCTCGCCCGGCACATGCGACTTCACCGCGTAAGGCAGGGTCTCGGCATCGAAACGCCCTTCGGCGATGGCGGCGCAGGCGCGGCGGTGCGATTCGGCGGCGAACGCGTCCTGGTCCTCACGGCTCACGTTCCACTGCGCGGCGACGCGCTCGGCGGTCAGGCCCATGCCGTAGGCGATGTCGATGTTCTCCGCATGGGCGAAGATCGCCGGGTTGAGGCTGACCTTGTTGCCCATGATCTGCGGCATCGCGCTCATGCTCTCGGTGCCGGCGGCGATCATCACGTCGGCCTCGCCGAGCCGGATGCGGCTGGCGGCATCGGCCACCGCCTGCAGGCCGGAGGCGCAGAAGCGGTTGATCGTGATGCCGGGCACCGCATCCGGCAGCCCGGCTAGCAGCAGGCCGATGCGCGACACGTTCATGCCCTGCTCCGCCTCGGGCATCGCGCAGCCGGTGATCACGTCGCCGATCTCGTTGCAGTCGAGGTTGGGCACGCGGGCGGCCAGCTCCCTCAGCACCGCGGCCAGCATGTCGTCGGGCCGCACATGGCGGAAAGCGCCGTTGCGCCTCGCAACCGGCGTGCGCAGCGCGGCGACGATGTAGGCGTCCTGGATCTGTTTGCTCATCGTTCGTTCTCTCTCAGTCGCGATCACTCGCTTGCGATCAATTGCGCAATGGCTTGCCCGTTTCGAGCATGTGCGCGATGCGCTGCTGGGTCTTCTCGGTCTTCAGCAGCTCGACGAACTGCGCGCGCTCGACGTCGAGGATCCACTGCTCGCCGACGCGGCTGCCGCTGTCCACCTCGCCGCCGCACAGCGCCGTCGCGGCGGCCTTGGCGACGCGGTAGTCGTGTGCCGAGATGAAGCCGCCCTCGGCCATGTTCACCAGCATCAATTCGCAGGTGGCGATGCCGTCGCGCCCGGCCACGACGACCGCCGGATCGGTCAGCACCGGCCGCCAGGCGGATTCCGCCATCCCCCGCGCGCGCCGGATGGCGGCGTAGAGCAGTTCGTTGGCGTTGAACAGGATGTCGTCCGAAACCCTGGCGAAGCCGAGTTGCACGGCCTCGATGGCGCTCTTGGCCACCGTCGCCATGGCGATGGTCTGGAAAGCGGTCTGGATGAACGGGAACACGTCGCCGCCCGCGGTGCGCTGCGCCATCGCATGCGCCTGCAGGGCGAACTCCTTGCTGCCGCCGCCGGCCGGGATCAGGCCCACGCCCGCCTCGACCAGGCCGACATAGCTTTCCAGCGCCATCACCCGGTGCGCCGCGTGCATCGCGAACTCGCAGCCGCCGCCCAGGGCCATGCCCTGCACCGCGGCCACCACCGGCACCTGGGCGTGCTTGATCGCCATCGAGCTGCGCTGGAACTTCGCCACCATGTCGTCGAGCAACTCGAACTGGCCGGCGCGGCAGGCTTCGCCCACCTGCTGCAGGTTCGCCCCCACCGCGAACGGCGCCGGATGCCATATCACCAGGCCGTCGAGATCGACCTCGGCGCGCGCGATGGCCTCCAGCATGCCGTCCATGACCTCGTCGCCGATGGCATGCATCTTGGATGTGATGGAGACGATGCCGATGCGCGCATCCTGGTCGGCGCGCCGCCACAGGCGCACGCCGCCGTTTTCCCACAAGGTATCGCCGCGCTCGTCCGGCGCCTCGCCGAACACGCGATCGGGGTAGAGCTGGCGCCGGTACACCGGCAAGGCCGAACGCGGCTTCAGCGCATCGTCCTCCGCGCTGAAAGACCCCGCCGGCGCATGCACGCCCTCGCGCTCGAACACCCACGGCGGCAAAGGCACGCTCGACATCGCGCGGCCATGCCGGATGTCGTCCTGGACCATTTCCGCCACCTCGCGCCAGCCCGCGGCCTGCCAGGTCTCGAACGGCCCCTGCGCCCAGCCGAAGCCCCAGCGCATCGCCAGATCGACGTCGCGCGCATTGTCGGCGATGTCGCCCAGATGCACCGCGCAGTAATGGAACACGTCGCGGAAGATGGACCACAGGAACTGCGCCTGCGGATGCGGGTGCGCCGCGAGCTGGGCGAACCTGTCGGCCGGGTTCTTCAGCTTCAGGATGTCCTCGACGTCGGGGAAGACCTCGCCGCCGCTGTCGCGGTAGTCCTGCAGGCCGAGGTCCAGCACCTGGATCTGCCGCCCCTGCTTGCGATAGATGCCGCACCGCGTCTTCTGCCCCAGCGCGCCCTTGCCGATCAGCGCCTGCAGCCATTCGGGCGGCTTGAAATACGCATGCCAGGGGTCGTTCGGCAGCGTCGCCTGCATGGTGCCGACGACATGCGCCAGCGTGTCGAGACCGACCACGTCGGCGGTGCGGAAGGTGGCGCTCTTGGGCCGGCCGATGCGCGGCCCGGTCAGCAGGTCGACCTCGTCGAAGGCCAGCCCCAGCCGCGCCGTATGGTGCAGCACCGCCAGGATGGAGAACACGCCGACGCGGTTGGCGACGAAGTTGGGCGTGTCCTTCGCGCGGATGATGCTCTTGCCCAGGCGGGTGGTCAGCCAGGCTTCCAGCACATCGAGCGTCGCCGGATCGGTATCGGCGGTCGGGATCAGTTCCACCAGCGGCATGTAGCGCGGCGGATTGAAGAAATGGATGCCGCAGAAACGGCTGCGCGCAGCGGCCGGCATGCCTGCCGACAACGCGTTGATCGACAGGCCCGAGGTATTGGATGCGAATACCGCGCCCGGCTTCAGGTGCGGCGCGACCTTGGCATAGAGGTCGAGCTTCCACTCGATTTTCTCGGCGATGGCCTCGATGATGAGATCGCACTCGCCCAGGCGCGCGAGGTCGCCGGCGTAGTTGGCGGCCTCGACGTGGCGGACGCGATCCCGCGCCGCGAACGGCGCGGGATCGAGCTTCTTCATGGCGTCGAGCGCCTTGCCGACAATGCCGTTGGCGTCGCCCTCCCTGGCGGGGAGGTCGAACAGGATCACGGGGACATCGGCATTGGCGCAGTGAGCCGCGATCTGCGCGCCCATGACGCCGGCGCCGAGCACGGCGACCTTGCGGATGATGAGACGACTCATACGGTTCTCCGGATGCTGGGCGGCCGGCCCCGAGGCCGGCCGCCCCCCTCTGCGGGGGTCAGAAAGCGTGATTGAGCTGGACCGAGAAGATGTTCACCGAGGTATCGAACGAGCCGCGGACGAACTGGCCCGTCGCGGTGGTGCCGAGCACGGTGCGGCGGTCGATCTTCTCCTTGTCGAAGAACAGGCGCGCATAGCCGGCGTCGACCGAGGTCTGCTTGTTGAACTTGTAGTTGAAGCCGATCGCGAGCCAGGTGCGGTCGGAGTCGGGCAGGCGCACGGTGCGGTCCTCGGCCTTGCGGATCGGCGACTGGTCGTAGGCCACGCCCGCGCGCAGGCGCAGCGCATCGGTGTACTGGTACTGCATGCCGACGCCGACACGGTAGCTGTCCTTGAAGCCGAGGTATTCGTCGGTCAGGATGGCGCCGAGGCTGCGATGCCGGACCTCCAGACGCGGCAGGGAACTCCAGCCCGTCCAGGTGTAGTCGGCGAGGATCTGCAGCCTGTCGCTCGCCTGGTAGGCCAGCGCCAGCGAAGCCGTATCCGGCAGTTCGATCGACACCTTGGCCGGCGTGGACATCGGCCCCGCCTCGACCTTGCCCTCGACATCCAGGTCGATCGTCGAACGGTAGGTGAGGCCCACGCGCAGCGCAGGGTTCAACTGGAAGATCACCCCCGCGTTCCAGCCCCATCCGCTGTCGTCGCCCGACAGCTTGCTTTCGATGTCCACGGTATTGGGCAGCAGCGCGGTGACGGGCTGCATGCCGCGCAGGTCGGCCTCGAAGCGGACGTAGTTGATGCCGAAGCCCAGCGACACGACGTCATTGACCCTAAACGCGACGCTGGGGTTGATGTTGATCGCCTTGATCTCCGAATAGGCGCCCTGGTAGCGGCCGATGAAGTCGTCGTCCCATTCGGTCGCGTTGCCGAAGGTCGGCGAAATCCCCAGCCCCAGGCGCAAATCCTTGTTCAGCGACATCGCCCAGAACACGGCCGGCACCAGTGACGCACCGCCGGCGTCGCCGCCGTCGCTGCCCAGCGGATAGGCCGGCACCGGCGGCGCGGCCACACGCAATGCGTTCGACCCCCGGTCGGAAAACTCCAGCTTGCGGTCGAGCACCGTGAACGCACCCGAGACATGATGCCCCTCGCCCAGGTACAGCATGCCTGCGGGGTTGAAGTAGACGGTGCTCGCATCCTCTGCCACCGCCGCCGACCCGGCATAGGCATAGCCCGTCCCGGCCCCGTTCTGGTTCTGCAGCGCGAAACCGGCGGCCATCGCATTGCCTGCCGCCAGTAGGGTGGCCGCCGCCGCGACCTCGATTGTCAGACGCTTCCGTTGCATGTCGTGTCCCCTCACTTTTTTATGACTTGCGGGCCCGGCCCGCACTGCTGAAAAACGGACTGCCCCAACCCGCCGGCCTATCCGGCCGGCACCGGCCGCTTGCGCCCCTTGTCGTCGAGCGCAACGTACGTCAACTGCGCCTCGGTCACCTTGACCACGACCGGGTTTTCCGCGTCGCGCTCGGCGAAGACCTCGACATCCACGGTGATCGAGGTGCGCCCGACCGCGATCACCTCTGCATAGAAGCTGACGAGATCGCCCACCGAGACCGGCTGCTTGAAGATGAAGGAGTTGACCGCAACCGTCGCCACCCGCGAGCGCGCGCGGCGCACGGCCGGTATCGCGCCGGCGATGTCGACCATCGACATCACCCAGCCGCCGAACACGTCGCCGGCGGGATTCAAGTCGGAGGGCATCGGCATGACACGCAATGCCGGCTGCTTGTCATGCGGCAGTTCGGTGGCATCGCTCTGGAAATCGCTCATCTAGTTCTCCTGGCTGGCGGCCTCGCCGCCACGTTCGGCCACGGCCGGAGCCCCGCCAATCCGGGTTTTCCCCAGACTGCGCGCGAGGTGCAGCGGGCCACCGGTGTGCGGGGCGAAGCCTGTGCCGAAGATTACACCCGCATCGGCGAGCTCGGCATCGGCGACCACGCCGTCGCGCACGCAGCGCTCGGCAGCGGCCAGCAGCGGCGCCAGGATGCGATCCACCAGTTCGGCGTCGAACGCGCCTGCCTCACCCTTCTGCGCCCGGCCGTCGGCCCAGCGGTAGTAACCCTCGCCGCTCTTGCGGCCGAGCTTGCCCGCCGACACCAGCTGCAGCAGCCGCTGAGGCGGCGCGGCGCCCTCGCCGGCCAGGGCCTTGCCGGCCGCCAGCGCAATGTCCAGCCCCACGGTATCGACCAGTTCCACCGGACCGATCGGCATGCCGAAACGCGTCAACGCCGCATCCACGGTTTCCGGCGAGCGGCCTTCCTCCACGCAGCGCAGCGCTTCGAGCATGTAGGGGCCGAGCACCGCATTGACGAGAAAGCCGGGAGCGCTCTCCACCGGCAGCGGCAGCTTGTCGATGGCGCGCACAAAGCCGGTCGCGCGGCGCAGCATTTCGGCATCGCTGGCGGCGCCGCGCACGACTTCGACGAGCGGCAGCTGCGGCACCGGATTGAAGAAATGGATGCCGACCAGCCGCGACGGGTCCTGCAGCACGCTGGCGATGTCCTCCAGGCGCAGGCTGGACGTATTGGTGGCGAGTACCGCATCCGGCCGGGCGCGGCGTTCGAGGCCGGCGAACAGGCTGCGCTTGGCTTCGAGGTCCTCGAAGATGGCCTCGATGATCACATCGGCATGGGCCGCGCCGTGCCCCTGCGGATCGGGCGTCAGGCGGTCGAGCGCGAAGCGCAGCGCGCGCGCGTCGCCCTTGGTGCGGCGCTCGAACAGCTTCATCGCACGCTGGATCGCGGGCGCGATGCGCTCCACCGACTGGTCCTGCAGCGTCACCCGCATCCCGCGCAGCGCGCACACCGCTGCGATGTCGCCGCCCATGACGCCGGCGCCGACCACGTGCACGCGCCGCGGCGTGAAGTCGATGTCCTTGCCGAAGGCCTTCAGGCGCTCCTGCAGGAAGAACACGCGCACCAGGTTCTTCGCCGTCGGCGAGGCAAGGATGGCTTCCAGCGAAGCGGGCTCGCCCGCCGGCACGGCCAAGGCATTGCCTTGGTGCTTCTCCCAGATGTCGATGATCGCGTAGGGCGCCGGATAGTGCTCGCGCGCCGCCTTCGCCGCCGTCTGCTTGCGCGCCTTGTCCGCCACCTTGCCGCGCAGCGGGCCGTTCATCGCACGGCGCAGGATGCGCTCGTGCAGCGCGAGCTTGCGCCGCGTGGCGCCGGACAGCGCGACGATGCGCGCGGCCGACGCCATGACGCGCAGCGGCACGCAATCGTCGACCAGGCCCAGGCGCTTCGCCTTGCGCGCGTCGACGCTCTTGCCGGTCAGCATCATGTCCAGCGCCGCCGCCGGGCCGATGGCCTCGGGCAGGCGCAGCATGCCGCCCCAGCCCGGCACGATGCCGAGCATCACCTCCGGCAGCGCCAGCTTGGTGGCGGGCTCATCGACCGCCAGCCGGTAGCGGCAGGCGAGCGCGAGTTCCAGGCCGCCGCCCAGGCAATGGCCGCGGATCAGCGCCAGCGTGGGGTAGCGCACCGCGGCCAGGCGATTGAACAGGTTCCAGCCGCGCTCGACCAGCGCACGCGCCGCGGCGGGGGCGTCGAGCCGCGAGAATTCCTCGATGTCCGCGCCGGCGATGAAGCCGGCCGCCTTGCCGGAGGCGATGACCAGCGCGCCGGGCGGATGGCGGTCCAGTTCGTCGAGCGCCTGCGCGAACTCGGCCATCACTTCGGCCGACAAGGTGTTGGCCGCCGCTCCGGCGCAATCGATTTCCAGCCAGGCCAGGCCGTCGGCCTCGCGGCGCAGCGTCCAGTGCTTCCAGTCCTGTTGCATGGGATGGTTCATTGCACGGCCTCCACCAGCATCGCCCCGCCCTGCCCGCCGCCGATGCAGATCGACGCCAGTCCGCGCCTGCCGCCGCTGCGGCGCAGCACGTGCAGCAGATGCAGCACGATGCGCGCGCCGCTCGCACCGACCGGATGGCCCAGCGCCACCGCGCCGCCGTCGACGTTGAGCCGCGCCATGTCCGGCGCGCCCGGCGCGGATTCGAGGCCGAAATGCGTGCGGCAGTATTCATCGTCGCCGAACGCGCGCAGGCAGGCGATGACCTGCGCGGCGAAGGCCTCGTTCAGTTCCCAGGCATCGATGTCATCCGGCGCCAGGCCGTGGCGCTGCAGGATCGGCAGCACCGCATGCACCGGCCCCAGGCCCATCTGCTCGGGCGCCAACCCGGCCCACTGGCTGTCGACGATGCGCCCGAGCGGCCGCAGGCCGTGGCGCTCGACCGCTTCGGCCGAAGCCAGCAGAAGCCATGCGGCACCGTCGCTGATCTGCGAACTGTTGCCGGCGGTGACGCGGCCGTATTTCTTGTCGAAGAAAGGTTTCAGCTTCGCCAGCCCGGCCATCGACGAATCCCGCCTGACGCCATCGTCGGCGGCGAATACCGTGCCGTCGCGCCCGATCAGCGGCACGATCTCGTCCGCGTAATGGCCGGCATCCTGCGCGGCGGCCACGCGGCGATGGCTGTCGACCGCCAGGGCATCCATTTCCTCGCGCGTGATGCCGAAGCCGAACGCGAGGTTCTCGGCGGTCTGTCCCATCATCTGGCCGACGACCGGGTCGGTCAGCCCCTTCATGATGCCGATTACCGGGGCGAGATGGCCGGGGCGGAAAGCCTTCAGCGCGGCCAGCTTCTGGCCGGGCGTCCTGGCCGCGTACCAGCCGGCCAGCCAGCGCACCATCTTGTCGGAGAACAGCAGGGGGGCGTGCGACAGCGCATCGACGCCGCCCGCCAGCACCAGGCCCGAGCGGCCGCAGCGGATGTTGGCGATCGCCGAATCCAGCGCCTGCATGCCCGACGCGCAGTTGCGCATCACCGTCCAGCCCGGCACCGCATTGCCGCAGCCCATGCGCAGCGCCACCACGCGGCCGATGTTGACCTCGTCCGCCGACGGGCTGGCGCAGCCCAGGATCACTTCGTCGAGCAGTTCCGGCGCGAAGGGCTGGCGCAGCAGCAGCGCCGTGCCGGCTGCCGTCGCCAGGTCGGCCGCGGTGAAGGGGCCGGGGCCGGTCCTCGCCTTCAGGAAAGGCGTGCGCGCGCCATCGACGATGAACACTTCACCGCTCATGCCACCTCCTCGCGTGCCGGCGAGGATGCCGGCATTCCATCCAGCGCGGCGCGGAGACCGAAGTCATACGGAAAGTCGTCCACGCGGATGACCTTATCACGCAGCGTGTTGCGGCGCTCGACGAGCAGGTACTCGTCCTCGGTGATGACACCCGCCTCACGCGCGCGGCGCCAGACCTCGTCGACGTCGCCGCCGGTCATCAGCCCCGGCTTGAACGCCCCCGAACGCAGCGCCTGCTTGAGCTTGTCCTCGATCGGCTCGGCCGCGACCGTGGCCAGTAGCGCCGCCTCCAGCGCACCGACCGGCTCCTCGACGTCGTCTGGCAGATGGACATCGGCGGTGAGGCGGTCGCGCGTGGCGGACGGCCCGATCAGCAGCGCGGCGACTTCATGCCCCAGGCGGTCGGACGGCACCACGTAGGGACGGCCGAGCGGGAACACCACGAGCCGGCGCAGCAGGAAGGCGAACAGCCGGTTCGGGAAGTTGGCGATGACGCCTTCGAAGGCGAGCTGTATGCGGAACATGCAGTCCCAGATCGCCCAGTGCATCAGCGGCGCATCGGCCGCCTGGCGGCCTTCGGCCTCGAAACGCTTCAGCGTCGCGGTGGCGAGATACATCAGCGACAGGATGTCGCCCAGCCGCGCCGACAGCTTTTCCTTGCGCTTGAGCGCACCGCCCAGCGTCCCCATCGAAATGTCGGCGATGAAGGCGAAGGCCGCAGAGAAGCGGGTGAGCTGCTGATAGTAGCGCCGCGTTTCGGGCGCGACGTCCATCGGCAGCCTGACGAAGTGCGAGCCGGTCAGCCCCATCACGAAGGCGCGCCCGGCATTGCCCACGGTAAAGCTGACGTGGCTCCACAAGGCTTTGTCGAAAGCGTCCTCGTCGTTGCGCTGCGCGGCGTCCATTTCGGTGAGCACGAAGGGATGGCAGCGGATCGCCCCCTGGCCGAACAGGATCAGGCTGCGCGTCAGGATGTTGGCGCCTTCGACCGTGATGCCGACCGGAATCTGCTGGTAGGCGCGGCCGAGGAAGTTCTGCGGCCCCAGGCAGATGCCCTTGCCGCCGATCACGTCCATGCCGTCGTTGACCACCTGGCGGGCGCGCTCGGTGACGTGGTACTTGACGATCGCCGACACCACGGACGGCTTTTCGCCGAGGTCGATCGCAGCGGCGGTCATCGTCCGCGCCGCGTCGCACAGATAGGTGTTGGCGCCGATGCGGGTCAGCGCCTCTTCCACGCCCTCGAAGCGGCCGATCTGGGTCTTGAACTGGTAGCGCACGCGGGCATAGGCGCCCACGGTGCGCGCGGTGAGCTTCTGCATGCCGACGTTCGAGCCCGGCAGCGAGATCGAGCGCCCGGCCGCGAGGCACTCCATTAGCATGCGCCAGCCCTGGCCGGCCATCGCGGGGCCGCCGATGATGAAATCGAGCGGCATGAACACGTCCCTGCCGCGCACCGGGCCGTTCATCCACACCGCGTTGAGCGGGAAATGGCGGCGGCCGATGTCCACCCCCGGATGTTCGTGCGGCACCAGCGCGCAGGTAATGCCGACGTCCGCCTCGCCGCCGAGCAGCCCGTCCGGGTCATACAGCCGGAAGGCGAGCCCGAACACGGTGCACACCGGCGCCAGCGTGATGTAGCGCTTGTCGAAGCTGACGCGCATGCCCAGCACTTCCTCGCCCTGCCACATGCCCTTGCACACCACGCCGGCGTCGGGGATGGAGGCCGCGTCCGAACCGGCCCACGGGCTGGTCAGCGCGAAGGCGGGGATCTCCCGCCCGCTGGCGAGGCCCGGCAGGTAGCGCTGCTTCTGCTCCGGCGTGCCGTAGTGCAGCAGAAGTTCGGCCGGGCCGAGCGAATTCGGCACCATCACCGTGACCGCCGGGGCCGACGAGCGGGTCGACAGCTTGGTGATGACCTGCGAATGGGCATAGGCGGAGAAGCCCTTGCCGCCGTATTCCCTGGGAATGATCATGCCCAGGAAGCCCTTGTCCTTGATGTAGCGCCACACTTCGGGCGGCATGTCCTGCCGTTGCGTGCAATCCCAGTCGCGGGTCAGGCGGCACAACGCGTCGACCTCGTTGTCGAGGAAGGACTGCTCCTCGGCGCTCAGCTTGGGCCAGGGATAACCGTCGAGCGTGCGCCAGTCCGGATCGCCGCTGAAAAGCTCGCCCTCCCACCACACCGTGCCGGCCTCGAGCGCGTCCTTCTCGGTCTGCGACATTGCCGGCAGGGCCTTGCGGAAGGCCTTGAAGATCGGCGCCGTCACCCATTGGCGGCGCAGCGAATCGACGAGGAAGACGCTCATCGCCCCCGCGTAGAGGGCCAGCGCCAGCAAGGTCAGCAGCACCGGCCAGTCGCCCGCCCACCCCAATGCCGCAAGCCACACCAGCCCCGCCAGAAGCCAGGCAAAAAGTGGCGCTCGCCCGTAGGCGAGCGCGCCTGCCAAGGGAGGGAGGGAAACCAGCAACAACCAGACCATCACGTTCTCCTCGTGCCGGGCGTTCGGGACGGGCCCCGCGCCCTGTCGTCAAATCAATCGTGTCCGGACGCACCGAAATCGGGCAACGGCGCCCGCAGGCCGCCGAGCAGGAAACTCATCAGGCGCGGCAGCAGGCGGGACGGGTCTTCCGCCTCGCGGGACATGCCGGCCATCGCATAGACGCTTTCGATGCCCGCGATCGCAAAGGACATCGCCCCCAGCATGTAGTGGAAGCGCCACATGATCTCGTGGCGCGGCACGCCCGGCAGCGCGCGGAACAGCGCCCCCAGGAAGCGGTCCATCACCTCGGCGTATTCCTCGGCCAGGAACTGGCGTACGAAGGCGTTCGGTTCGTTGTAGGTGCGGCTGAGCAGGCGCATGAAGGTGTTGCCGCCATGCGCCATGTCCGCCGCCAGTTCGAGCGCGGTGCCGAAGAAGGCTTCGACGATGCGGCTGGGCTTGATCAACCCGCCGCCGGCTTCCGCCTCCAACTGGTCGAGCGCCGCCAGCCGGGTCTCGTTCAGGGCCGTCAGGCGGCGCCGGAACACCGCCTGGATCAGCGCATCCTTGCTGCCGAAGTGGTAGTTCACCGCGGCCAGGTTGGCGTTCGCCGCACCGGTGATCATGCGCATCGACGTGCCCTCGAAGCCATACTCCACGAACAGCCGCTCAGCCTCGTCGAGAATGCGGTCGCGCGTTTCGGGCTGTGGCAGGCGTGGCTCGGGAAACATCGGCGCTCTCTATTCAAACGTTTGTTTGAATCATACGTTCACTTTATCCAAAGTCAAGCCGTGCTTCATGGGCAGCCAACGGTTTGACTCGCGGATGCCCGCACAACAGAATCGCCCGCTCTCCGCCAGCCCATTCCGAAAAAGACCATGAGACGCTCTTCCGCCGCCCTGCCCGGCCCCGAACCCACCGAACGCCACGACTGGCAGACACTGAAGAGCCTGTTTCCGTTCATCTGGGCCTACAAGGGAAGAGTGATCTTCGCGTTCTGCTGTCTGCTCGCGGCCAAGGGCGCGAACGTCACGGTGCCCATCGTCTTCAAGCACCTGATCGACGATCTGTCGATCACACGCGAACAGGCCTTCATCGTCGTTCCGGCCTCGCTGCTGCTCGCCTACGGCGTGTTCCGCTTCTCGACCTCGCTGTTCACCGAGCTGCGCGAGATCGTCTTCGCACGCGTCACGCAGCAGGCGGTGCGGGAGATTTCGCTGCGCGTGTTCCGCCATCTGCATGCGCTGTCGCTGCGCTTTCACCTGGAGCGCCAGACCGGCGGTCTGACGCGCGACATCGAGCGCGGCACGCGCTCGATCGGCTCGCTGATCAGCTACACGCTGTACTCCATTCTGCCGACGCTGATCGAGATCGGCCTCGTCATCGGCATCCTGCTGGTGCAGTACGACGCGGTATTCGCGCTCATCACGCTCGCCGCGCTGGTGGCCTACATCGGCTTCACCGTCCAGGTCACCAACTGGCGCACCACGCTGCGCCGCCAGGCCAACGAATTCGACTCGGCGGCCAACGCGCGCGCGATCGACAGCCTGATCAACTACGAGACGGTCAAGTACTTCAACAACGAGGAATTCGAGGCGCGCCGCTACGACGAGCAGCTCGGCAAGTGGATCAAGGCCCAGATCACCAACCAGTACTCGCTGTCGGGGCTCAACATCGGCCAGGCGGCGATCGTCGCGGTCGCCGTCACGGCAATGATGTGGCAGGCCGCGATCCGCGTGGCGAGCGGCGAGATGACGATCGGCGACATCGTGCTGGTGAACGCCTTCCTGATCCAGCTCTACATCCCGCTCAACTTCCTCGGCGTGATCTACCGCGAGATCCGCCAGGCGCTCACCGACATCGAGCGCATGTTCGGGCTGATGCACCAGCACCGCGAAATCGCCGACGCGCCGGATGCGCAGACGCTCCCTCCGGGGCCGGCCGGCGTGCGTTTCGAGAACGTCTGTTTCGCCTACGACGCCAAGCGCTCGATCCTGTTCGACGTCGCCTTCGACATTCCCGCGGGCCGCACCGTCGCGGTGGTCGGCCACTCCGGTTCGGGCAAATCGACGCTGGCGCGCCTGCTGTACCGCTTCTACGACGTGCAGGGCGGCGCGATCCGGGTGAACGGCCACGACATCCGCCAGCTCGGCCAGGACAGCCTGCGCGCGGCCATCGGCATCGTTCCGCAGGACACGGTGCTGTTCAACGACACCCTGTTCTACAACATCCAGTACGGCCGGCCGAGCGCGCGCCGCGAAGAAGTCGAGGCCGTGGCGCGCGCCGCGCAACTGGAAGACTTCATCCGCCATCTGCCGGACGGCTACGAGACCCGCGTCGGCGAACGGGGCCTGAAACTGTCGGGCGGCGAAAAACAGCGCGTGGCGATCGCCCGCGCATTGCTGAAGAACCCCGCGATCCTGATCTTCGACGAAGCCACCTCGGCACTGGACTCGAAGACCGAGAAGGCGATCCAGGCCCAGATCGAACGCGCCGCCAAGGGCCGCACCGCGCTCGTCATCGCGCACAGGCTGTCGACGATCATGGATGCGGACGAGATCATCGTGCTCGACGGCGGGTGCATCGTCGAGCGGGGGCGGCACGGCGCGCTGCTGGCAAACGGCGGCGCCTACGCGCAGATGTGGATGCTGCAGAAACAGGAAGAGGCGGGAGAGCCGCGAAGCGGCGCGAGCGGCGATCCGTCCGACGCACCATCCGACCCGGCTTCGCGCTGACTCACTGCCGCCGCACGGGGCGTGCAGGAAAAAAAATGGCGCCCGCAGGCGCCATATGGATTCGAAGCTTGCCGGCAGCCGGCGTCAGACCGGAATCCGACGGCTGCGTCGCAGTCCGACCATGCCGAGCAGGGCGATGCCGGCCAGCGCCAGCGAGCCGGGTTCGGGCACGCTGCCGCCGCCATCATTCGGTTTGACCGTGCCGCCGACGCTGGCGAGCTTCAGGTAATCGTAGGTCTGATTACTAAAATCACGTACAACCCCGTTGTTTCTGACATCTCCCGAATTGACACCGGTGCCAGCTGTGAAACCACCCGCCCCGATCAGCCAGAAGCTCGAGTACGTATTCTCGAACGCGCCAGAAGTCGTGCCCAGTTCCTTGGTGGCGGTGCCGATGTTGCCGTAGTTGCCGACCAGCGTCCAGCCGCGGCTGGCGAGGCTGGCGAAGGTGCCGCCATCCAGGGACTGGGCCGCCGTCATCGAGCCGAACCCGGTAAACGCCATGACGAAGATGTCCGAGTCGTTGGGAGCCCAGCCCGCCTTGACGCTCTCGAGCCGGACCAGGCTGTCGAAGCTCAGCAGCGCGACTTCGTATCCGGCCTTGTTGTCGAGCGCATGCTGATTGTCGTTCGAGGGCTCGCCCCCGACGCCGATGCCCGAACCGACCCAGTATCCGACGTCTGTTCCGTTGATATTGGTGGTGTTGTTCGAAGCCTTCCAGCCCGTCACCGACGGTTCGTTGGCGGCGGAGTTGGTCAGCGACCAGTTGGTCGCGGCCATGGCCGACAGCGAGCCGGCACACAACACGGCTGCAACGGCAGATTTGAAAGCGATCGGGTTCATTGTAGTTTTCCTGACTTCAGTTATTCCAAGGCTTACACAGCAAAAACCGAGCCAAAAAGAAAAACTCATTGTTTATCAAAAATTTGATTCATCTAACAAAATCAACAAAGATCGTACACGTCAAAATTTCCGACACTACTCGAGCTGGCCGAGCAGCTCCCGGGCCTTGCCGACCCACGCCCCATCGGGGCTTTCCCGCAGGGCGGACTGAAGTTCGCCGCGTGCTTCGGCCACACGCCCGAGCTTCGCCAGGACATACGCCAGATGCCAACGGATCTCGGGGTCTTCCGGCGCACGCAGGCGCGCATCGCGCAGATGCCGCATGGCCTCGTCCAGCCGGCCGGCATGCGCAAGCGCCCAGCCCAGCGTATCGACGATGCCGACATCCCCTGGTGCCAGCGCGTGCGCCCGCTCGGCCATCGGCACCGGGTCCCCCTCGCCCAGCACCAGGCGCACGTTCGCCAGATTGTTGAAGACGCTGGCCCCTGCATTGCCGCCGCTCACGAGACGCTCGTACTCGTCGCGCGCGGCCTTCCAGTCGCCATCCCGCATCCAGAGCTCGGCCAACATTTCGCGGACCCGCGGCTCATCGCCGTTTTCCGCCAGCCAGCGTTTCAGGACCGGCACCAGCGACTTCGGCTCACCTTTCAGCACGGCGACACTCGCCCGCCGCTGCAACAACTCGAGCGACGGAGCCGACGCGAATGCATCGCGATAGTGCCGCTCCGCCTCGTCGAAGCGCCGGCGCTGCACCGCACGGTCTCCCGCCAGCCTCGAACCGCTCGCGCTCGACGGGTGCGCGGCGCGCAAGGCGGCGATCAGCCCATCGACGCCGGCCAGGGCGTCGGACGGCCCGAGCAGTGCCGCTTCGATCTCCAACACCATCGCCGCCTCGTCCCCGGGTCGCCCCTGCAGCGCCTTCTGCGCCGAATAAGCCGCCCCAGCCGGATTGCCGGCCGCAAGCTGCAGATAGCCGATGCGGACCAGGCGCGGCGCATCGAACTCCGCGATCCGGGTCATCTCGCGCAAGGTCTGCTGCGCGGCCTTGTTGTCACCCACGGCGATCTGCGACTCGGCCAGCGCCGCCAGCACCGCCAGATCCGAGCCTTTGCGCACTGCGAGCGCCTTGCTGGCTTCCAGAGCGCCCGCCTTGTCGCCCATCTCCGCCCTGACGCCGATCAGCGCCAGGCCGGAGCGGATGTCATCCGGACGCTCTGCGGCGGCCTTCTCGAACCAGCGCGCGGCCTCCCGCAGGTTTCCCGCCCGCTGTTCGAGCATGCCCGACTCGTGCATCGCCACGACATCGCTGCGGTTCTGCTTGAGTAGCTCGGCATAGGTCTGGCGTGCCCGCTCCAGACGCCCTTCAGCGACATCGAGCCGGGCGAGGTTGAGGCGGGCGGGCATGAATGCCGCATTGCGCTGCAGGGCCGCATCGAAGGCCGCCCGCGCGCCCTTCGCATCGCCCGTCGCACTCTTGATCGCCCCCAGCAGATTGAGCGCAACCGGATTGCCTGGCACCGCCGCGCTGGCACGCTCCGCAACCGACAAGGCACCCTTGTGGTCCTCCTGCCGCATCAGGATGTTCGCCAGCGCGTTGGCCACGGCCAGGTCGCCGGGCGAACGCTCGAAGGCAAGCTGCAGGCTTTTCACCGCCGCGCCCACGTCGCCCAGGCCGAGCTGGCTGAACCCCAGGGCGGACTGTGCATGCACGTCCCCGCCGCGGGCCGCCTCTTCGAACAGCTCGCTGGCCTTGCCGTATCGGCGCTGTGCGAGGTTGACCCGCCCGAGCAGATTCAGCGCCTGAGCGTCCCCTGGCTGCACGCGCAGAACGTGCTCGAGGAGGCCCGTGGCCCGTGCATGGTCATTCATGTCGAGATGGATGGACGCAAGCAGCTTGCGCGCGCCCTGATTGTTCGGATAGCGCACGATCGCCGCTTCGAGATACTTTCTGGCCTTCTCGAACTGCCGCCCCGCATGGTGTGCCAGCGCCCCCACCATCAGCAACTGCTCATGGCCGGCCACCCACTCGGAGGGTAGCGCGTCGACCAGGCCGGCCGCTTCGGCAAGATAACGCGCCGCCTGCGCGGCATCGCCCTGGCGCTCCGCGATCAGCGCCAGCAGGTAGGCGGCCCGAGGCTCGGTGGGGCCGCCCCGCGTCACCTCCAGTGCGGACTTCGCCTCTTCATCGCGGCCGAGATCGACGAGGATGCCGGCACGGGCAACCACCGCATCGATCAGGCCGGGATCGAGCGCCACGGCACGCTCGTAGTCCGCAAGAGCCTGCGGAAGATCACCCGCCGAATGCGCAACCGAGGCGCGCGCATTGAAGGCCTGCGCGAACTCGGGGCCGTTGCGCACCGCGAGCTCCGCGCGCTCGCGCGCCAGCGCGAGATTGCCGCTGCCGATCAGCATCGGCACTTCCGCCGCGAGCGGCACGGGCGAAGACGGATCGAGTGCGCGCGCATCCGCGAAACTGTGCTCGGCCTGTGCCCGCTGCCCCAGCGCCGCATGCGCCAGGCCACGCAAGCTCAGCACTTCCAGCCGGGCTGCCGCCGGCAAACCCTCCGCCGGCACGTTTTCGAGCAGTACCGCCGGCCGCCCCTGCAGCAGATAGATGCGCGCCAGCGGCACCGCCACCTCGGCGCGATTCACGCCGAGACGCAAGGCTTCGCGGAACTCGACCTCGGCCGGCCCGACGTCGCCTTGCCTGAAATAGGCACGCGCCAGCAGCAGATGCGCCGCCAGCATGTCGCGGTCCTGCTGCAAGGCATTCTTGAGCTGGATGATCGCACCGACGACATCCTGCTCCTCGAAGCGCTTCAAGCCGTCCTCGTAATAGCGGCTCGCCGCCACCGGACCGGCAAACGCCGATGCGCACAGGAACAGCGAGGCGGCGCCAATGGCGAGCACGCGGGCAAACGATCGGGGGGAGCGGTTCATGGACGGAGGCATCCGGTTCTGGTGTGCGCAAAGTATATAAAGCGCTTCGAAACGGTCCCGTGCAATCCGTCATCATCGGCATCAATAGCATCATCGCCATTCTTGCGACGCTTCCGCGCCCGACTGGCAGGGCACGCTCGCCATCCCGTAGAATCGACAGCAGGCCGAGGACGGTTTCCCACGCCCGGGATACCCGCGCCTCTTCATCGCGCCCCGGCGCGGGGCATGCACTGCGCAGCCCCGGCGGCGCCCGCCAATCCACCCGAACAAAACCGGCATTCAACGACCTTGAGCACGCGCAAACCCCGCATCGCCCTGATCGCCACCGGCGGCACCATCGCCGGCACAGCCGCCTCGCCGACCGACACCACGGGGTACAGCGCCGGCCGCCTGGGCGCCGAAGATCTGCTCGCCGCCGTTCCCCAATTGGCGGAACTGGCCGACATACGTGCCGAGCAGCCGTTCAGCATCGACAGCAAGGACATGGGCCCCGCGCACTGGCTGGTCCTGCTGCGCCGCGTGCAGGCGCTGGCCGATGCAGCCGATGTGGACGGCATCGTCATCACCCACGGCACCGACACGCTGGAAGAAACCGCCTACTTCCTCCACATCGCGCTGGCTACCGCGAAGCCGGTGGTCATGACCGCGGCGATGCGCCCGGCCACCGCACTGTCGGCGGACGGCCCGCTCAATCTCTACCAGGCCGTGCAGCTCGCCTGCCGCCCGGCGGCAGGCCGCGCCGGCGTGCTCGCCGTGCTGGGCGGCCGCATCCTGCCCGCCGCACGCCTTGCCAAGCGCCACCCGTCTGCGGTCGACGCTTTCGGCTCGCCCGATGCGCTCACCGTCGATGCCGGCGATGCCCTGCTGCAGGGACTCGCGCCTTACCGCCGCCACCGCATCAGCCTGCCCGACAGCATCCAGGTGCTGCCGCCGGTCGAGCTGCTGACGGTGGCCGCGGGCAGCTCGCCGGCGCTGGCTGCGGCCGTGGTGCGAGCGCTGGCACGCGCCAGCCTGCTGAGCGGCGGCGCCGGGCTGGTGCTGGCCCTGCCGGGCAACGCCAGCCTGCCCGACAGCTGGGAAATCGCGCTCACCGAGGTACTGCCGCACACCCTGCCGGTGGTGCTGGCCAGCCGCTGCGGCGCCGGCACCACCGCGCATTTCGCCGGGCGGCCCGGCAACTGGCTGCAGTGCAGCGCGCTCGACCCGCTGAAAGCGCGCGTCCGGCTCATCGCCGGCCTCGGCGCCGGACTGCGCGGCGCGCGCCTCAAGCGCTGGTTCGAGCGCGGCTGAATCCGCCCCCGCCGGGCGCCCGGCTAGAGGCCAGGGTCGCTGCCGCCGCCAACGAGCGTGCTTTCGACGATGCGCCGCGTCAGATGCGGGGCGAAGCCCTCGATGAAGGCGTATACATAGGTGCGCAGCCAGGCCCGCTTGCGCAGGCCGATACGGGTCGTGCTCGACTCGAACAGGTGCGACGCATCCACCATGCCCAGCCGCCGGTCATCTTCCGGGCTGTAGGCCATGCGCGCGAGGATGCCGATACCCAGGTCCATCTCGACGTACTTCTTGATCACGTCCGAGTCGATCGCCGACAGCACGACGTTGGGCTTGAGGCCACGGCCGAGAAAGGCCTTGTTGATCAGGCTGCGGCCGGTGAAGGCATCGTCGTAGGTGATCAGCGGATAGCGCGCGATCGCCTCCAGCGTCAGCGGCGACTCGCGCAGGATGGGATGGCGCGGCGTGGCGACGATGCAGCGGTTCCACTGATAGCAGGGCAGCATCACCAAGTCGTCGTACTCGGCGATGGCCTCGGTGGCGATGGCGATGTCGGCCGTGCCGTCCAGGACCATCTCGCACACCTGACGCGGATTGCCCTGGTGCAGCGACAGCTTGACCTGCGGATAACGCCGCATGAAATCGCGCACCACGCCCGGCAGCATGTAGCGCGCCTGCGTATGGGTGGTGGCGATCGACAGGCTGCCCACCCCCTCGTTGGCGAACTCGTCGCCGACTTGCTGGAGGTTGTCGAGATCGCGCAGCACCCGTTCGGCAATTCCCAGCACGGCGCGGCCGGGCTCGGTAACGGCGACCAGGCGCTTGCCATGGCGCTCGAAGATCTCGATGCCGAGCTCGGTCTCGAGCTGGCGGATCTGCTTGGACACGCCGGGCTGCGAGGTAAACAAGGCGTCGGCCGCTTCGGAGACATTGAGGCCGCGGCGGGCAACCTCGTGGATATAGCGCAATTGCTGCAGGTTCATGGCCCAATCTTTATAACTTTCAATTCTTAGAGTTTAACTCCGAACACCTTCTGAGCCCTAAGGCAAATCTCTACGATCGCGACACTCCACAAAGTGTAGTGCCTCGCCCGCTCCGGCGCCCCACCACGAACCGCAGCCCGGCGCTCCCTCGCCGGCCTTCGACGAGAAAGAGACCATGTACCAGTACGACGAATACGACCAGCGCATCGTCGATGAGCGCGTCGCCCAGTTCGCCGACCAGACCCAGCGCTACCTCGCCGGCGAGCTGAGCGAGGACGAATTCCGCCCGCTGCGCCTGCAGAACGGCCTCTACATCCAGCGCTACGCGCCGATGCTGCGCATCGCCGTGCCCTACGGCAACCTGAACTCGAAGCAGTTGCGCACGCTGGGCCATATCGCGCGCAAGTATGACCGCGGCTACGGCCACGTCACCACGCGCCAGAACATCCAGTTCAACTGGCCGCGCCTGGAAGACGTACCCGAAATCCTCGGCCTGCTGGCCCAGGTGCAGATGCACGCGATCCAGACTTCCGGCAACTGCATCCGCAACGTCACTTCCGACCCCTTCGCCGGCGTGGCCGCCGACGAGATCGCCGACCCGCGCCCATGGTGCGAGATCCTGCGCCAGTGGAGCACCTTCCACCCCGAATTCGCCTTCCTGCCGCGCAAGTTCAAGATTGCGGTCAACGGCGCGAAGCAGGACCGCGCGCTCATCCACGCGCACGACATCGGTCTCGACATCGCACACGACGCGGCGGGCGCGTTGGGCTTCCGCGTGCTGGTGGGCGGCGGCCTGGGCCGCACGCCGATCATCGGCGAGGAAGTCTCCGCCTTCGTGCCCTGGCAGCAGATCCTGAACTACTGCGAGGCGATCCTGCGTGTCTACAACCTGCATGGGCGCCGCGACAATGCTTACAAGGCACGCATCAAGATCCTGGTGAAGGCGCTCGGCGTCGAAGAATTCGCGCGCCAGGTGGAAGCGGAGTTCATCCACCTCAAGGATGGCCCGTCCACGCTGACCCAGGCCGAGATCGATCGTGTCGCGAGCCGCTTCGACGACCCGCTGCTGGCCCCGCTGCCGCAGGATGCCGGCTACCGTGCCCACCTCGCGCAAGACAAGGCCTTTGCCGCCTGGGCGCGACGCAACGTGCGTACCCACCAGGTGCCGGGCTACGCGAGCGTGGTGCTGTCGCTGAAGCCCTATGGCGTGGCGCCGGGCGACGTCACGGCCGAGCAGTTCGACGCCATCGCCGACCTCGCCGACCGCTATGCCTTCGGCGAGGTGCGCAACACCCACGAACAGAACGTGCTGCTCGCCAGCGTGCGCGAGGCCGGCCTGTTCGCGCTCTGGCAGCAGGCGCGCGAGCTGGGCCTGGCGACACCGAACATCGGCTTGCTGACCGACATCATCTCCTGTCCCGGCGGCGATTTCTGCGCGCTGGCCAACGCCAAGTCGATCCCGATCGCCAACGCGATCCAGGACCGCTTCAGCGACCTCGACCACCTGTACGATCTGGGAGAGCTGGAACTGAACATCTCCGGCTGCATGAACGCCTGTGGCCACCATCACGTCGGCCACATCGGCATTCTCGGCGTGGACAAGAACGGCCAGGAGTTCTACCAGGTGACGATCGGCGGCTCCCAAGGCAGCCAGGCTGCGCTGGGCAAGGTGATCGGCCCCTCCTTCGCCGCCGCCGAGATGCCGGACGTGATCAGTTCGCTGATCGATACCTTCGTCGACAACCGCCATGACGACGAGCGCTTCATCGATACCGTGCGCCGCATCGGCGTCGACTCGTTCAAGACCCGCGTCTATGCCGAACGCAACGCCCGCCTCGAAGCCCGGGAGACCACCAATGCCTGAGATCATCAAGAACGGCCGCGTCCAGTCGGACGACTGGCAGGTATTGCGCCTGGCCGAGGGCGAGGCTGCAGCCGATGCCGTGCTGCCTGCCGGCCACGTCATCGTTCCCCTTGCCACCTGGCAGGCGCGGCGCGCCGAACTGCTGCCGAAGGCCGAGGCCGGCACGCTCGGCGTCTGGCTCGCCGGCGACGAAGACCCCGCCGCGCTGGCGGCCGATCTGCCGGCGCTGCCGGTCGTCGCCGTCGATTTCCCCAAGTTCGCCGACGGCCGCGGCTATTCGCTCGCCACCCTGTTGCGCACGCGCTTGGCCTACGAGGGCGAGCTGCGCGCGATCGGCGACGTGCTGCGCGACCAGTTCTTCTTCCTGCTGCGCTGCGGCTTCAGCGTGCTGCAGCCGCGCGAGGGCAAGTACACGACGGCCCAGCTCGAAGCCGCACTCGCCAGCCTGCGGGACTTCACCAATCCCTACCAGGGCGCGGTCGACCGTCCGGAACCACTGTTCCGCCGCCAGCCGCGCAGCCCGCGACAAGAGGATGCCGCCCGATGAACGCCAGTGTCTCTGCGCTGCGCCCCGCAGCCGGCAACCCCGCGACCCGGCCCGGGCTCGACGACGCGCTGCGTGCGAGCGTGAGCGCCAAGGCCGCGGCCGCGCTCGCCCTGCTGCGCGACGCGGCCGCCGAGTTCGGCGGCCCGGACGCGCTGTGCTTCGCCAACAGCTTCGGCGCCGAGGACATGGTGCTGACCGACCTGATCCTGTCGAATGCGCTGCCGATCGAGGTCTTCTCGCTCGACACCGGCCGTCTGCCGGCCGAGACCTATACGCTGATGGGCGAAGTCGAGCAGCGCTACGGCACGAAGCTGAAGGTGTTCTTCCCCGACGCCGCGTCGGTGGAAGATTTCGTCCGTAGCCATGGC
Organism: Thauera linaloolentis 47Lol = DSM 12138; assembly: GCF_000310205.1. Lineage (GTDB taxonomy): Bacteria > Pseudomonadota > Gammaproteobacteria > Burkholderiales > Rhodocyclaceae > Thauera > Thauera linaloolentis. The sequence continues at coordinate 40,434 of NZ_AMXE01000011.1, read as the reverse complement.
ATCAACGCTTTCTACGACTCGATCGAACTGCGCAAGGCCTGCTGCGGCGTGCGCAAGATGGAGCCCCTGCGCCGCGCGCTGGCCGGCAAGCGAGCCTGGATCACCGGCCTGCGCGCCGCCCAGTCCGTAACCCGCAGCGGCCTGCCGCTGCGCGAATTCGACAGTGCCAACGGGCTGCAGAAACTCAACCCGCTGTCGGACTGGAGCGAGACCGAGGTATGGGCCTACATCCGCATCTTCGACGTGCCCTACAACGCCTTGCACGACCAGTTCTACCCGAGCATCGGCTGTGCCCCCTGTACGCGCGCCATCGCGCTGGGCGAGGACGTGCGCGCCGGGCGATGGTGGTGGGAAGACCCCGAGACGAAGGAATGCGGCCTCCACGCCAAGAAAGGCTGAACACGGGGCAGGCAAGCCGCCACCCGCCCGCGGCGCCCCCGGCGCCGGCTGGACTCGGCGCACACCTTACGCAGGTATCCGAACAAGCATCCGCAACGGTAATCACATCATGTCGACGCTGACCAAACAGACGCTGTCCCACCTCGACTGGCTCGAAGCCGAGGCCATCCACATCCTGCGCGAAGTCGCCGGCCAGTGCGCCAATCCGGTGCTGCTGTTCTCCGGCGGCAAGGATTCGATCTGTCTGCTGCGCCTGGCCGAGAAAGCCTTCCGCCCGGGCCGCTTTCCTTTCCCGCTGATGCACATCGACACCGGCCACAACTACACGGAAGTGACCGATTTCCGCGACAAGCGCGCCGCCGAGCTGGGCGAGCGCCTGATCGTGCGTTCGGTGGAAGACTCCATGGCGCGCGGCACCGTGGTGCTGAAGCATCCGGGCGAGTCGCGCAACAAGCACCAGTCGGTGACGCTGCTGGAAGCCATCGAGGAATTCGGCTTCGACGCCTGCATCGGCGGCGCGCGGCGCGACGAGGAGAAGGCGCGCGCCAAGGAACGGATCATGAGCTTCCGCGACGAATTCGGCCAATGGGACCCGAAGAACCAGCGCCCGGAGCTGTGGAACCTGTACAACGCCCGCAGCCACAAGGGCGAGAACATCCGCGCCTTTCCGATCAGCAACTGGACGGAGCTGGACGTGTGGCAATACATCCAGCGTGAAGCGCTGGAGCTGCCGTCGATCTATTTCGCCCACACCCGCCCGGTGGTGCGCAAGAACGGCCTGCTGCAGCCTGTCACCGATCTGACGCCGGCAAAGCCGGGCGACACGGTCGAGGACGTGCTGGTGCGCTTCCGCACCGTCGGCGACATCACCTGCACGGCGCCGGTCGAATCCGATGCCGACACGGTGGAGAAAATCCTGGCCGAGACGGCAACGACCACGATCACCGAGCGCGGCGCGACGCGGATGGACGACCAGACTTCCGAGGCATCGATGGAGCAGCGCAAGAAAGAAGGCTACTTCTGACCCGCGACCGAACTTGAAGAAAGCTTGAAGGAATCATGACCATGTCCGCACCCGAACAACTGCCCGAGATCGACAACGGCCTGCTGCGCTTTCTGACCTGCGGCAGCGTCGACGACGGCAAGAGCACCCTGATCGGCCGCCTGCTGTTCGACAGCAAGACCATCCTCGCCGACACCCTCAACGCCATCGAAAGGACCTCGGCCAAGCGCGGCATGAACGCGGTCGACCTGTCGCTGCTCACCGACGGCCTGCAGGCCGAGCGCGAACAAGGCATCACCATCGACGTCGCCTACCGCTACTTCTCCACCGGCCGGCGCAAGTACATCATCGCCGACGCGCCGGGCCACGAGCAGTACACCCGCAACATGGTCACCGCGGCCTCCACCGCCAATCTGGCCATCATCCTCGTCGATGCGCGCAAGGGCATCCTGACCCAGACCCGCCGCCACTCCTACCTCGCCAGCCTGGTCGGCATTCCCCACCTGCTGGTGGCGGTCAACAAGATGGACCTGGTCGACTACGACCAGGCGGTGTTCGAGCGCATCAAGGCCGACTATCTCGCCTTCGCCGCCAAACTGGGCATCAAGGACGTGCGCTTCATCCCGATCTCGGCGCTGGCCGGCGACATGATCGTCGACCGCGGCGAACGCCTGGGCTGGTACGACGGCCCCACCTTGCTCGACATCCTCGAGAATGCCCCCGCCGCCCACACCGAGCGCGCCGAGGACTTCCGCTTCCCGGTGCAGTTCGTCTGCCGCCCGCAGGATTCGGCCAACCCCGAGCTGCACGATTACCGCGGCTTCATGGGCCGAGTCGAATCGGGCGAGATCGCCGTCGGCGACGCCGTCACGGTACTGCCCTCGGGCGCCACCAGCAAGGTCAGGCGGATCGAAATCGGCGGCATCCCGCTGGAGCGCGCCATCCACGAGCAATCGGCGGCTCTGCTGCTGGAAGACGAGATCGACATCTCGCGCGGCGATCTCATCGTCAAGTCCGCCGAGGCGCCCGAGCCGGTCAAGCAGATCGACGCCACCATCTGCTGGCTGGCCGAAGCCCCGCTGTCGCCGGCGCGCACCTATCTCGTGCGCCACACCACGCGCGAAGTGAAGGCCAAGCTCGCCAAGATCGACTACCGCCTGGACGTGAACACGCTGGAACGGGAAGCCGCTACCGGCCTGGCGATGAACGACATCGCCCGCGTCACGCTCAAGCTCGCCCAGCCTATCGTCGCCGACCGCTATGCGGACAACCGCGGCACCGGCGCCTTCATCATCATCGACGAAAGCACCAACAACACCGTCGGCGCGGGGATGATCGGCTGACCCGATGCCCCATCCCCAAGCCGCGCCATGGCTCCGTGCCATGCCGCGGCTTTTCTTTGCCGCCGGCTTGCTGCATTCATCTTTCCCGACGTCGAATAAATTTACATCCTGAGACAGAACCCGGCGCAGCCTTACGGATTTTCCTTTTCCGCTCATCTGCATAGAAGACGGTGGCACGGTATCTGCTTTGTTCGTCGTCGTTATCCAACGGCGTCAAACAGACACAAAAACCAACGAACTCAAGGATTGCAGATGAAACTGAAACTACTTGTCGGCGCGATGGCCATCTCGATGTCGGGCGCAGTCCTGGCCGGACCGGTTCTGATTGTGAACGGAGCCAATCAGACCAGCGAAGCCGAAACGACGTCCCAGATCACCAACAATCTCAGCGCCCTCCACACCGCCGCTGGCAACACGGTCACCATCACCAGCGACATCCCGACCGACCTGAGCCCTTACACTCAGGTATGGGACATCCGCTTCAGCACCAATTTCGCACTAACCGGCGCCCAGCAGACCCAGTACCTCGGTTTTCTCCAGGCGGGTGGCGGCATGTTCCTGATGGGCGAGAACGATAATTTCATGCCCCGCAACAACAGCATCCTCGACTTCATCGCGCTGGCCGGCGGCGGGAGCCTCAACTGGGCATTCAACTGCGACGGCACGCAACGCGTCAACGCACCGTTCAACGGCCCCAATGCCGTGGCATCGGTCAATTACGCATGCGCAGGCGGCGTCGGCGATGCCGGCAATGGCAGCTTCATTACCGAGCGACAAAACGGGACGGGCGGCTCCGGCATCGCATGGGGGGTCGGCGATCTGGAGAATGCGCTCGATGGCGCCCTGACCACGATCTTCGACGTCAATTTCATGCAGGGAAACCGGGGGGACGACCAGCAGAACCTGACCAAGAATCTGATCGGATTCGTGGGTGACCAGGTGGAGCCACCGAACCCGCAACCGGTCCCCGAACCCGCCACACTCGCCCTGCTCGGCATCGGCCTGGCCGGCCTCGGCATGGTGCGCCGTCGCAGGCACGAAGCCTGAGCGCTCTCCGCAAAGATTCGAGACGGCGCCGCAAGGCGCCGTTTTCGTTTCCGGACGAAGGCCCCGGGGCCTGGCGCATGCAGCACGTGCTTGCACGGCACGGCGGACGGCCACTTGTACCCGCCCGGCTTTGCGCAGCTTTTCTCCATTGTGGATAATGCCGCGACCATCCACTTCGGAATATGCGCTGGTGACCGGCCCCGGACTCCTTTCCACCCGCCTCGACAAATGGCTGTGGGCAGCCCGTTTCTTCAAGCACCGTACGGCAGCAACCGAAGCCGTCGACGGCGGCAAGGTCAAGCTCAACGGCGTGGCGGCCAAGCCCGCGCGCGAGGTCAAGGCGGGCGACCGGATAGACGTCACGGCCGGCGAGGAAACACGCACGGTCGTCGTGCGCGCGATCGCGGACAAACGCGGTTCTGCGAGTGTGGCGCAGACGCTGTATGAAGAAACCGCGGAGAGCGTCACGCAGCGCGAACAGGCGCGCGAACTGCGCAAGTTTGCCGCAACGCCGGGCGCGGACCTGCATGGCCGCCCGACCAAGCGCGACCGCCGCCGCATCGACCGCTTCAGCGGACACTGAAGCCGCCCGCCAGGCTTCAGCCGGCGCCGTCCATGCAATGCACGGCCAGCCAGACAGTCCCCTGCGCGGTCGCCTCCACCCGATGCCGGCAGCCGGCGGGGATTTCCACCCAGTCGCCCGGCAGCAGCTTAATGCGCTGGCCGTCGGCAAAGCCGAGTTCGGCCTCGCCCTGCAACAGCACGACCCATTCGTCCTCGGCCTGGTCGTACCAGAAGCCAGGCGGGCTGACCTGGCCGTGCGAAACGATGCGCTCGACCCGGCAGGCCCCGCCGGCGAACAGCGTCTGGAAATGCTCTTCGGCGCCCGCAGCGGGCAAAGGCGCGTAAAGATTGCCCCATCTGAGCGGCGGCGAAGCCCCCATGTCAGTCCAGTACCAGGGCCAGCGCGACCGACAGGAACAGCACTGCGGCGACGTTGCCGATCAGCACCATGGAGGCCACCTTGTCCGGCTGCTGGTCGTAGCGCTCGGCGAACATGTAGTTGAGCACCGCTGGCGGCAGCGCGCCGAACACCAGCAGCAAGGCCTGTTCACGCGGCGGCAGATCGATCAGCAGCATGATGACCCACGCCAGCAACATGCCGGTGACGGGGCGCAGCACGGCGCCGAGCAGCCCGAAACCGATCGCGCCGACACGCGAGCCTGCCAGCCGCACCCCCAGGCCGAACAGCATCAGCGGAATCGAGATTTCGCCCAGCATGCGGATCGCGGTCAGCAGCGGCGGCCACACTTCGAACCGCGACAGGCTGACCCCGATCCCGAGGAAGGTCGCCAGCACCGACGGCACTTTCCACACCGTGAACACACTGACGCGGCGGTCGAACAGCCAGGCACCGAAGGAGAAGTGAATCAGGTTCGACACCATGAACAGCACGACCATCGGCGCCAGCGCCGCTTCGCCGAAGGCCAGCACCGCCAGCGGCAGGCCGAGATTGCCGCAGTTGTTGAACATGATCGGCGGCACCAAGGTCTTCGGCTCGATGCCGACCGCGCGCGCAATCGCCCATGCGACGAGACCGGAGCCGACCACCATCACGGTGGCGGCGAGGACCAGCGGCAGATAGGCACTGATGTCGAACGCCTTGTTGGCAAGCGCCGCAAACACCAGCGCCGGCACGAACACGTCCATGTTCAGCTTGTTGGCGTGCGACAGGTCCGGCTTCATGCGGCGCCCGACCAGATAGCCGAGCGCGGTGATCGCAAAGAGCGGAAACAGGATTTCGATGATTCGGATCAGCATGGGAATGACGCGCAAAAGACCACGGCCGTGAAAGGGAACGCCCCGGTTGCGGCGCTCATCCGCAACCGGGGCGCATGTGGCGCCTGTTCAGGACGCGATCAGAGCACGTAGCGCGCGAGATCCTCCCTCTGCGCCAGCATGTCGAGCCGGCCATCGACATAGGCCGCATCGACCACCACCTTGTCGAGCGTGCCCTTGCCCGCCTCGAAGGACACTTCCTCGAGCAGTTTCTCCATCACCGTGTACAGGCGGCGGGCGCCAATGTTCTCGGTCTTCTCGTTCACCTGGAAGGCGATCTCGGCCAGGCGGCGGATGCCTTCGGGGGTGAAATCGACCTTAACGCCATCGGTCGCCAGCAAGGCCTCGTACTGGCGCGTCAGGCAGGCGTCGGTGCTGGTGAGGATGCGTTCGAAGTCTTCGACCGACAGCGATTCGAGTTCGACGCGGATCGGGAAGCGGCCCTGCAGTTCGGGAATCAGGTCGCTGGGCTTCGACAGGTGGAAGGCCCCGCTGGCGATGAACAGGACGTGGTCGGTCTTGATCATGCCGTACTTGGTCGAGATCGTGGTGCCTTCGACCAGGGGCAGCAGGTCGCGCTGCACGCCCTGGCGGGAGACGTCGGCACCATGCGCGTCGCTGCGGGCAGCGATCTTGTCCACTTCGTCGAGGAACACGATGCCGTTCTGCTCGACCGCGCGCACGGCCTCGAGCTTGACCTCCTCGTCGTTGATCATGCGCGCCGCCTCTTCGTCGGCGAGCAGCTTCAGCGCCTCGCGGATCTTCAGCTTGCGCTGCTTCTTCCTGCCGCTGCCCAGATTCTGGAACATGCCCTGGATCTGCTGGGTCAGTTCTTCCATGCCCGGCGGCGCGAAGATTTCGGCCTGCATCGACGGTGCCGCCACCTCGATGTCGATTTCCTTGTCGTCCAATTCGCCTTCGCGCAGCTTCTTGCGGAATTTCTGCCGCGTCGCCGAATCCTGCGCCGGCTCGGGTTCGGCATTGAAACCCACGCCGCGCGCGGGCGGCAGCAGGGTGTCGAGCACCCGGTCCTCGGCGGCATCGAGGGCACGGTCGCGCACCCGCTTCATCGCGCGCTCGCGGCCGTCCTTGATGGCGATCTCCATCAGGTCGCGGATGATCGTGTCCACATCGCGCCCGACGTAGCCCACTTCGGTGAACTTGGTCGCCTCGATCTTGATGAACGGCGCATTCGCCAAACGCGCCAGGCGGCGGGCGATCTCGGTCTTGCCGACGCCGGTGGGGCCGATCATCAGGATGTTCTTGGGCGTGATCTCGCTGCGCAGCGGCTCCTCGACCTGGGCGCGGCGCCAGCGGTTGCGCAGCGCGATGGCGACGGCCTTCTTGGCCTTGTCCTGGCCGACGATGTGCTTGTCAAGTTCGGAGACGATCTCCGGCGGGGTCATCTGGGTCATGCGTTCGCTCTCAATCCAGCACTTCGATGGTGTGATGGTGATTGGTGTAGATGCACAGGTCGGCGGCGATGCCGAGCGCCTTGGAGACGACTTCGGCCGGCGCCTGCTCGGTATTCTCGATCAGCGCGCGCGCGGCCGCCTGGGCGTAGGCGCCGCCGCTGCCGATGGCGACGATGCCCTGCTCGGGCTCGAGCACGTCGCCATTGCCGGTGATGATCAGCGAATGGTCGCGGTCGGCGACCGCCAGCATGGCCTCCAGCCGGCGCAGCATGCGGTCGGTTCGCCAGTCCTTGGCCAGTTCGACCGCCGAGCGCAGCAGGTTGCCCTGATGCTTGTCGAGCTTGGCTTCGAAACGCTCGAACAGCGTGAAGGCATCGGCGGTGCCGCCCGCGAAGCCGGCCAGGATGCCGCCGTTGTAGAGGGTGCGCACCTTGCGCGCCGAAGCCTTGATGACGATGTTGCCCAGGGTGACCTGGCCGTCCCCGCCGAGGGCGACGCGATTGCCGCGCCGCACCGACAGGATGGTGGTGCCGCGATATTGTTCCATGATGATTCCCCGCCGGCCCGCGGCCGGCGCTGCTAGGTTGTTGTTCAGTAGCGCAACGTGACGTGTGCGACCTGATCAACACTCATGACGCGCAACAACGCCGCGACCATGGCATTGACGTTAAACAGGGTCACGAGTTTACCCTGCGCCTTGACCGTGGCGAGAATGTTGAAAAGCAGCCCCGCACAGACGAAATCGACCCGGCGCAGTTGGCCGCAATCCACCTTCAACGCGTCCCGCTCGGCCGCGAGGCCTGCAAGACGCTTGAGGTACTCGTTCGAGGCCCCGCACAGTTCGCCGCTCAGCCGGGGCACCCCGTCATCCGCCGCCGCTTCCGGCTCGGCGAGCCTGGGCGTGGCGGCAGCGATGCCCTTCCACGATGGCGGCGACTCCTCGAAGGTGACGGCGTAATCGATGGCGAAATTCTCGAAGCGTGCCTGGTCGCCGGTGAATTGAAGCAGTTCGAGCAACAGCAGCCAGGTGTCGCGCCCGTCCGGCTGCCCCGCGACCGTACGCCTGGCAAGCTCATCGATGAACGGCTCGACGCTCGACAGCCCGACCTTGACGCGCTCGGCCGCCAGTTCGTCGAGCAGACGGAGCAGCAAGCCACAGCCGGCATCCGCGACCTTGCGCAGCTTGCCGACATCGATACGCACGGCGCCACCGCGCCGCGCAACGGCGGCGATCTGGGCCAGCTGGGTCTCGGCCTGGGCCCCCAGGCTGCCGGACAGCCCGACCGTCGGCGTACGGTCCCCACTGGGGCGCGAGGCAGCGGCGGACAGGTCCACCCAGGGCGGAGGAGAGCGTTCGAAGCGGGTCGCGTAGTCGAGCACGCGCGCTTCGAAGCGCTGGCGCTGCCCGGTCAGGCGGTACAGGTCGAGCAGCATCATCCACAGCCCCTCGCCCGTCGTCGCCTTCGCGTCGTCGAGCGTCGCCACCAGCACCTGCTCGGCCTCGCCGACGTTGCCATTGGCGTAGAGGATCGCGGCTTCCTCGAATACCGCACCGATGCCGGCGCCGATCTCCTGGACTTCGACTTCGCCCGCGGCGGTCGTGAGACCGCGCCCGGCCCCGCCGCCGGTAAAGTCGAGCTCCGAGAGCACGGTCGGCGGCGGAAGCATGGCCTCGCCCGCATGCTCGACCGCCTCGGCCCGCTCCGCCGGCCTTGTGCCACCCGGCCGTTTCCGGCCGAAAAAGGAAAGTGCCACGCTGCGCTTCGTCCAAAGTGTTCGATACGGGCTCCGGAGCCCGTGCCGAAGGATAGCATTTCCCGCAATATGCCTGCGAATACAGGCCTCGGCGGGGATTACGTTTTGTAAATATACGCATCAGCACGAGCCACTGGACGGCTCCACAGGCTCGGATAGAATGCTGCGATGCAACCCAAAATCGCTGCCGCGCCACGACCGCCGGAGGATTCGCCGTCCCCGGCGGCCTCGTTCATTCTGCCTGTCCGCGTGTATTACGAGGACACCGACGCGGCGGGCGTCGTCTACTACGCCAACTACCTGCGCTTCTGCGAGCGGGCCCGCACCGAATGGCTGCGCGCGCTCGGCGTCGAACAGCACAAGCTGCTGGAATCGACGGGCATCGCCTTCGTCGTGCGCGCGGTCAAGGCGGACTACCTGCATCCGGCCCGCCTCGACGACGCCTTGCAGGTTGCCACCCGCATCGCCGCACTGCGCCGTGCCAGCCTGACATTCGACCAGGAAATCCGGCGCGGCGGGCAACTTCTGTTCACCGCCCAGGTCCTAATCGCCTGCATCGACCATGGCCGGCAAAAACCGGCACCGATGCCGTCCCATCTGCACGCCCACTTCGAAAGCCTAGCATGACCGTCACCCACGACCTCTCCATTCTCAGCCTCATCAGCCAGGCGAGCGTGCTCGTCCAGCTCGTCATGGCGCTCCTCGCCACCCTGTCGCTGGTGTCCTGGTACTGGATCTTCCGCAAGTGGTTCCAGATCCGCGCCGCGCGCACGCAGACCGACGAATTCGAACGCGACTTCTGGAGCGGCGGCGACCTCAACACCCTGTTCGACGCCGCGGCCCGCCACGAGGCCGGCGGCATGGAGCGCATCTTCGAGGCCGGCTACCGCGAATACACCAAGCTGCGCGCCAAGGGACACGACCACTCCGCCATCCTCGACGGCGCGCGGCGCGCGATGCGCGCGACCTACCAGCGCGAGGTCGACGACCTGGAAGCCCACCTCGCCTTCCTCGCCTCGGTCGGCTCGGTGTCGCCCTACATCGGCCTGCTCGGCACCGTGTGGGGCATCATGAACTCGTTCCGCGGCCTCTCCAGCGTCGGCGCGGCCACCCTCGCGCAAGTCGCGCCGGGCATCGCCGAAGCGCTGGTCGCGACCGCGATCGGCCTGTTCGCCGCCATTCCCGCGGTCGTCGCCTACAACCGCTTCGCCCACGACATCGATCGCCTGGGCATCCGCTTCGAGAGCTTCATCGAAGAGTTCTCCAACATCCTGCAGCGCAACCTGCGCTGACGGACACGGAGGCAAACCATGCGCCAACGCCGCCTCATGAACCAGATCAACGTCGTGCCCTACATCGACGTGATGCTGGTGCTGCTGGTGATCTTCATGGTCACCGCGCCGATGATCCAGCAAGGCACCATCGACGTGCCATCCGCGGGCGCGGGCACGCCGCCACCACGGGCCGAAGCCATCGTCATCGAGCTGGACGCCGGCGGCAAACTGGCCCTGCGCGCCAGCAACAGCGGCACCTCCCGCCCGCTGCGCAACGACCAGCTCGAACCCGCCCTGCAGGAGGCACTGGCAAAGAATCCCGATCAGGCCTTCCTCGTCGCCGCGCACAGCACGCTGGACTACCAGAAGGTGATCGACGTGCTCGAAGTCGCGCGCGGCACCGGCGTGCGCAAGATCAGCCTTGTCACCCAGAGCGGCACCGCGCAAAAATGAGGGATAGAGCAGCACCGCCCCGCGAAGCGCCGGGCAAATGGCAATCCCTCGGCCTGACCGTCGCGGTCCACCTGGGCCTGTTCCTGTTCCTGTTCTTCGGCATCCGCTGGCAGAGCGCGCCGCCAGCCGCGCTCGAAGTAGGCCTGGTCAGCGCCCCCACCGTGGCCACGCCGGCCCCGAAGCCGGAGCCCAGACCGGCCCCCAAACCCGAACCGAAACCGGAGCCCAAACCCGAGCCTCCGGCGCCGAAGCCCGAACCCAAGCCCGAGCCTAAACCCGAACCCAGGCCGGAGCCGCCCAAGCCGGCACCCACGCCCAAACCCGAGATCGCCACCAAGGCACCGGAGAAAAAGCCCGAGCCGCCCAAGCCTGCCCCCAAGCCCGAGCCCAAGAAGCCTGAACCGAAGCCCGAGCCCAAACCTGAGCCGAAGCCGGCACCCAAACCCGCCCCCAAGCCACAGGCCAAGCCCGAGCCCAAGCCCAAGCCGGTGCAGGACGACTACATGAAGCAGCTCCTGGCAAAGGAGACGCAGGCTGCGCAGGATGCCCGCCTCGAAGGCATGTTGCGCCAGGAGGCCGCCCGCGCCGGCGCGCAGGGCGACATGGACAAGTACAAGCTCGCCATTGCCACCAAGGTGCGCGGCAAGCTGCTGCGTCCGCCTGGCCTGACGGGAAACCCCGAGGCGACTTTCGAGGTCGATCAGCTACCGTCCGGAGAAGTGCTCGACGTGCGGCTCAAGCGCTCTTCCGGCGTGCCGACGCTGGACGAAGCCATCAGGCGTGCGATCCTGGGGTCGAGCCCGCTGCCCCTGCCGGCCAGCCCCGCTCTATTCCAGCGCACGCTGGAACTCAAGTTCCGCCCGCTGGCCGAAGACTGAACATGCCTTATCTACTTAATCCATCGATATAATCCGCGGCAGGAGCAGCCTCACATGACACGAATCCTCACCGCCTTCCGACTGATGTTCGCCATTGCGCTCGCCAGCCTTGCGCTGGGCGCGCACGCCCAGCTCTCGATCGAGATCACCGGCGCGGGCGCCTCGCGCTTTCCAGTGATCATCCCGATCTTCCAGAACGAGGGCCAGTTGCCGAACAGCGTCACCGACGTGGTGCGCGCCGACCTCGATCGCAGCGGCCTGTTCAGCCTCATCGACCTCGGCGCCCTGGCCCTGCCCGAATCCGTGGTGCCCGACCTGCCGGCCATGCGCGGCCGCGGCGCCGACGCCGTGCTGACCGGCAGCGTCATCTCGCAGGGCAGTGGCCGCTACGAAGTGCGCTTCCGCCTGTTCGACACCCAGACGCAGCTCGAACTCGGCGCCATGGCGCTGCCGATGATGGCCTCGCAGAACCGCCTCATCGGCCACCGCATCGCCGACTTCGTCTACGAGAAGCTCACCGGCCAGCCGGGCTACTTTTCCACCCGCATCGCCTACGTCATCAAGAGCGGTGCCAACTTCGAACTGCAGGTCGCCGACGCCGACGGCATGAACGCGGCCACGGCCCTGCGCTCGCGCGAACCGATCATCTCGCCCGCCTGGTCGCCCGACGGCCAGCGCCTGGCCTACGTCTCGTTCGAGCAGAAGAAGCCGATCGTCTACGTCCATACGCTCGCGACCGGCCAGCGCCGCGTGGTCGCCAATTTCAAGGGCTCCAACTCCGCCCCCACCTGGTCGCCCGACGGCAGCCAGCTCGCGGTGGTGCTGACCAAGGATGGCCAGTCGCAACTCTACGCGCTCAATGCCGACGGCTCCGGCGTGCGCCGCCTGGCCAGTTCGTCCGGCATCGACACCGAGCCCTTCTGGGGCAAGGACGACAACATCTACTTCACTTCCGATCGCGGCGGCAGTCCGCAGATCTACCGCATCTCCGCTGGCGGCGGCAGCGCCCAGCGCGTGACCTTCGACGGCAGCTACAACGTCAGCCCGCGCCTTTCCGCGGACGGCAAGCTGCTCGCCTTCGTCACCCGCAACGCAGGCCGCTTCCAGGTGGCCGTGCAGGACCTCGCCACCCGCCAGACAACGATCCTCACCGATTCGGCACGCGACGAATCGCCCAGCTTCGCCCCCAATGGCCGCATGATCCTCTACGCCACCGAAAGCGGCGGACGAGGCGTGCTGTCGGCGGTGTCGTCGGATGGGCGGATCAAGCAGCGCCTGACGGTGCAGGCAGCCGATGTCCGCGAGCCCGCCTGGGGTCCGCAGCCACGGCAATAACAAAGCTGTAAGAATCACTGCTGTCTCAAAACCAAACAAACCGGAGCATCGCACATGAAAAAACTTGCAATCCCCGCCCTGCTGTCGCTCATCCTTGCCGCGTGCTCGAGCACCGGCACCAGCACCGACACCGCAGCCAAGGTCGAAGACCGCTCGGGCGGCGCCGGCGTGGCCACCGTGACCGCCGACGGCGCATCCGGCTCGGGCATCGCCGCCCTGACCGACCCGAACAACATCCTGTCCAAGCGCAGCGTGTTCTTCGATTTCGACAGCTACGTCATCAAGTCCGAAGCCAAGCCGCTGGTCGAAGCCCACGCCCGCTTCCTGGTGCAGAACCCGCAGATCAAGATGCTCATCCAGGGCAACACCGACGAGCGCGGCAGCCGCGAGTACAACCTGGCGCTGGGCCAGAAGCGTGCCGACGTGGTCAAGCAGGCCCTGCTGCTGCTGGGCGCCAAGGAAACGCAGATCGAGTCCGTGAGCCTGGGCGAAGAAAAGCCCCGCTGCGACGCGGCCACCGAAGCGTGCTTCGCCGAAAACCGCCGCGGCGACATGCTGTACTCGGGCGAGTTCTGAGATGAAGCGCCTGCTGCCGCTGGCGGCGATTCTCATCCTGTCATCGGCCGGACCCGCGCAAGCGGGTCTGTTCGATGACGCCGAGGCCCGTCGCCAGATCACCGATATGCGCCAGGATGTCGAAAGCCGGCTCGAGACCACCAGTCGCGGCCAGCTCGAACTCGCCAACCAGAACGAGCAGTTGCGTGCCGAAGTGGCCCGCCTGCGCGGCCAGATCGAGCTGCTGGTCAACGAGGTGGAAACCCTCAAGCAGCGGCAGCGGGACTTCTACGTCGACCTCGACACCCGTCTGCGCCAGATCGAAACGGTGGGCCCGGCCAGCGGCGCCGGCGACCCCGCAGCGGAGTCCGCCGACTACGAGGCTGCGCTCAATCTGCTCAAGGACGGCAAGCATCGCGAGGCGCTGACCGCCTTCGACGCCTTCACCACCCAGTACCCCGCAGGCAGCTTCAGTGCCGGCGCCCATTTCTGGGCAGGCAACGCGGCCCTGCAGACCAAGGACATCAACGCCGCCACCAAGCACTTCAACACCGTGCTGACCAAGTGGCCCAACGACAACGTCGCCCCCGACGCCCTGCTCGGCCTCGCCAACAGCCAGCAGTCCATCGGCGATGCGGCAACCTCGCGCCGCACGCTGCAGACGCTGGTCGAGCGCTATCCGCAGAGCAACGCCGCCCAGGTCGCCAGGCAGCGCCTCGGCCAGCGCTGAGCCCGGCGCAGTGGCAAGCGGAACATCGACGGCGGCAGCCGTCAAACTGCGCATTACCGAGATATTCGCTTCGGTGCAGGGCGAATCGACGCGCGTGGGCCTGCCGACGGTGTTCGTGCGTCTCACCGGCTGTCCCCTGCGCTGTACCTGGTGCGACACGGCCTACGCCTTCACCGGCGGCGAATCGCGCACGCTCGACGAAGTGATGGCCGAAGTCGCACGCCACGGCCTCGAGCATGTCTGTGTCTCCGGCGGCGAACCGCTGTCGCAGAAGGCTTGCCTGGCGCTGCTGAGCGCCTTGTGCGACGCGGGCTACTCGGTGTCGCTCGAGACCAGCGGCGCACTCGACGTCGGCGCGGTCGATCCGCGCGTGTCGCGCGTCGTCGACCTCAAGGCCCCCGGCTCGGGCGAGGTCGAGCGCAACCTCTACGCGAACATCGCCCTGCTCACCCCGCACGACGAGATCAAGATCGTGCTCGCCGGCGAGGCGGATTACGAATGGGCGAAGCGCCAGATCGCCCAGCACCGCATCGCCGAACGCTGCACCGTGCTGTTGTCGCCCGTCGCCGGCGCCCTCGATCCTGCACGGCTGGCGGAATGGGTGGTGCGCGACCGCCTGCCGGTCCGCTTTCAGCTGCAATTGCACAAAGTGCTGTGGAACGACGCCCGCGGCCGCTGATCCGCAGCACCGTTCAGCTTCTCACCCGGAACCCACCCCGATGACCCCAGCCAAACGCGCCGTCGTCCTGCTTTCAGGCGGCCTCGACTCTGCCACCTGCCTCGCCATCGCCCGCGACATGGGATTCGAGACCTACGCCCTGTCGGTAGCCTATGGCCAGCGCCACGCGGCCGAACTGACCGCCTCCCTGCGCGTGGCACAGGCACTGGGCGCCAAGGAGCACCGGCTCGCGCGCATCAACCTCGGCCAGTTCGGCGGCTCCGCCCTGACCGACCCCGCCATCGACATACCGGAGGCCCTGCCCGGCGACGACGAGCGGCCCTGCATCCCGGTGACCTACGTCCCCGCACGCAACACGGTGATGTTGTCCATCGCGATGGCCTGGGCCGAAGTGCTCGGTGCGAACGACATCTTCATCGGCGTCAACGCGGTGGACTATTCCGGCTACCCAGACTGCCGCCCGGCATTCATCCAGGCTTTCGAAGCCATGGCCAACCTGGCCACCAAGGCCGGCATCGAAGGCGCCCAGCTGCGCATCCACGCACCGCTGATCGAATCGAGCAAGGCCGACATCATCCGCCGCGGCATCGGGCTCGGCGTCGACTACGGCATCACCGTCACCTGCTACCAGGCCGATGACGCCGGCCGCGCCTGCGGCCGCTGCGAAGCCTGCCGCCTGCGCGCGATGGGCTTCGCCGCCGCCGACGTGCCGGACCCGACGCCCTACCAGTTGCGCAACGACTGAACCGCATTGCGCAAGCACGGCCGCCCCCCAGGCAAGGCGCGGCGTCTCAACCCGGCCAGGCTTTTCGCCTAGAATGGCCGGCCATTCAGCCGCTGGCCGCATCATGGAAGAAACGATCGTCTCAGCCCCCGTCATCGCCTGGCTTGCCTTCGCAGTCGGCACGGTATTCGGGTTCGTTGCCAATCGCACCAACTTCTGCACCATGGGTGCCGTATCCGACGTCGTCAACATGGGCGACTGGAACCGCATGCGCATGTGGGCCGTTGCCATCGCGGCCGCCATCCTCGGCACCGCCGCGCTGCAGCTGGCCGGCCTCCTCGACGTCTCCCGCTCGATCTACACCGGCGCCAGGCTGATCTGGCTGTCCCACGTCATCGGCGGCCTCGCCTTCGGCGTCGGCATGACGCTCGCCTCCGGCTGCGGCAGCAAGACCCTGATCCGTATCGGCGGCGGCAACCTCAAGTCGCTGGTGGTTTTCGTCTTCCTCGGCATCAGCGCCTACATGACGCTGCGCGGCCTGTTCGCGGTGTGGCGCGTCCGCTTCCTCGACCCCGTCGCGATCGACCTGCCCCACGGCCAGGACCTCCCCGCCTTCATCGCCGCCAGCGGCATCGACCCGGCCGGCGCCCTGGCGATTGCCGCCGGCGTGACCGGCGGCGCATTGCTGCTATGGGCATTCGCCAAGCGCGAGGCACGATCCGCCGACGTCTGGCTCGGGGGCGCGATCATCGGCGCCACCGTGGTCGCGGCTTGGTATGTTTCCGGCCACATCGGCCACGTCGCCGAACACCCGGAAACCCTGGAAGAAGCCTTCATCGGTACCAACAGCGGCCGCCCGGAATCACTCACCTTCGTCGGCCCTCTGGCCTTCACCCTCGAACTGCTGATGCTGTGGAGCGACAGCAGCCGCATCGTCACCTTCGGCATCGCCAGCACGCTGGGCGTGGTCGCCGGCGCGGCCATCCACGCCGTACTGTCGAAGCGCTTCCGCATCGAGGGCTTCCGCGACGCACCCGACCTCGCCCGCCACATGGCGGGGGGCATCCTGATGGGCTTCGGCGGCGTAACGGCGCTGGGCTGCACCATCGGCCAGGGCGTCACCGGCCTGTCCACCCTCGCCCTCGGATCGGTCATCACCACCGTTGCGATCATCACCGGATCCGCAGTCACGATGAAGATCCAGTACTGGCTGCTGATGCGGGAAGCCTGAACGGAGCCCCCCGAAGGGCGGCAAAATTGCTTCTTGACGCAGGCCTCCCCTCCTTCTAAAATTCCGCCTCTCTTTTGGGTCGTTAGCTCAGTTGGTAGAGCAGCGGACTTTTAATCCGTTGGTCGCAGGTTCGAATCCTGCACGGCCTACCAATGAATTCAAGCACTTACGCCAGCCTCTCGGGGCTGGCGTTTTTGTTTTCGGGTTCCGCGCCACGATACCGCTTACGCCATCCTGATGGTCAGGCGCCTGCCCGGCGTGAGAGCCGCGTCCCCACGCCAGCCATCCCCAACAGCGCGCTGCAGCTGCGATTGAAAATGCGCTGGCGTGCCGGTGCCACGAACCGTCGCCCGAGGCGCCCTGCCGTAACAGCACTCCAACACGTATCCCAACGTATCCGGCAAGGCAGGGGACACATCAGCAAGCAAATCCCCCGGTTCCGGACAAATGCCGCATACATCAGGCTGGTCAAATGGCGCCATCGCCCAAACGGCGGGCGCATCGAACCTGAGGAGCAGGCACATGAAAACCGGGATGAAGACTCTGATCGCCGCAGCCGTCGTTGCGGTCCACGCACTGAGCGTCATGGCCGCCATGAACCCCGGAGACGAAGGTTTCCAAGCAGGAAAGCCGGTGGCGCAGGCATCCGAAACGGAATGGCAGTTGCCGGCAGTCGTGGTCAGCGCAAGCAGCATGGAAGAGCATCGAAGCCGGGACGGCAGGTACGCGACCCCGTGCGCGGAAGACTGCCGGCCCCACTGCGACGAGCGCGGCCAGCCGTCCGCCCTTCGGCCGACACACCATGGCTGAACGCCCGTCCTGGCCCGGACGAATCCGGCCATGAGGATGCCATCGCCGAAAACCCGTTGGACACGTTCCCTTGCCAGCAGGTATCATGCCGAGTGCTGAAGATCGGCAACATAGTTTCGTTACCATGGGCAGGTGTTCCTGTCGCGGGTCCGAAAACGTCGCGCCGATGGCTGTTTCACCTGCCCGTGGTCTGGATGACACCGTGGCGCATTTGACTCGGCTTCCCCTTCCCTGCAACAACTTGCCGTGTCGTCCGGCGTCCCCTGGCGGGCTCGCCCGGTTTTTTTCCGAGACACCTCCTGCGGCGCCGGTGCGCTGCAGGCCGATGCGGTCTTTCACGCCTTGCAGGCGCTTCGGATCGCCCCGACGCAGTGCGCCAGTCAGTACCCGACGCGCAGCTCGCGCCCGCTCGACACGACGCGGGCGTGCAATCGTTCCAGATTTGCGGGCCTGTCACTTTTTCACAGGCCCGGCCGGCCCGCCCCTTGCGCCATACGTGCAAGCAACCGGCCCGATGCCCACCCTGGCGGAGGCGGGCAAACCGCCGCTGCGCACCCGAAGCACGCGCCGGCACAATGACAAGGAGCCCGAACATGGCCAAGGAAGAACTCATCGAAATGCACGGATCCGTTACGGAAGTCTTGCCGGACGGCCGTTACCGCGTCACCCTGGACAACGGTCACAACCTCATCGCCTACTCCGGTGGCAAGATGCGCAAGCACCATATCCGCATCATCGCCGGCGACAACGTCTCGCTCGAGATGTCGCCCTACGATCTGAGCAAGGGCCGGATCACCTTCCGTCACCTGCCGGGCCGCCCCGCCGGTGCGCCGGCTGCGCCGCCTCCGCGCCGCCGCTGAACCTGCACCACCCCGCAAAGCCCCTGCCATCGAGCAGGGGCTTTTTTTCGTCGCCGGACCGTCCCAAGACGAAAAGCGCCCCGCCTGGGGGCAGCGACCTCACGCAGTGGGGGAGCGCGGTGGCCATTCTTCATTGATGGCGCCGGACGATGCGCACCGAGATCCGCGTCCGCATTGCCGGCCGCCCCGGGAACATCTCCGTCATGGCGGAGTCATTGCAGGGCTGCGCACGATGCGGCAACACTGCATCATCGGCGTGGACCACTTCCTCAATCGCCGCCCCAACCGGAGAAGGACATGAATGCAAGCGACACCTCCACGACCGAATTCGACAGCCTGCTGCCCGCCGCGCGCCTCGATCGCCGCGGCTTCGTCACGACGGTCGCCGCCACCGGGTTCGCCCTCGCGGTGTGCCCGATCCAGGCAAGCACGGTGATCAGCACCGACAGCACCGGTCTCGACACCGGCACCGCCACGGTCGAGTCGGGCGGCGAGCAGCTACCGGTGTACTTTGCCCGCCCCGCCCGGGGTGACGGACTGCCGGTCGTGCTCGTAGTGCAGGAAATCTTCGGCGTTCATGAGCACATCCGCGACGTCTGCCGCCGCCTCGCCGGGCAGGGTTATCTGGCGATCGCTCCGGAGCTGTACTTCCGCCAGGGCGACCCGGCCGCGCTCGAGAACATCGCCGACATCCTGTCGTCGATCGTGTCGAAAGTGCCCGACGCGCAGGTCATGGCCGACCTCGACGCCTGCGCAAGATGGGCCGCGACCCGCGGCGGCGACACCGCACGCCTGGCGATCACCGGCTTCTGCTGGGGCGGCCGCATCACCTGGCTGTACGCCGCACACAATCCCGCCCTGAAAGCGGGCGTCGCCTGGTATGGCCGCCTGCGCGGCGCCTCTTCGGAAAACCAGCCGACACATCCGATCGACGTGGCGGCAAATCTCAACGCACCGGTGCTCGGCCTCTATGGCGGGCAGGACCAAGGCATTCCGCTCGACGATGTCGAGGCGATGCGCGGCGCCATCCGCTCGGCCGGCAAGCCGGGCGAAATCGTCGTCTATCCCGACGCCCCGCACGCCTTCCACGCCGACTATCGTCCGAGCTACCGCAAGAACGAAGCGGAAGATGGCTGGAAGCGCCTGCTGGCGTGGTTCTCGGCCCATGTCTGAGCTTCCCTGGCGCATGCGGCCGCGCGGGCGGGGGTACTCGCCGCCGTGCGGCCGTTCTCGGCGCGCGCCACGCCGACACCCGCGAACCAGCCGAATGCAAGGCCGCAGATCGCCGCGAGCAGCGCGGACAAGCATCTCCACCACCATCCCTTCATGCGTCGCTCCGTCCTTGCCCCGCACCCGAAGTGCGAAGTTGGACGCAGGCCGGCGCTCAGCGTTCCGAAGCCGGCGCGGAAGACCGCGGCGCGCCCCTCTCCCCGCCGGGTTCGCCGCACAGTTCCTGCAGCAGACGCGCGGCAACCAGGCCATTGACCAAGCCGAACACCACTGCCGCGAGCGCGAATACCGGCATCAGATAGAACACCCCGTCATGCGGCACGAGCCACAGCCGCGCCACCACCAGTTGCGCACCGATATGCGCGAACGCCGCCAGGATGCTGTGGCTGACCGGACCGAACCAACGCCGTGGCAGATGCATGGCCAAGCCCAGCGCCACCAGGCTGGCAAACGCCCCGGACAGGCTCAGGAAGAAACCCGGCGCAAGAAACTGCCCCAGCAGCAGGCTGCCGGCGAACACCCGCAGCAAGGCCACCCACACGGCTTCGCGCCAACCCCAGCGAGCCAGCACGATCAGGGTGACGATGTTCGCCAGCCCCGGCTTGACCCCCGGCAAGGGCAGCGGAATCGCCGCCTCGGCCACGGTCAGCACGATCGCCGCTGCCGCATGGCGTGCGATGCGGCGGTCCTTCAGCGAAGGGACGAGTTCAATAGTTGAGCGAGTCATAGTCCGCTCCACGGCCGCTCAGGCTTAGGCTGACCTCGTTGGGGGCGCAGATCGCCACCGCGCCGGCCTGCGTCAGCCACCCTTGGCGCACGCAATACTGCCGGGGGCCGGGGTCGGCGGCGACACGCGCCCGCCCGGGCTGGATCTCGATGCGCGTAGTGCCCAGCGGCCCCGGCACATCCAGCACGCGCGGAGCGGACAGATCGAGTTCGGCCACGACCTTGCCACCGGCGCGCACGATCGCCGCCTCGGGCCGCCCCCCCTGCCAGAGCACCGCCACGGCATGGACGCACAGCGCAAGCCCGCCGATCACCACCAGCACATCGCCCGGCCGCAACAATGTCCGCCAGGCCGCGGCGGCGGGAAATCTCACGGCTGCTTGTCTTCCACCGGCGCATGCACCTGCGCCGCCCCCCGGTCGGCAGCCCGCCGCGCCGACGACCGATGACGGACGATCACGCTGGCCTGGTCGCGGAAGCGCTCCGCCAGCCACTCCACGAGGTACACCGAGCGGTGCTGGCCGCCGGTACACCCGATCGCCACCGTCAGGTAGCTGCGGTTGTCGCGCACGTAGGACGGCAGCCAATTGGCGATAAAGCGGCGGATATCCTCGGCCATGCGGCCGACCTCCGGAATCTTGCGCAGGAATTCCTTCACCGGCTCGTCACAGCCGGTCAATGGGCGCAGGCGCGGATCGTAATAAGGGTTGGGCAGGCAGCGGACGTCGAACACGAGATCGGCGTCGAGCGGAATGCCGTACTTGAAGCCGAAGGACTCGAACATCAGCGTCAGCCCCTCGCTCTCGTCGACATGGACGAAATCCTTCACCCACGCGCGCAGCGTGTTCGGATGCAGGTCGCTGGTATCGATGCGGTGGGCCAGTTCGGCGATGCTCGCCAGCGCGTCGCGCTCGCGCTGGATCGCCTCCTCCACCGTGACTTCGCCGCCCGCCAGCGGATGGCGGCGGCGGGTTTCGGAAAAACGCGCGATCAGTGCCTCATCGCGCGCCTCGAGAAAAATGAAGCGAAGATCGGACACCGTCTCGCGCAGCACTTCCAGTTGGCTCGGCAGCGCCGCGATGCTCGCCCCCGAGCGCATATCGACCGCCACCGCCACCCGCATCCAGCCCGCACCGCGCAGATGCGTCACCAATTGCGGCAGCAACGCAGCCGGCAGGTTGTCGACAACGTAGTAGCCGGCATCCTCCAGGACATTGAGCGCGATGCTCTTGCCCGATCCCGACAAGCCGCTGATGAGTACGATCTGCATGGTTCCTCTTCGTCTGGAAATCACGCGCAAGACGCATGCGCGCTTCGTGCCCGGGCGCGGCCAGCCGCGCCGGCCTCGCCCTGCTGCCCCTTCGACCCACGCCGCGGCCATTTCGATCCCCGCCGAGCGCCCGCCGGGATGAACGCCCCGCAGCATGATCGAATCCTGTTCCGTGCATGTGTCTTCCGGCGCATTCTTGCTTTTCCGGGCGCCGTGATTGTATCCGCTTGTTGCGGATCGCTCGACGCCATGCGGCATACGCCGCCGGCGGGCTATCGGCCCGGATGCTTGCGCGACAGGAGGATCAGGGCGAATGCGCCGGCATTCATCACCAGGGCATAGACGATGCCGGGGGCCGCCATCAGAGGCTGCCGCAACAGGGAAACGGCGACGAAGATCGCCAGGCCGACGTTCTGCAGCCCGCACTCCATCGCCGCCGCCACCGAGTCGCGTCGATGCCCGCCGGCCAGCGCGACGAGCGCGTAGCCGCCCGCCATCGCGAGCAGGTTGAGCAGCATCGCCGCGGGCCCGACCTCGGGCAGGCTCGACACGATGGCCTGCCGGTGCGCGAGAAAGGTCCCCAGCACGATGGCGGCGAAGAACACCAGCGCCACCTGGCCGACGATCCGCTCGGCGCGCCATCCACCACCCCGCCCCGCGCGGTGGCGCACAGCCACGCCGAGCGCGGTGGGCAGCGTGGTGATCGCCAGCACGCTGCCCACCAGCCTCTCCATCGGCAGGGCACCCAGGCGCTGTATGCCGTCGGCGAAGGCGCCGCTCGCCGCATGGCTGAACACCAACTTGAGCAGCAGCGGAAAGGTCGCGATCGCTGCAAGGCTGCTGATCACGGTGACCGTCAGCGAGAGCGCGATGTTGCCGCGCGCGAGCCGGGTCAGGAAGGCCGAGCTCGCCCCGCCGGGACAGGCGGCGAGAATCATCAGCCCGACCGCAAGCTCGCCCGGCAGCCCCGCCAGCCGGGCCACGGCGAACGCCGCCAGCGGCATCAGCACCAGTTGCCCGGCCAGTGCGGCGGCCAGGACCGCCGGGCGCGCGAAGACGTGGCGGAAATCCGCCGCCTCCAGCGAGAGGCCGACCGAGAACATGATGAACGCCAGCGCAGCGGGCAGCAGCACGTCGGCCAGCATGCCGGCGGCGTCCGCTAGAGCAGGTGCGCGGACAGGATGCCGGCAGCCATCGCCAGCCCCAGCCAGCTGCCCTGGCATGCCGTGCCGGCCAGCACGGCATTGAACCCCTGGCCGGAAGCGGCCCGGAAACGGACCGCCAGGCGCGCGAAGGCCGGCATCGCGAGCAGGCCCAGCAGCACGCCGGGGCGGCCGGCAAGCGCGATGGAGCCGAGCAGCGGCAGCGGCAGCAGGACGAGCAACACATAGGCCCGCATGCAGCCGGCGCGACCGAGCAGGGCGGCCAGGGTCCGCCGCCCGCTCAGCAGATCGGTTTCCAGGTCGCGGAAGTTGTTCACCAGCAAGACGGCGGCAAAGGGCGCGCCGACCGCGATCCCCGCCGCCACCCCGAGCGGGGAGAACGCCCGCGCCTGCAGCCAGTGGCTGCCGCACACCGCGAGCACGCCGAAGAAGAACAGCACGAACGACTCTCCAAGCGGCGTGTGCGAAATCGGCCTCGGCCCGCCCGAATAGGCCCAGCCCGCCAGCAAGGAGGCGCAGCCGATGACCAGGATGACGCCGCCGCCCACCGCCACCAGATAGCCGCCGAGGGCGAGCGCGGCGGCGAAGGCGAGAACGGCGCCGCGCTTGACCGCGGCCGGGCTCGCCAACCCGGCGGCAGTCACGCGTAGCGGCCCGACGCGGCGCGGACCGTCCGTGCCGCGTTCGAAATCGGCCGCGTCGTTGTGGAGATTGGTGCCGATCTGGATCAGGAGCGCGCTCGCCAGTGTCGCCAGCAGCACGAGCCAGTCGATCCGTGCGCCATCGGCCACGGCGAGGGCGGTCCCGACCGCCACCGGCGCGATCGCGATGCCGAGCGTGCGCGGCCGGATGGCCGTCCACCAGACGCGGGCGACGCGCATGCCGCGCGACGGCGCGGAACGGCTCAGGGGGAACGTCTCGCGTAGTGTATGCATGCGATGCCGAAAGAAAGGTTTTCCCAGTGGACGGACTGGAAGCCGGTCGCCGACAAGGTCGCGGCCAGGGCCTGCTGATCGGGGAAGCGCCGGATGGATTCGATCAGGTAAGTATAAGCCTCGGGCCTGCCGGCCACGGCGGCGCCGAGCCGGGGGATGACGAGGCGCGAATAGCGGTCGTACACCGGCGCGAGCCACCACGCCGGGCGTGAGAACTCCAGGCAGGCGAAGCAGCCGCCGGGCTTGAGCACGCGGTGGATCTCGGCAAGCGCGGCGCCGATTTCGGTGGTATTGCGCAGGCCGAAGGAAAGGGTCAGGAGGTCCACGCTGGCGGAGGCGAAAGGCAGGCGTTCGGCTTCGCCGGCGCTCCACACGGCGGGGATGCCGCGCCGGCGGCCCACGGACATCATCGCCCACGAGGGATCGCACACGATCACCGTGCGCCCCTCCGCGCACAGCCGCGCGGCCATGTCGCCGGTGCCGCCGGCCAGATCGACGACGATCCCGCGGTAGTCCTCGCAGCGCCTGGCGAGCGTGCGCTTCCACAGGCGGTGGATGCCGAAGCTCATCAGGTCGTTCATCAGGTCGTAGCGCGGCGCGATCGCCTCGAAGACGCCGCGGATGCGCCTGCGCCGCTCGCCGGGGGAAACCGCCGTCCCGCCGAAGCTCGCCGAAGCCGGCGTCTCCGGCGTCATCGCATCAGCTCCTGCGCGACGCCGTGGAAGTCGTCCTTGCCGAATGCGCCGAGCTTGCGCAGGAGCACCCCGCCCTCGCGGTCGATCGCCAGCGTGAACGGAAGCCCGGCGGACGCGTTGCCCAGCGACTGCATCAACCCGATGCCCGTGTCCCGCCCCAGGGCGACCGGATAGCCGATGTCGTAGGCGGCCAGGAACTCCCTCACCGCAACCGGATCGTCGTCGATGGCAATGCCCAGCACGGTGAGCCCCTGCGCGCCGTATTCGGCCTGAAGAGCCGCCAGCTCGGGCATCTCGCTGCGGCACGGCGGGCACCAGCGCGCCCAGAAATTGACCAGCAGCGGCTTGCCCCGGTATTCGGCAAGCGCGGCCGGCCGGCCATCGGTGCCCGTCAGCGCGGCCGCGAACAGCGCATCCGCGTCGGCCGCGGCGGCGGCCGCGCTGCACGCCATGAGCAATGGAAGAAGGAAGCGTCTGGCAAGCCGTTTCACAGTAGGTCCCCCCTGCGGAAGAAATGGTAGCCGAGCAGCGCCGAGCCGATGCCCAGCGCCGCCGGATAGGCGATGGCGAAGACGCGGAAGCCCGCCTCGCCGAAGATGTCGAGAATCACGTAGGCGGCCGGCCCGAGCACGATGAGCTGCGGGTCGAACATGGCGAGCGCGGCCGTGCGGAACACCTGCAGCGGGTTCAGCAGCGCAATCGCCACCGCCAGTTCGGGGTCGATCCTCCCCTGGATCATGACGCCCAGCAGGATCAGGTCGAGAAAGAGCAGCAGCGCGAGCCACACCAGGAAGGCCGCACCCTGGGCCATGTCGGTGCTGCGGGCGACGGACGAGAGCAGCATGCCGATCCCGAGGAAGCACAGTGCCATCACCGCGATCAGCGCAGTGTAGTAGCCGAACATCGCCCACGGGATCTCGATGCCGTCGAACTGCCCCCACAGCACCGCGCCGCCCATGGCGAGGACGACCGGCGCGAAGATCACCGCGTAGCGCCCGATGATCTTGCCCCAGAACCAGGCGCCGAGCGGCACCGGCAGGGCCAGCAGGTACTCGAAGACGCCCGCCTCGCGGTCTCCGGCCACCGAGCGCACCGTGGTGATGAGGACGAAGATCGGCAGGATCGCCATCGTGAGCTGGATGTAAGTGACCAGCAGGCGCGACAGGCCGATGAAGCCCAGCACGCGCGACTCGGTCAGGCCGAAGACGAAGAGCAGCACGATGATGCCGCCGAACACCAGCGTGTAGATCAGGAACCAGCGCGCGCGCAGCGATTCGGCGATGTCGAGCCGGGCGGTGAGGAACAGTTGTTTCATCATCGTCCCCTCGACAGCGTGCGCTGCCGCATCTGCCCGTAATCGACGGCATCCGCCTCGGCCTCGGCCTCGGCCAGCGCGGCGAAGTTGTAGCCCATCGGCGAGCTGCGCGCGACGTAGCGCGCCTGCCGCGGATCGAGCCAGCGCATCGCCTCGCGGCTCGGGCTGGCGAAGTCGGCGACCCACATGCGGGTGTCGGCGGCCGCCATCCACGGATGGGCCTCGGCTTGCTCCTGCAGCCAGAAGACCAGGCAGCCGATGTCGTCGAACTTGAACACGGTGCCGGCGGGGCCGCCGCGCAGTTCGGCGGCGAAGCGGCGGTCGGAGATCACCATCTTGCAGCGGATGCAGGTATCGCGGTCCCAGCGGATCGGGGCCATGCCGTCGGGCCAGCCGCCCTTGCCGCAGGCGGCGAGCAGGCCGGCAAGCGGGCTGAGCAGCAGCGGGGCCACGCCCGCCCGCGCGAGGAAGGCGCGGCGCCGCAGCCGGGGCGCGGCGCCGTGGAGAGAGGAGTGCGCATCGCACATGTCAGTGTTCTCCCAGCGAAAAATGGCTCAACAGGCCGGCGTAGCGCGCCACCGCACCGAGAAAGCGCAGCCGGTCGGGCGCCGCGACCGCGCCCCGCCACACCAGGCGCTCGGCATCGGCGGCGAAGCGCCAGCCGTCGAGCGTCTTGGCGAAGGCCGGCTCGAAGTGCTTCAGCACGATGCGGCAGGCGAGCACGCTGCCCAGCTCGACGCTCCCGGCGAGGGCGTCGTCGAGCACCACGCGCCCCATGTCCATCTCCACCACCCGGTTGACGAGCGACGCCACCTCGTCCAGGCGATGGCTGGAAATGAGCATCGCGGCATGGTCCGCATGCCCGGCGAGCAGTTCGAAGAAGATCTTGCGCGCCTCGGGGTCGAGGTTCGCCGCCGGCTCGTCCATGAACAGCAGCCGCGCATCGCGGCCGAGCGCGAGCGCGATGAGCAGCTTCTGCTTCATGCCGCCGGACAGGCGCACGAACGGCCGCGAGCGGATCGCGTCGACGTGCAGGCCCAGGCGCTCGGCGATATCCTCGATGCGGCCGGGCGCCGTGCCGCACAGGCTGGCGGCGAAGTCGATCAGGCGGCCGACCGGCATCCTGAGCGGCGGCGGCAGCTGCGGCACGAAGCCAATCTGGCCGAGCACGCGCGCGCGTTCCCGGCGCGGATCGAGGCCGTCGATGGTGATCAGGCCGTCATGGACGTATTCGCCGAGCAGGCAGCGGATCAGCGTGGTCTTGCCGGCGCCGTTCGAGCCGATCAGCGCGATGCGCTCGCCGAGCCCGATCTCCAGCGAGATGCCGTCGAGCACGCGCGCGCCGCGAAAGGTTTTCGTGACGTTTTCCAGTCGGATCATGGCTTGCCTCCGGTCATGCCGCGGGGTGGATGGACGGAACGCTCACAGCAGCCTCGACAGCCCTTTGACGTCGTAGCTCAGCGAGCCCGTCGGGCACGCGTCCACGCACAGCCCGCAGCGCGTGCAATCGGGGCCGAGCGGCACCTCGGGCTCGATGGCCCGGCCCTTGATGACGGTGTCGAGCACGTGCGGGACGAGGCAGACCTTGCGGCAGTCGCCTTCGTGGAAGCAGCCTTCGAGCGTGTACTTGATGCGGACGGGCGACAGGATGCCGACGACGCCGTAGGTCAGGCCGATGGGGCAGGCGTAGCGACACCAGGCGCGGCGCGAGAAGAAAATCTCGAACACGAGCAGCGCCGCCACCCACAGGACCGATAGGCCGGCGCCGTAGATCAGCGCGCGGGACAGGATGCCGGTGGGCGAGATCGACTCGAACACGGTATAGCCGGTCAGCACCGCGAGCAGCGCGAACACGATCCAGAACACGGTGCGCAGGCGGCGGTCGATCGGCTGGTCGGTGACGAGCTTCTTCTTCGCCAGGTAGAGGTGCGCCTTCTCCGCCCACTCCGCCAGCAGGTGGTAGGGGCAGACCCAGGAACAGAAGGTGCGCCCGCCGAGCAGCGCCCACAGCATCAGCACCGTGCCGGTGCCGATCAGCAGGTTGGTGATGATGTGCTTGTGCGCCAGCATCACCTGCAGCGCCGAGTTGAGGTCGGCCATGTGGAAGCCGACGAAGCGCGAAGCGGTCAACGCGCCCTCGAGGACCTGGATGTCGAGCCAGTACGAGGCCACAAACAGCAGGTTGGCCAGGATCAGCGTCGCCCAGCGCCGGTTGCGCCATTTATGGCTCGGCTTCTCGTGCGCGCGTTGGTGCTTGAGTTCGGCGATCTCGTCGCGGTTGTTCTTCTTGTAGAAGTGGATCTTCTGCGCCGCGGGAGAAATCTCCGTGGGCTTCGCGGGTTCCTTGCCGAACATCACCTTGATCTGGTCGATGTAGCGGCGTGTCAGCAGCTTGCTCATGATTGCCACACCTCGCGCGGGACGATGGTGATCGAGGCGGCTTCGGTCGGGCAGATCATCTCGCAGACGCCGCAGCCGACGCAGTTCTCGTGCACGACCGGCCGCGCGCGCACCTTGCCGTCGGCGCCGGTGAACTTCTCCAGCGAGATCGCGCCGGCAATCGGGCATTCGCGCATGCACAGGTCGCACAGCGGCAGGTCGTAGGGGTGGTCCGCCACCCGGATGGGGTTCCAGCGGTCCACGGCGGCATAGCGCATCCGGCCCTCGAAGCCGGCGCCGCGCGCCTGGCCCTTGAAACCCTCGCCCCTCATCGCGAGACAGGACTCGGGCCGGGCGAGGCGCGCCACGCCCATGCGCTCGGTGAGGTTGAGCGTGGGCTCGGGGTCGTTCATCTTCGCGATCAGCGTCGGCTTCTGCGGCAGCGCCGCCCCCTCGCGCACCGGCAGGAAGGCGGGCTTGTGGTAGGTCAGCGAGCCGGTCGGACAGGCGAGGACGCACTGCACCGCATCACAGGAAAAATCACAGGCCTGTGCGCGGGCGTCGATGTACGGCGTGCCGACGCCGAAGCCGTCCACCAGATCGGCGAGCTTGATCGCGTCGACCGGGCAGACCTGCACGCACTGCCCGCATTTGATGCAGGACTGCAGGAAGGCCTTTTCATCCAGCGCGCCGGGCGGCCGCAGCCGGCTGGTGCGCGCATAGACCAGCGGCAGATAGCCCGACAGGCCCGCGCCCAGCACACCGCCGGTCAGCAGCAGGGTGCGCAGGGTCTTGCGCCGGCCCTGGCGCTGGCGCTCGCGCGAGACCGGCACGCTTCCCTTGGCGGAAGCGGCGGGCGCGGCGGGCGGTTTTTTCGTTTCACTCATGGGTCCTTCCTTTGATCGGCCGCTCCGGCCTGGCGTACAGGGGCGCTTCGTCCCTGGCCTGGAGGCCCGGGGCCGAGAACGGCGCGAGGCGTTCGAGAAAATCGAGCAGTTCGAGGACGGGCGACGCCTTGAAGAAGCGCGCGTTGGGAATTTCCATCCAGAGCCGGTCGGCATAGGCATAGTCTTCGTGCGGGGTGTCGCCATGGCCGTCGCCGTCGCGGTCGAAGCCCTGGTAGGTATCGAAGTAGTTGCCCACCCACCGGTTCTTCACGCCCCCACCCCGGCCGCCCTGGAACACGTCGGTCAGGTTGCCCTCGAAGGTGTTGCCGAGCAGTTCGTTGCCGCCCAGCTCGCTGGTAAGCTGGATGGCGATGCCGTTGAAAGCGAAGCGGTTGCCGACGAAGCGGATCGTGGTGTCGGGCTGGAAGGGCGAGAGGTCCGAGCCCACGCCGACGGCGCAGTAGATGACCTCGTTGTTCTCGATCAGGATGTCCGAGGACTCCTTGAAGCCCAACCCCATGCCGGTGGCACCGGTGGCGTGGGAGATGACGTTGTTGCGCGCCACGCCGCCCTCCATGTACATGAAGTACACGCCGACCGCGTTGTCGTAGAAGCGGTTGTTCTCGACGACGTTGTCGTTGGCGAACATGAAGTGGATCGAGTAGCGGCTGCGCCGCCCTTCGTTGCCGCGGTAGATGTTGCGGTGCGAATACCACGCCACCATGTCGCGCGTGTCGGTGACGAGGTTGTCCTCGATCAGGTTGTCATTGCTGTACCACAGCCGGATGCCGTCGCCGCGCACGCCGAGCTCGAAATCCTTCGAGCGCACCGTGTTGCCGCGCACGATGTTGCGGTCGGCCTGCTTGAGGTCGATGCCGAACAGGCAGTCGGCAATCTTCAGCTTCTCGATCAGGTTACCGTGGCCGCGGATGTTCAGGCAGGTATCGTCGGAGTCGTGGGATTCGCCCGAGCCGGTGATCGTCAGGTTGCGCAGGACCGCGCCATTGGCCTCGACGACGAACACCGTGCCCTTGTCGCCGCCGTCGATCACGACCTCGCCCTGGCCCTCGATGCTCAGCCGCTTCTTCAGGTGCACCGGGCCGGCGTAGTGTCCGGCGGGCACCGCGAGCACGCTGCCCTCGGGCGCCTTGTCGACGAGTTCCTGGAAGGGCTGCAGGCCGTGGATGCGCTTGGCGCGCAGGTAGAGCGGGATCAGCTCGACGGGCTTGTGCACGTCGACCCTCGGCGCGGTGGAGAAGTCGGCCCCGGCCCCCGGCCCGGCGCCGTGCTCCTCGTCCTCGCCGGCCGCGCGCGCCGTGGCGGCATGCAGCGCCAGGGCCGCCGCCGCGGCGAGCCATGCCAGCCGGCGAAGGGTGCTCACGAACGTGCTCACGGCCATTCATCCTTGCCGGGCATCGCCCCGCGGCAGTTCCTCGCGCAGTTGCTTGCGGCGCAGCAGCAGGGCGAGCATCAGGCACAGGAAGACCACCACCAGCAGGGCGTAGCCCCAGTGCGGATAGGAGAAGGTGGAAAACTGGGCCACCTTGCCCTCGCCGAACACGGTGGGCATGAAGGGCTTGACCGTGAACGCGCCCCACGGGTGCAGGTTGTGGCCGAAGAACCACAGCCAGCCCGAATACTCGATCAGGTAGAACAGCGGCAGCAGCGCGGGGATCAGCGCGAGCAGCAGCTCGAAGGAGCGGAACTTCGCGACGCCCGCGACCACCACCGCCATGGCCGCGATCAGGCCGAAGATGGCGGCCTTGGAGATCATCGCCACATTGCTGCCCCAGGCCGCGATGCGCTCCGGTTCGTTGAAGAAGGTGGCCGACTCCTTGACGTAGTGGTCGACATGGGCGGCGAGCCTGCCCAGCACGAACTGGTCGACGATCATCCACACCGCGAGCGCGCCGAAGCCCAGGCCGAGGATACCGAGTCGGGCCTTCCGGTTGCGCACCGCGAACCCGGCCAGCATCACCGCGAAGAAGCCGATGAAGAACTTCGAAAGCCGGGTCTCGACGGGGCCGCCGGTGGCGATCGGGTACATGCCGACGTAGTGGTTGATCGTGTTCATCTCGTGAACGCAATCAAGCGCCGTCGCCTTGCCCGTCAGCGTGGTCTGCTCGGAGAGGATGGGGTTGTAGCGCCCCGTGCCCTCGCCCATGTCCTCGGCCATGGTCTCGGCGGCCAGGCGGGAGGTCTTGGGCGGCGTGGTGCAGCCATTGTGTACGCCGTCGAAATGGAAGTGGATGCGGATGCCGTCCGGGAAGGCATCCTCGGGGTAGTTCGGCGCGGTGAGCGAAACCCACCAGATCGGCGCGAAGTAGGCGGCGACCATCGCCACGAGGGCCACCAGCACAAGGCTTGCAATCAGGCCGTTCTTGCTTTGTGTTGCGGACATTCTGAGCTCCGGTCGCAAGGAGGGGGTGGGACGGCCCGGGTCCATCCACGGACCCGGGCTGGGCGTGACTGCGGGCGGCCTACTTCTTGCCGTCGCCGCACATCGCGCCCGGCATCTTCAGGCTCGCCTGGTAGGCCGAAATGGCCACCAGCTGATCGTCGGTATAGGGCTTGATCACCTTGACCATGTCGGGATTGGCATTGCGGCGGTGCCCGTCGCGGATCTCGGTCATCTGGCGCAGCAGGTACTTGTAGTGCTGGCCGGCGATGACCGGATAGAACTTGGACTTGTCGCCCTCGCCGCTTCCGCCATGGCATTCCTTGCACTGCTTCTCGTACAGGTCCTTGCCCTTGGCGACCTGCAGCGCGGCATCCGCGCCTTCGTACTTGCCGTGGTCGGTCGGAATGCACAGGTTCTCGATGTAGGCGGAGACGTCGGCCAGCTCCTGCGGGTCGATCAGCGTCGCGGCGAA
Organism: Thauera linaloolentis 47Lol = DSM 12138; assembly: GCF_000310205.1. GTDB lineage: Bacteria > Pseudomonadota > Gammaproteobacteria > Burkholderiales > Rhodocyclaceae > Thauera > Thauera linaloolentis. The sequence goes on along the minus strand of NZ_AMXE01000011.1, from coordinate 8,631 downwards.
CGGGTACATCGTCGGGTTGTCGCGCAGGCCAGCGCGGATGTCGGCCATCTGCTTGATCAGCACGGTCGTGTGCTGGCCGGCGAGCTGCGGGAAGGTGCCGTCCGGACGTCCGGCGCCGGAAGGCAGGTGACAGGCGCCGCAGACCTCGTAGGCTTCCTCGCCGCGCGTGACGTCGCCCTTGAGCTTCAGCGCCTCGATCTTCTCGCCCTCCTGGGCGTTCCAGACGTAGCCCTGGCCCTCGATGCCTTCCTTCTTCGGCGCGGGCGGCCCGGCGAAGGCGACGCTTGCGGAGAGAACGGCGGCGAGCAGAATTCTTGTCTTCATGATTCGATCCTCTTCTGGTGCAGGGCGGCGGGAGCGCCCCGCCGGATGATTCGCCCTGGCGCGTTGCGGCTCGCGACGCGCCAGGGCCGGGTTTACTTCAGGCTTTCGAGCCAGGTCGCGATCGCCTTGATCTCCTCGTCGTTGACGAGATGCATGACGCCCTTCATCGCTGCGGTCTGGCCGTTGTCGCGCGCGCCGCTCTTGATGTCCTTCATCTGCTGCTCGGCGTAGGCCGCGTTCTGGCCGGCGAGCCTGGGATAGCTCGGCAGCAGCGCCTTCCTGGCATCGGCGCCGTGGCAGGCGTTACAGGTCTTTTCCATGTACAGCTTCGCGCCATCCGGAGCGGCAAGCGCCGGCGCGGATGCAACGGCCGCGAGCAGCAGGGCAACGATCGGTTTCATCGGGATTCATTCCTTGTCAGGTGCCGGGGCGGGGGCCGCTGGCCGCCCTCCCCGGCTGGAGCCGCCCGGGCGCCCGGCCCGGGGGGGCGTGGATCACTTGGCGCCTTTCTGCTCCAGGAAGGTCTTGGCGCGCAGGCCGATATCGGCCGCCTTGACCTGGTATTGCCATACCTGCTCGGCCCACAGGTTCGCCTGCTCCCAGTCCTGCCGGGCGGCGGCGGCCTCGTGCTTGGCCTTGGCGTCGGCGGTCTTGCCGAGCTGGTCGGTGGCGTCTTCCATCAGCGCCGCCACTTCCGGGTAGGCCTTGTAGTTGACCGAGGTGATGTAGCCGACGACCTGGTCGATGACCGCCTGCGTATCCACGACCTTCTTCAAGGTGTTCTTGTAGTCGGTCTCGGTGTAGTTGGCGGCGGCCAGCGTGGCGGTCGCGGACGGCTTCCAGCCCTTCGGCTTGACCAGCAGGTAGCCCTGCATCTCGAGGTGGAGCGCGGAGCAGAACTCGGTGCAGTAGTACGGATACACGCCTTCCTTGTCGGCGGTGAACTTGACCGAGACGGTCTTGCCCGGCTCGACCGACGCATGCACGTTGTAGGTCGACACGGTGAAGCCGTGGGTCTCGTCCTGGGCGCGCTCGAGGTTCGTGAGGAATATCGTGACCTCGTCGCCCTGCTCGACCTCGATGGTTTCGGGCGTGATGTGCGAGCGGATCAGCGTGCCGTACACCTCGACCTTGTTGCCGTTGCGGACGACCTTCTCCTCGCCTGCGCGGACCTTGCCTGGGTGCTGCTCGTCGGTGCGGCTGTTGGTGCCGACCTTGTAGCGCACGGCGGGCTTGAGCTTGCTGGCGTCGATCCCGACCACGTAGTGCGGCTCGCCGAGCGGCAGCGGCATGTCATAGAGCAGCTGCATCTTGTCGTTGCTGATGTCGATGAGCTGGTGGTTCTGCGGGTGCAGCGGGCCGACCGGGTTGAAGCGGTCGATCGACAGCTTGTTGAGCGCCACCAGGTACTTGCCCTTCGGCTTGGTCGTATCGCCCTCCATCGTCATCAGGTGGCCGATGTTGTAGTGGATGGCCAGCTTGTCCAGCAGCTTGCCTTCGCAGAAGTTCCACTTCGCCACCATGCTGTCCACGTAGAGCGAGGTGTAGGCGATGCACTGCTTCGAGTCGAACTGGGTATGCAGGGGGCCGAGGCCCAGTTGCACCTGGGTATGCAGCGCATCCTTCATGCCGATGACGGGAATGCCGTACGGATCCTTGGACTCGAAGCGCTGCGCCTTGACCGCCGCCATGATCTTGTCGAAGGAATACACCGACACGTGGGTATCGAGCTTGCCGGCCACCACGATGTACTTGCCGTCCGGCGTGACGTCGACGCCGTGCGGGCTCTTCGGCTCGGGAATCAGGAACAGGATGCCTTCGCGGATCGCCACTTCCATCGGGATCACCCGGTGGTCGTTGATGACCTTGACGTTCTTGTCGTCCTTTGCGATCTCCGCGGCCTTCCGCCAGTTGATCACGTGCATGTAGTCGGTGTCCTTGGCGGAGCAGCCGGCCTCATACGGCGGGCGCCCCTTCTCGATCCCGCCCACATAGCGTTCGGTGCAGAAGCTGTTGGTGAAGGACCAGCCGTCCGAGCCCAGCTTGCCGGCGTCGGAAAGGTCCTGCGAATACGGCGGAAGCTCGAGCGAGAACGACTGGTCGGCCTTCAACAGGCCCGCTTCGCGGTCGAACTTCCAGTAGGTGATCGCGCCGCGGTATTTCTCGTTGAACTCTTCGAGCGGGTGGAACTTCTGGTTCTCCAGCGGCGAGGCGTACTGCGAAGCCTCGATGACGTACTCGGTGTTCGGCGTGACGAAGGCGCCGCCGTGCTCCGACTTCATGATCGGGTTGACGACGATCTGCTTGGTCTCGAAATCGCGCAGATCGAGCACCGCCAGGCGCGGGTTCGACTTGTCGTTGATGAACAGGAACTGGCCGTCGTATTCGCCATTGGTCTCGGAAATCGCCGGGTGGTGGGTATCGCCCCACGTGATGTCCTTGCCGTCGATACGGCCGCCGGCGAGCACCTTCTTGGATTCCTCGTCATAGCCATAGCCCTGCCACGGCTCCGGAGTGAATACGCCGATGTATTTCAGGATCCGCATCGACGGGACGCCATACACCAGCATCTGCCCCGACTGGCCGCCCGAGCTGAAGGCGAGGAATTCATCCCGCCCCCCGCTGGGCGTATAAGTCTTCGCCGCAGCGAGCAGATCCTGCTGGGTCAGATTGCGCCGTTTCACGACATCCTGCAGAGATTCCGCGGCACATGCCGCGCCCGCCCCGATCACCGTCGCCAGCAACGTCGCCGTTGCCTTGATCGCCAGGCCTTTCATATCGATTCTCCTAAAAGAAGAGCTGCATTCATTTTCTTCCGTCGCCCTTTCCTGCAATGCAAACACCATTACCCGGTGTTCTCGAGGTGAATTCTGCGCCGCGCGCCAGGCAATGGACAGGTGACGAATCCTGATATCGACGACCGGAATAAGGGAGAGGCGGGATAGGAATAATCCTATGGCGCGTTCGGACATTCGGGCCGGCCGCCGGCCCTATTGCATTCGCGCCGATCGGTCAATGCACGGGCGGCCGGACTCATTCACCGCTTTGAAAAACGTGGGAAATGACGATGCGGCGGTCCCCGCCATGGAGAACGAACGTCGCGCGCCATTCCATCGGGCCGCTGATGCATGCCGGCAGCACCACCTCTGCGGCATGGCTTCCGTCGCCGGCGACGGCGAGCACCGTGCGGTTGAAGCCCATGTCCATGGTGGTGCCGGAGAAATCGATCTCGACCTTGCGCACGGACAGGCCTTTCGCCATCACGCGGGCGCGGAAAGGGCGCGCGGACGGAATGGGGCGGGGCTCGAACCGGACCTCGACCGCCCCCGGCGCCACCTCGGTGACGCAGGCGCTGCGCTGCAGGTCGCACCCCGGTTCCGGCGCCACGACGAGATCGGGCCGCGGAAACAGCACCGGCCCGAGCCAGAAATGGCATGCCCCCGCGGCAATCATTGCCGACACCGCGGCAAGGCCCCATCGCATGCGCTTCATGCCCGCCTTGCGCATGGCGCCCCGCCCTCGCCCATCCTCCATGTCCACTCCGCCGCCGCGCCGGAATGCATCGGCATTTCCATGCCGATGATATTCGGGCGCGAAATTATTCACGCGCGTCATCAGTCGATAATTCCCGCCGGCTTATTGTGCCCACGCGCGGCGGCGGCCGTCAGGTCATGATGGCTGAAAATGGTCCGTCAAATAATCCTGGACGGCCTAGGAATATTCCTAAGCGCGCGCCGCGAGCCGCGGAATTCCTTGCGCGGCGGGCTACATCATGAATTGCTTGTATTTGACGATTAACACGAAGGAGCGCAAAGTCCGCCTGGCCATTTCGCGCCGTGACGACGAGAACCGCCCGCAAAAGCATTGCATGGACAATTTCCACCCTCCCGCCGTATTCAAAGGGGTCGTGCTGATCACGGTCGTGTGGACCGTCCTCGTTCTCGCCTCGCTGATTACCCAGCGCGAACAACTTAATCGCACCGCGGCCGAGCTGGCGCGCATTGCGGCCATTGCCAGCCTGAAAAAGGACATGACGATTCGCGAATGGGCCTCGTCGGTCGAGGGCGTCTTCATCCGCGAGAAATACGTCCCCACGCTCAATTCGCTCGATCACGAACAGCGCGTCACCGCCGTCACCCGGCTCAATGAACCGCTCGACCTGGTCCTGGTCACGCCGATGCACCTGCTGCTGGCGATCCACGACATGTCCAACCAGAAATCGGGGCTCAACGAGCGCCTCACCTCCAGGCAGTTGCACAACCGCGACAACATCGCCGACGAATGGGAAAGCAAGGCCCTCGAGGAACTGGAGAAAGGGGCATCCATCATCACCGAGACCCTGCCGCGGCGCGGCGGACACGGGCTGATGCGGGTCATGATCCCGATGCGGATGGAAGAAGAATGCCTGGAGTGCCATCGTGACACCCTGATTCCGGTCGGCGGGCTGCGCGGCGGCGCCAGCATCTCCATCGATCTCAACAGCTACCGCGCGGCGCAGGAACCGGCCTGGCGCTCGATTCAGTACTGGCACGGGATCATCTGGCTGCTCGGCCTGTCCATCATCGCCCTGCTCTATCGCACCTCCCGCCGCCGCGCATGGGAACTGTTCCGCCAGGACCAGGAGCGGCGCGAGAACGAGATGGCCTTCGCCGCGATGGCCGAAGGCGCGGTCATCACCAACCCGGACGGGACGATCCTGTGGGTCAACGATGCCTTCTGCGACATCACCGGCTACCGGCGCGACGAAGTCATCGGCGCCAACCCGCGGATGCTCAAGTCGGGCATGCACGACGACGCCTTCTACGCCCGGCTGTGGGAACAGCTGCGCCGCGACGGCCATTGGCGCGGCGAGATCTGGAACAGGCGCAAGACCGGCGAAGCCTATCCCGAGGAAATCTCCATCCAGGCGCTGCGGCTGGCCGACGGCAGCACCCGGCGCTACATCTCGATCTTCTCGGACATCTCCCTGCGCAAACGGAACGAGCGCGAGCTTGCGGACCACCGCGAACACCTCGAGGAACTCGTGCGGCAGCGGACCGGGGAGCTCACCGTCGCGCGCGACCAGGCGGAAGCGGCCAACCGCAGCAAGTCCACCTTCCTCGCCAACATGAGCCACGAACTGCGCACGCCGCTCAACGCGGTGATCGGCTTCTCCAAGCTCATGGAAAAGGACGTCTCGCTCTCGCCGGACAACCGGCGCACGCTGGCCATCATCAACCACTCAGGACAGCATCTGCTCACGCTGATCAACGACATCCTGGAGCTCTCCAAGATCGAGTCGGGCAAGATGACGATGCGCCAGGAGGAAGTCGACCTGTTCGAGCTACTGAAACAGGTCACCGAGATGATGCGCCTGCGCGCCGAGGAACAGGGGCTGCGCCTGCACCTGGCCGCCGAGTCCCTTCCCTCGCGGGTGATGATCGACCCCGGCATGCTGCGCCAGGTGCTGCTCAACCTGCTGTCGAACGCGGTCAAGTTCACCGAGCGCGGCACGATCACCCTGCGCGCCAGCGCGCGCACCGTCTCGGACGTGTCGCAGCAGCTTCGCTTCAGCGTCCGCGACACCGGCATCGGCATCCGGCCGGACGACCAGCAGCGCATCTTCTCGTCCTTCGAGCAGGTCGGCTCCGTCCATCGCGCCGGCACCGGCCTGGGGCTGACCATCAGCCGGCGCTACGTGCGCATGATGGGCGGCGAGCTGGCGGTGGATTCCCGCCTCGGCGAAGGCGCCGAATTCCACTTCACGATCACCGTCCCGGTGGCCGACGGCGCGCAGCCGCGAGGCGCCGAAGCACCGCCGCCGGCGGGCGGCCCCGGACGCGCGGCCTCGGTCCTGGTGGTGGACGACAATCCGGAAGGGCGGATGCTCGCACACGCGATCCTCGAACCGGTCGGCTTCGGCGTCGACGAGGCCGCCACCCTCGAACAGGCCTGGTCGGCGGTGGACAGCCGCGCCTTCGACCTCGTCCTGCTCGACTGGTACTTGCCCGACGGCGAAGGCATCGAGCTCCTCCGGCGCGCCGCGGTGCTCGGCGCGCGGCGCCCCGCGATCATCATGCTGACCGCGAACGCGCTGGCCGAAAGCCGGGCCGCATCGCTCGAAGCGGGCGCCGACGCCTTCCTCAGCAAGCCTTTCGACGAAACCGAACTGCTGCACCTGATCGACAGCGTCCTCGCGCGCCGGCAGCCCGACTGTAGCACGCCGCCCCGCACCGCGCCGCAGGACGCGGGGGCGCTGCTCGAGGCATTGCCGCCCGCGGAGCGCGACAGGCTCGTCAACGCCGCGATCTCGCTGAACCGCGAGGAGATCGGCGCGGCGATCGAGGCCGCCGTGGAACGCGTCCCCGAACTCGCCGGCGTGCTGCTCCCGCTGTCCACCGAATGCCGCTACCGGCAGCTCTGGGAATTGCTGGACCTGGAAGGGAACCAATCATGACGGCAACGGCGGCGACACCTCTGGGCCAGGCCGAAATCCTCATCGTCGACGACACGGTGGGCTCGCTCAACCTCCTGGGCGACCTGCTGTCGGGCGCGGGCTACCGGGTGCGCGCGGCGCAGGACGGGCGCATGGCGCTGCGTTCGGCGCGCGCGCGCGCGCCCGAGCTGATCCTGCTCGACGTGCGCATGCCGGGCATGGACGGCTACGAACTCTGCCGCCTGCTCAAGCAGGACCCGCAGACGCGCGACATCCCCGTCATCTTCCTGTCCGCGCTGCACGAGACGGGAGACATGGTGAAGGGCTTCTCGCTCGGCGCGGTGGACTACGTCGCCAAGCCCTTCCAGCCCGAGGAAGTGCTCGCCCGCGTGCGCACCCACATCGAACTGTTCCGCCTGCAGACCCGGCTCGAGGAGCGGGTCGACGAGCGCACCGAGCAACTGCGCCGCTCCGAATGCGCGCTGAGGCATTCGCAGGAGCGCCTGCGCGAACTCACCCGCTTCCTGCAGGACGTGCGCGAAGGCGAGCGCACCTCGATCGCGCGCGAACTGCACGACGAACTCGGGCAGGCCCTGACGGCCCTGCGCATCGACCTCGCCTGGCTCCGCAAGAAATGCGGCGAGGCCGGGGGGCTCTGCAACGAACGGATCGGCGCCGCGCACGCGCTGGTCGAACGCACCATCGAATCCCTGCGCCGCATCTCCGAGGGCCTGCGCCCCGGCATGCTCGACGTCCTCGGGCTGAACGCGGCGCTCGAGCACCTGGCCCGGCAGTTCGAGGAACGCTGGGCCATCGCCTGCACCTTCCAGGCCGACCGCGACGAATACGACCTCGACGCGAACCAGTCGATCGCCGTGTTCCGCTTCGTGCAGGAGGCGCTGACCAACGTCTCCCGCCATGCCGGGGCGAGCCATGTCGAGATCCGGCTCGAGGAAGCGGAGGGGCGGCTGCACCTCCTGGTGCAGGACGACGGCAGCGGCTTCGACCACCGTGCGCCGAGAAGGGGGTTTGGCCTCCTCGGCATGTCCGAGCGGGTCAGCATGCTGGGCGGGGACATGAACGTCGACGGCAGCCACGGCACCCGCATTTCCGCCACCCTGCCCCTGACCACTGGAGGCACACGATGATCCGCATACTCATCGCCGACGACCACGACATCCTGCGCGCGGGGCTCAAGCACATCCTCAGCGACTCGCCCGACATCATCGTCGGCGGCGAGGCCAGCGACGGCGCCGAGGCGATGGTCGCGCTGCGCAGCGGCGAGTGGGACGCCGCCGTGCTCGACCTCAACATGCCCGGCCGCAACGGCCTCGAACTCATCAAGCAGGTCAAGGACGAATTCCCGCGCCTGCCCATCCTGATCCTGAGCATGTACAAGGAAGACATCTATGCGGTACGCGCCCTGAAAGCCGGCGCATCCGGCTACCTGTGCAAGGACAACGCCGAATCGCTGCTTGCCGAAGCCATCCGCAAGATCGTCGGCGGCGGGCTGTTCATCAAGCAGAGCGTGGCCGAGAACCTGACCCGCGACATCCTCCAGGGGCGCCATACGCAACTGCCGCACAACCGCCTCACCGACAGGAACTACCAGATCTTCCTCATGCTCGTGCAAGGCCTGGGCGTCTCCGAGATCGCGCGGCGGCTCAACCTCAGCGTGAAGACCGTCAGCACCCACAAGGCCAACATCCAGGCGAAGATGGGCCTCGGCAACACGGCGGAGCTGGTCCGCTACGCCGTCCAGCATCACCTGATCACCGACGCGCCGCTGCCCGGCTGACGAGTCGCCGAAACACCCGCGCCACGCGCGCGGCATCAAGGCCGCGCCGCACCTCCCGCCGCCGCGCGGCGCGGCAGCAGCGCCAGCCAGGCGC
>NZ_AMXE01000010.1 GCF_000310205.1 Thauera linaloolentis 47Lol = DSM 12138 | reverse complement strand
GCGCCTGAGGCGGCCAGGCCGCGCCGCGTGCCGGCGGCGGCTCCGGCACGGATCGAAAGGCCGCCGTCGCCCGTTCCTCTGGAGCAGCCTGCGAAGACGGCCGTGCCCGATCCCCTCGAGGCGCTGCTGCTTGCTCAGCGCCGGACCCCGGCGGGGCCGGACTGGAGCTACGAGGGCGAGCGTGGCCCGGAGGCCTGGGGGCGCTTGCGCCCTGACTGGCGCATCTGCGGCGAGGGGCTGCGCCAGTCGCCCATCGACCTGCGTGACGGCCTGGCGGTGGATCTGGCACCGATCAAGTTCCACTATCACGCTACCGGTTTCCGCATTCGTGATACCGGGAACACCCTGCAGGTCGATGTCGGGGGCGGAATGGGGATGGAGGTGCGGGGCGTTCGCTATGAACTCGAATACTTCACCCTGCACCGCCCCTCCCAGGAGCGTGTCGGGGGCATGGCCTACGACATGGCGATGTATCTCGTACATCGCAGCGCCGATGGCAGCAGCGCTATCCTGTCCATCCTGCTGACGGCGGGCGACGAACCGAATCCCTTGCTGCAGACGCTGTGGAACAACCTGCCGCTCGACCGCGGGCGCGAGTTCGTGCCCGATGAGACCATCGACCTGGCGGCCTTCATGCCGTCCAGTCCGGCGCATTTCCTTTATCTCGGCTCGCTGCCGGCGCCGCCGTGCACCGAGGATGTGGTGTGGGTCGTGATGAAGACGCCGGTGGTGATGAGCGCGGATCAGCTCGCGCTCTTCGCGCGCCTCTATCCGCGCAACACGCGGCCGATCCAGCCGGCCAACGGCCGCCTGATCCTGGAGTCGCGCTGAGTTTGCGCGTTCGCCGGCGGCCTCCTTCCGGCGCTGCCGCTCCGGCTGTCTCCTCGGCCAATCCATTCCCTTCGCGGTGCACCAACTGCGTTAGAATGACACGGTTTGCCATTATGGATGAGGCGCCCGAGCCGGCGCCTGCTGATATTTCGCCAGGAGCTCCTGATGAACTTCGAGAAAGCACGCTTCAACATGGTCGAGCAGCAGATCCGCCCCTGGGAGGTGCTGGATCAAAATGTGCTCGACCTTCTGATGACGGTCAAACGCGAGGAATACGTGCCTGCGAGCGCGCGTGCGCTGGCGTTCGCCGACGTCGAGATCCCGATCGGCTGTGGCCAGGTCATGCTGAAGCCGGTCATCGAGGGCAAGGTGCTGCAAGCGCTGCAACCGTCGAAATCCGATTCGGTGCTCGAGATCGGGACCGGCTCCGGCTTTTTCGCAGCCCTGCTCGCGGCGCGCTGCGAATGGGTGCGGACGCTGGAAATCGAGCCTGAGCTGGTCAAGCTCGCATCGGCGAACCTGGCGCGCAATGGCGTGGAAAACGTCGTCGTGGTCCAGGGCGACGGCATCGACGGCTGGGCGGAGCGCGCACCCTACGATGTGATCGTCGTTTCGGGCGGGCTGCAGTACGTGCCGCAGGCCCTGCTCGAACAACTCAAGGTCGGTGGCCGCCTGTTCGCCTTCGTCGGCGAGGCGCCGGTGATGAAGGCCCGCCTGATCACCTGCGAGGGAGAGGGGCGCTTCCGTACCGAGGATATCTTCGAAACCGTCGTGCCGATGCTGCAGAACGCGCCGCGCCACGACCGCTTCAGCTTCTGAGCAGCCGTTCGATGCATCAGATCGGTCCACACGACCTTGCCGAGCGCCTGGGGGACGATTCCCGGGCGGCGCCGTTGCTGCTCGACGTGCGCGAGCCCTGGGAGTTCCAGTTCTGCCACATCGAGGGGTCGGTGGAAATGCCGATGGGCAGCGTGCCGGAGCGCCATGCGGAGCTCGATCGCGACCGTGAAGTGGTCGTGATCTGCCACCATGGCGGGCGCAGCGCCCAGGTGTGCATGTTCCTCGAACATCAGGGGTTCACGAACGTGATCAACCTGGCGGGGGGCGTTGCCGGCTGGGCGGCCCAGGTGGACCCCAGGATGCCGCGGTACTGAGCGGCAGCATTCGTTCGGAGGCTTGCATGAATCGCGTGTTGGCACTGTGTCTGGCGGGATTGTTCTCGAGCGGTGCCCTGGCCGCCGATCTGATGCAGGTGTATCGGGATGCGCTCGCGAACGATGCGAAATTCTCCGCCGCCCGCGCGCAGTTCGAGGCGGGCCAGGAAAAGGTGGTTCAGGGGCGTGCCGGCCTGCTGCCGCAGATCGGCCTGAGCGCCGACGCGAGCTGGAACGACAACGAGAACGAGGTGCGCACGGGCAGGACATCCGGCGACTACGACCGGCGCGGATACGGTGTCCAGCTCACACAGCCGCTGTTCCGCTGGCAGAACTGGGTGCAGTCCAGGCAGGGCGAACTGCAGACGGCCTTGGCTGGAGCCCAGTTCGATGCGCAGCGACAGGATCTGGTGCTGCGCGTGGCCGAAGCGTATTTCGATGTGCTCAACGCGCAGGATGCGGTGGCCGCGGTGAGCCAGTTGCGCACCGCCGCGGGTGAGCAGCTCGAACTGGCGAAGACCAGCTTCGAGGTCGGCACCGTGACGATTACCGACGTACATGAGGCCCAGTCGCGCTTCGATCTGGCGTCGGCGCAGGAGATCGCGGCACAGAACCAGCTCGAGGTGGCGCGCCAGGTCCTGGCGCAGATCATCGGCAGGCAGCCGGATGCGTTGGCCGGGCTGCGCGAGGGGGTCGCCCTGCAGCGCCCCCAGCCCGATAGCATCGTGGATTGGGTGGATGCCGCGGAGCTTGGCAATCTGGGAGTCCAGGCCCAGCAACTGGTGCGCGAGATTGCCGCGCGCGAGGTCGAGTACGCCCGTGCCGGGCACTTGCCCACGGTGGATCTGGTCGCATCGCACGGCGTGAATCGCAATCCCCAGTTGTCCGTCGACCGCAGCGAGGCGACGAGCATCGGTGTGCAGCTGAATCTGCCCTTGTATGCGGGAGGCCGCGTATCGTCGGTGACGCGCGAGGCTGCGGCGCTGCGCATGAAGGCCGATGCCGATCTGGAGGATGCCCGCCGCACGGCGGTGCTGGCGGCCCGCCAGTCCTGGCTCGGGGTGACCAGCGGCATGGCCGAGGTGAGAGCGCTCGAAGCGGCGCAGGTTTCTTCGACCTCGGCGCTCGAGGCCAACAAACTCGGCTATGAGGTCGGCGTGCGCATCAACATCGATGTGCTGAATGCCCAGACGCAGTTGGCCGATACGCTGCAGAGGCTGGCGCGTGCGCGTTATGACACCCTGCTGGCGCAACTGCGGCTGAAAGCGGCCGCGGGCACGCTGGGCGAGGACGACGTCAGCGCCATCAATGCCTTGCTGGCGCCCTGAAGCCCGCGTTCAGGGTTTCAGGCTTTCGAGCATTTCAAGCGTGCGCGTGCTCGCGCCGCGGTCGGCTTCGGCAAAGGCCAGGCCGGCGGTGGCCATGGCGCGGCGTGTTTCTTCGTCGGCCAGCAGTTGGAGCCCCATGCGGATCCCTTCTTCCGTGTCCGCCGCGCGCCATGCCGCGCCCGCATCGATGGCCTGTTCGGCGACGGCCGTGAAATTGAAGGTGTGCGGGCCGACGATGGCCGGCGTACCGACAGCGCAGGCCTCGATCAGGTTCTGCCCGCCGAAGGGCAGCCAGCTGCCTCCGATCAGTGCCGCATCGGCCGCGGCATAGTAGCCGAACATCTCGCCCATCGAATCCCCCAGCCAGACGCGGGTCCCGGCGTCGACGGGTGCGTCTTCCGAGCGCCGCTGCAGCTTCAGGCCGCGTGCGCAGGCCAGCCTGGCCACTTCATCGAAGCGCTGCGGATGGCGCGGAACCAGCATGAGCAGCACATCCGGAGGAGCGAGTCGGGCGAAGGCGTCGAGCAGCAGGCTCTCCTCGCCGTCGCGGGTGCTGGCAGCGAGCAGGACGGGACGTGTGCCGATGCGCGTGCGGAACAGGCTGGCGCGGGCGATGGCGTCGTCCGGTGGCGTGATGTCGAACTTGATGTTGCCGGTGACCAGCACGCGGCGTGCACCCAGGGCGGACAGGCGTGCCGCGTCGGCCGCGGTCTGGGCGCCGATCGCGCTGAGCGCCCCCATGGTCATGGCGCTGAGCGCGGGCAGCCGGGCATAGCGGCGTGCGGAGCGCTCCGACAGGCGGGCGTTGGCAAGCATCACCGGCACCTTCCGCTGCCGGCAGGCAGCGAGCAGGTTGGGCCACAGCTCGGTTTCCATGATCACGCCGAACTGGGGGCGGAAGTGGCGCAGGAAGGCATGCGCGAAGCAGCCGAGATCGTAGGGCAGGTAGCTGCGCAACACGCGGGCATTGCCGCCGAACAGGCTCTGCGAGGTCTCGCGACCGGTGAGTGTCATGTGTGTGAGCAGGACGCTGTGCTCGGGCCAGCGCTGCAGCAGCGCCTTCACCAGGGGTTCGGCGGCGCGGGTCTCGCCCACCGATACGGCATGCAGCCAGATGACCCGGGTCGGGGCGCGGACCGTATAGCGGCCGAAGCGCTCGCCGAGGTGCTTGAGGTAGCCCGGTTGCCGCCGTTCGCGCCATACGAGGCGCAGCAGCACGAAAGGCAGGGCGAAAATCCACAGCAGGGTATAGGGCAGGCGGGTCAGCATCGAGGCGAGTGACGAATCGGTCACGCAAGTATAAGCAAGGATGGCGATATCGGTATCGCCCCGCCGCCGTACTGTAGTGGCGGCATGCCATAATTTATCCTCTTCATTTCTATTGCTCGAAACCTCATGAAAGTTCTCGTTACCGGTGCTGCCGGCTTTATCGGCATGCATGCCTCCGAACGCTTGCTCGCGCGTGGAGATGAGGTCGTTGGCCTCGACAATCTCAACGATTACTACGATCCCACGTTGAAGGAGGCGCGGCTTGCCCGCCTGACCCCGCATGCGGGTTTCCGCTTCGTGAAAATGGACGTGGCCGACCGCGCCGGCATGGAGCGGCTGTTCGCCGAGGAGAAGTTCGATCGCGTGATCCATCTCGCGGCCCAGGCCGGCGTGCGCTATTCGCTGCAGAACCCTCATGCCTACATCGACAGCAATGTCGTCGGCTTCATGAACATCCTCGAAGGCTGCCGCCATGCGCAGGTGGAGCACCTGGTGTATGCATCCAGTTCAAGCGTCTATGGCGGCAACACCAAGATGCCGTTCTCCGAGCGCGACAGCGTCGACCATCCGGTGAGCATCTACGCGGCGACAAAAAAGGCGAACGAGCTGATGGCGCACACCTACAGCCATCTCTACGGCCTGCCGACGACCGGCCTGCGCTTCTTCACCGTATATGGTCCGTGGGGACGGCCGGACATGGCGCTGTTCCTGTTTACCAAGGCCATCCTCGAAGGGCGGCCGATCGATGTCTTCAACCATGGCAAGATGAAGCGTGACTTCACTTTCGTGGACGACATCGTCGAAGGCGTGATCCGCACGCTCGACCGCACGGCGGCGGCGGACGCGGCCTTCGATGCCGACAACCCCGATCCGGGCCGCAGCAACGTGCCCTTCCGGGTGTTCAACATCGGCAACCACGACCCGGTGGAACTGATGGCCTTCGTCGCGGCCATCGAGGAGGCGCTGGGGACGAGCGCGCAGAAGAATTTCATGCCGCTGCAAGACGGCGACGTGCCGGCGACCTATGCCGACACCGAGGCGCTGAATGCCTGGACCGGCTTTGCGCCGGCCACCAGCGTGAAGGACGGGGTCGCGCGCTTCGTCGCCTGGTACCGCAACTACTATCGCGTCTGAGCGTCCCGGAAGGCGCCCCCGCGCCGTGCGGCGCGGGCGGTCTTCCGTGCTACTTGCTCTTGATCATCGTGCCGACGCCATGGTCGGTCAGGATTTCGAGCAGCAGGCAGTGCTCGACGCGACCGTCGATGATGTGCACCGACTTCACGCCGTTGCGCGCCGCATCCAGCGCCGAGCCGATTTTCGGCAGCATGCCGCCGGACAGCGTGCCGTCGGCGACCAGTTCGTCGATTTCGCGCGGCGTCAGGCCGGTGAGCAGATTGCCGGCCTTGTCGAGCACGCCCGGTGTGTTGGTCAGCAGCACGAGCTTCTCGGCCTTCAGTATCTCGGCCAGCTTGCCGGCGACCACGTCGGCATTGATGTTGTAGGTTTCGCCTTCTTCACCGACACCGATCGGCGCGATCACCGGGATGAAGTCGCCCTTGTCGAGGAAGGAGATCAGGCTCGGATCGATGCTGGTGATCTCGCCCACCTGGCCGACGTCGACCAGGTCGCCCATCGGCGCGTCGAGCTTCTGCATCAGCAGCTTCTTGGCGCGGATGAAGCTGGCGTCCTTGCCGGTCAGGCCCACGGCCTTGCCGCCGGCCTGGTTGATCAGGTTGACGATTTCCTTGTTGACCTGGCCGCCCAGCACCATCTCGACCACTTCCATGGTCTCGGCATCGGTGACGCGCATGCCCTGGATGAACTCGCCCTTCTTGCCCACGCGTGCCAGCAGGTTCTCGATCTGCGGGCCGCCGCCATGGACCACCACGGGGTTGAGGCCGACGAGCTTGAGCAGCACGACGTCGCGGGCGAAGCAGTCCTTGAGCTTCGGGTCCGTCATCGCATTGCCGCCGTACTTGATGACGATGGTCTTGTCGAAGAAACGCTTGATGTAGGGCAGGGCCTCGGCAAGGATTTCGGCCTTGCGGGCGGGGGTGACGGTGTCGGCGGCGTGGCTGTCGGTCATGGGGCGTCCTGTGTCGCAGTGCGGATGGAGATGCGCCAGTGTACTGTGCTCTTCCGCGTTTGGCGCGCGGCAACGGCAAGCCGTTGCGTGAAACACGAAAGGCCCGTTCCCAGGCCCTGCCGAGGTCCGGGAACGGGCCAGGTGCGCAGCGCCTGCGTTCAGTCGATGGTCAGCCGCTTGGCTTGCGCTTCGGCCTTCTTGGGCAGCGACAGTTCGAGAACGCCGTCGTTGAACTTCGCCGATGCATTCGCTTCGTCGATCTCCTGCCCGAGCTGGAAGCTGCGCGAGACTTTGCCGAAATAGCGTTCCGTACGCAGCACCTTTTCGCCTTCCTTGACTTCCTTCTCCTGCTTGCGCTCCGCGCTGATCGATACGACGGGGCCGTCGATGTGGACGTGGATGTCTTCCTTCTTCATGCCGGGCAGTTCCGCGTGCACTTCGTAGCCGTTGGCGCCTTCCTTGACGTCGACGCGCATCTGGGGCGCTTCCCCGCTCAGGCCGGCGAGCGAGCCGCCGCCGAAGTCCACCGGGCGGACGAAGAAACCACGGAAGAAGTCTTCCAGCGGGTCGACACGACGGATCAGATTGTTGCTCATCGCTTGATCTCCTCATGCTTCAGATTGCCGGAAACCGTCCGGCTCCAGAGCAAATATAGGTCCGAAGGACAGAGATTCAAGGGCTTGGGGAGGCTTCGATCCATCGTCCGGGTTCATGCACGAGAGATGGTTCACCCGTCATGGAACGCTGCGGACATGAAGCGGTGCAGGGCAACCCCCGTCCGGGCTGCCCTGCAGGATTCATCGCCCGGAGAAGGGCGATGCCGGAGGCGTGGCGTCGCTGCCGCTGCGTCCGTTTTCTTCGATTTCGCAACTGAAGCCGACCCCGACGCCGGCCCAGTAGCCGGCACTGTCATCGAGGATCTCGAGCAGGGTGGCGAAGACCTCCGGATCGGCCGCCCGCAGGGCGGATGGCCGGGAGAGCACGATACGGCAGGCCGGCGTCGGCAGCCAAGAGAGATCGCACAGCGCGTCGGCGAGGGCGTCCCAATTGTGCCCGAACCAATCGGGGAAACGCAGCGCGGTGGCGAAGCGTTCCAGCACCCCGGCCTTGTCGGTGCAGCCGGCCAGGTCGATGCGCACTTCGCGCATGGCGTGGGGGCGGTGGGAGGTCATGGGCGTGGCTCCACCTGGCGGAAGCTCCGGTAGTGGTCCGGGGTGTAGTAGAAGTGTTCGGGCGGGTCGCCGCCGGTCACGATCCTGCGCGCCCCCCGGTCGCGTGCGCCGGGCGTGGGCACCGTGTATTCGCGGTAGTAGCCGCGGGCTTTGTGCGGCAGCAGCCTTTCACGGTTCTGGAACACGCTGCCGTCCTTGCGATAGGGAAAGGGGCCGCCGTTCTGGATGAGGGCGATCGTTTCGAGCGCTTCGGGCGGCAGCCCGGCATGCCAAGCCGATTCCGGGGCGGCGGGTGCACAGCCCGTGAATGCGAGGAAGGCGAGTGTCGCCAGGCGGAGCAGGAGGGGGCGGACCATGTTTCGATCGGTGGCCGCAGTGGCCTCAGGATGAGCGCACGATCCGCGTTATGAGTTTCTCCGGCCGGATGCCATAGCGCTTGATCAAGGTGTGCATGAACTCCGTGATTGCGGCAAGGCGCGGGCTGGTGGGGGACAGGCGCTGGGCGCGCTGGATCAGCCCGTGCGCCTGGGTGGCGAAAGCGTCGTTCCAGCCCCGGTTCTCGATGTGGCGGAGAAGGGCGAGTGCGGCATTGAACAGGACGTGGGGATTGCCCGGCAGCTTGCGCGCCGCGCTCATCATCTCGGCCACGGCGCCGTCGAAGTCGCCGGAGCGGGCTTTTTCCGCGCCGGTGGTGACAAGCGATTTGACCTCGGCCTGGACGCGTGCCTCGATTTCCTGGGACAACTGCCCCAATCCGCGTTCGCCGAGCACGGCGCGCGTGGTTTCGATGGTGCGTTCGTCGGCCGCGCTGCGCAGCAGGTCGGTGACGAGATTGCTCGCTTGTTCCTGCATTTCCTGGTCGAAGCAGGCCTTGATCAGGTCCTGACGCAGTTCCACCGACAGCTCGCGTACCGCACCGCCGGCCTGCACGGCGGCGTTCAGCGCCTTCTGCGCGCGCGTGCGGTCATCGTTGTGCGCGTGCACCAGCGCGGCGCATACGGCCTTGCACACTTCACCCTTGGGCTGCCGCCCCATGCTGCGGTCGAGGTCGGTGATCGTGTCCTGGGCGTCCTCGACCTTGTCCAGGGCGAGCTGCGCCTGCACGAGGCGGACGTGGTCTTCAGGGTCGCGGAATTCGGAGTATTTACCCTTGCGCACGACTTCCGTCAGCGCCGCTTCCGCGCCGGCCGGGTTGCCGATCGTCAGCGACAGCGTGCCGAGGCGCCGCAAGCGGGCCATGCGGTGCGGGGATTTTTCCGCCGCGGTGTTGAGGGTGGCGCAGGCTTCGTCTGGCCGGCCCGTTTCCTCGTAGACACGGGCGAGAAGCTCGTAGGCGGCGATGAAGCGGTCGTGGCGGACGAGCAGGTCGACGAGAATGCCCTCCGCTTCGACATAGCGCTTTTTCAGGACGAGGATTCGCGCCAGGCCCAGTTCGGCCCATGGAATGCTGCGCGACCCCAGGATTTCGCGATGGAGCGTCTCGGCCTCGTCGAGCTGGCCGATGCCGGCGTGGAGCTGAGCCTGCAGCCGCATCAGGTCGGTCAGGTGCTGGGGGTTCTCGTCGCGCGCGATGCGGCAGTACTCGATTGCGCCGATCGGGTCGCCAAGGCGCATCAACTGCCATGCCGGCAGGAAGATGTCGCGTTTCTGGAATGCCCGCAGCAGGCGCACGCGCAGGGTCTCGGCATTGAGCGGCTTGAGGATGTAGTCGTTCGGCGAGAGTTCGCAGGCGCTGGTGACACGCTCGTAGTTGCGCTCGGCGGTGATCATCACGAACACGGTGTCGAGCGGAATGATGCCGTGCGCGTGGAGGTCTTCCAGCAGGTGCTGGCCGTCCTGGCCTTCGCCGAGATTGTATTCGCACAGGATCAGGTCGTAGCGGTGTTCACGCAGCCGCTTGATGGCCGCGGTGGCGGATACCGCGTACTGGGCCGTTTCGATGCCGACGGAGGCCAGCATGGTACGCAATTGCGCACGCATGGTGGGTTGGCTTTCGACGACGAGAACTTCGAGCTCGTTCGGGAGGAGCATCTGTGATGGCGCCATATGCACGCAGAGGCGTGCCTCGGGTAAAGCTTACGGCATCCCGGGCGAAATCTGAAACAATGGCGCGGGCTTCGCGCCCGCGCGCATCCGCGGGGCACGCATGGCGGCGAAGCCCGGCCTGTTCGTCGCGAAGGGGTCAGCCCTTGCCGACCTCGACCTGGGTTTCCACCTTCTGGCGCAGGCGGATGTGCAGTTCGCGCAACTGCTTCTCGTCCACGTCTCCCGGGGCATCGGTCAGCAGGCACTGGGCGCGCTGGGTCTTGGGGAAGGCGATGACGTCGCGGATGGATTCGGCACCGGTCATCATGGTGACGATGCGGTCCAGGCCGAAGGCCAGGCCGCCGTGCGGCGGGGCGCCGTACTTCAGCGCGTCGAGCAGGAAACCGAACTTGGCCTGCTGTTCCTCGGGGCCGATGTTGAGCGCCTCGAACACCTTGGCCTGGACGTCGGCGCGGTGGATACGGACCGAGCCGCCGCCGATTTCCCAGCCGTTCAGCGCCAGGTCGTAGGCCTTGGCCAGGCATGCGCCCGGGTTGCTGGCGAGCAGGTCCAGGTGCTCGTCCTTCGGGCTGGTGAAAGGATGGTGGCAGGCTGTCCAGCGCTTGTCGTCCTCGTCGTATTCGAACATCGGGAAGTCGACGACCCACAGCGGGCACCAGGCGTCGCCGGTGACATAGCCCTTCTCGTGGCCGAGTCTGGTGCGCAGCGCGCCCATGGCGTCATTGACGACCTTGGTTTTGTCCGCGCCGAAGAAGATCAGGTCGCCGGACTGCGCGCCGCTGCGTTCGAGGATGGTGCGCAGCGCGGCTTCATGGATGTTCTTGACGATCGGCGACTGCAGGCCCTGCTCGTTGGGCTGGGAGGCGTCGTTGACCTTGATGTAGGCCAGGCCCCTGGCGCCGTAGATGCCGACGAACTTGGTGTACTCGTCGATCTCGCCGCGCGTCAGGCTGGCGCCGCCCGGCACGCGCATCGCGGCGACACGGCCGCCGGAAGTGGCGGGGCCGCTGAACACCTTGAAGGCGACGTCCTGCATCGCATCGGTGACGTCGGTGAGTTCGAGCGTGACGCGCAGATCGGGTTTGTCCGAGCCGTAGCAGCGCATGGCTTCGGCATAGGTCATGCGCGGGAAGGGCGCGGGCAGGTCGACATCGAGCGCTTCCTTGAACACGAAGCGGATCATCTCCTCGACCAGCGCGGTGATCTGGTGCTCGTCCATGAACGAGGTCTCGAGATCGACCTGGGTGAATTCGGGCTGGCGATCGGCGCGCAGGTCCTCGTCGCGGAAGCACTTGACGATCTGGTAATAGCGGTCGTAGCCCGCCACCATCAGCAACTGCTTGAAGAGCTGCGGCGACTGCGGCAGCGCGAAGAACTGGCCCGGATGCACACGCGACGGTACGAGGTAGTCGCGCGCGCCTTCGGGGGTGCTCTTGGTGAGCATCGGGGTCTCGACGTCGATGAAGCCGGCGCCGTCGAGGAAGCGGCGGAAGGCCATCGTGGTCTTGTAGCGCAGCATCAGGTTCTTCTGCATCTGCGGACGGCGCAGGTCGATGACGCGGTTGGTCAGGCGCACGGTCTCGGACAGGTTCTCGTCGTCGACCTGGAAGGGCGGCGTGGCGGCGCTGTTGAGCACGTCGATGTCGTGGCACAGGATCTCGATCTCGCCCGAGGTGAGGCTCGTGTTCTCGGTGCCGGCCGGCCGACGGCGCACCTTGCCGCTCAGCTTGAGCACGAACTCGCTGCGCACCGACTCGGCAGTCTTGAACATGTCGGCGCGGTCGGGGTCGCACACCACCTGCACCAGCCCCTCGCGGTCGCGCAGGTCGATGAAGATGACGCCGCCGTGGTCGCGGCGGCGGTGGACCCAGCCGCAGATGGTGACGATCTGGTCGAGGTCGGCGGCAGTGACTTTCCCGCAGTAGTGAGTTCGCATGGATGGGTTCCGGCAGGTCTTGATGGCGGCGCAAGAGCGTCGCGCAGAGGTCTGAAAAAGTTGCGTGTGTTATTCGTTGAGCAGCGCGGGCCGCTCGGCATGGCGGATGGGCGGGGCGACGACACCCATCGAGATGATGTACTTGAGGGCCTCGTCGACACTCATGTCGAGCTCGATCACATCTTCCTTCGGCATCATCAGGAAGAAGCCCGACGTCGGGTTCGGCGTGGTCGGTACATAGACGCTGACGTAGTCTCCCTGGAGGTGCCTGGCGGCATCGCCGCCGGGCTTGCCGGTGAGGAAGGCGATGGTCCATGCGCCTTCGCGCGGGTATTGCACCAGCAGCGCCTTGCGAAAGGCCTGGCCGCTGCTGGAGAACAGCGTGTCCGATACTTGCTTGACGCCGTAGTAGATCGATTTCACCACCGGGATGCGGGCGAGCAGCCCCTCCCAGACCTGGACGAGCTTCTGGCCAAGGACGTTGGCGGCGACGAGCCCGGTGAGGAATACGATGAGCAGGCTCATCAGCACGCCGATGCCCGGGATGTTGAAACCCAGCCAGGCACGGGGCTGGGCGCCATTGGGCAGCCACAGCAGGATCTGGTCGAGCGTGCCGATGATCCAGGCGAGCACCATGAAGGTGATCGCCAGCGGGATCCAGATCAGCAGGCCGGTGATGAAGTATTTCTTCACGTGGTTTTCTTGCGGGGGCTGCGCTGGGCCGGCCGGTCAGGCGCTGTCGTCAGTGGCAGGCGCAGCCGCCGCCCGGACAACTGGGTGCGGCTGGCGTGCTGCTGCTCGACGTACTGCTGCCGCTGCCGCCCTTGAAGTCGGTCGCGTACCAGCCGCTGCCTTTCAATTGGAAGCCGGCCGCCGACAGCAGCTTGGCATAGCCGGTGCTGCCGCACGAAGGGCAGGTGGAGAGCGGTGCATCGCTCATTTTCTGCAGGTGTTCCTTCTGGAAACCGCAGCTCGGGCAACGATATTCGTAGATGGGCATGACAAGCTCCCGAAAACAAGTGCGCAAGTCTAACGCAATGCAGCATAAGGAAAAAGGCGAAGCCCGCCATGGCGGAGCCGAGGAGGCAGATGGGGACGGGGCTGCGGGGTTTCAAGCACCGGGCGGGCGTGTTTTGCTTTGCGGGGCGTCTGGCGCGTACCGCCGGGCTTACAGTGCTGCGAGGTAGTGCGCCGTGAGCGACTCGCCCCAGAACAAGGCGATCACGCCCGCTGCCGCGAGGTAGGGACCGAAGGGAATGGGGACGTTGCGGCCGTGGCGTGCGAAGACGATCAGGGCGATGCCGACCAGCGCACCCACCAGCGAGGAGAGCAGGATCGTCAGCGGCAGAACCTGCCAGCCCAGCCAGGCTCCGATCGCGGCCAGGAGCTTGAAGTCGCCGTAGCCCATGCCTTCCTTGCCGGTCAGCAGCTTGAACGCCCAATACACCGACCACAGTGCAATGTAGCCTGCCATCGCGCCGATCACCGCGCTCGAAAGATCGGAAAACGTGTTGCCCAGGTTGAACAGCAGGCCCAGCCACAGCAGGGGCAGGGTCAAATCGTCGGGCAGCAGCTGGGTATCGAGGTCGATGAAGGCGAGTGCCATCATCGTCCAGATGAAGAGCAGGGCGCCGAGTGCGGCGAGGCCGAAACCGAAGTGCCAGGCGGCATAGCCCGACAGTGCGGCGGTACAGGCTTCCACGATCGGATAGCGCTTGCTGATGCCGGCACCACAGTGGCGGCAGCGGCCGCGCAAGGCGAGATAGCTGATGATGGGAATGTTCTCCAGGGCGCCGATCAGGTGGCCGCAATGCGGGCAGCGCGAGCGCGGCGTGGCAAGGTTCAGGCGCTCGGTCTGTGGCGCGGGCTCGCCGCGCAATTCGGCCGCCTGGACATGCCAGTCGCGCTCCATCATTCTGGGCAGTCGATGGATGACGACGTTGAGGAAGCTGCCGACGAACAGTCCGAGCAGCGAGCTCAGGGCGATGAACGCGATGGGATCGTGCAGTGCCGGAAGCATGGCTCAGACGATAGAGCCGAGCTTGAAGATCGGCAGGTACATCGCCACCACGAGGCCGCCGATCACGGTGCCGAGGAAGACCATGATGATCGGCTCGAGCAGTTGCGACAGGCCGGCCACGGCTTCGTCGACCTCTTGCTCGAAGAAGTCGGCGACCTTGCCGAGCATGGCGTCGAGCTGGCCGGATTCCTCGCCGATCGACACCATCTGCACGACCATGGTCGGGAAGACTCCCGAACTCTGCATCGAGACCGTCAGGCTCGTGCCGGTGCTGACGTCGCTCTGGATCTCGCGCGTCGCGGTCAGGTAGACGTGGTTCCCGGAGGCGCCGCCGACCGAGTCGAGCGCTTCGACCAGCGGAACACCGGCGGCGAACATGGTTGACAGCGTGCGGGTCCAGCGTGCGACCGTGGCCTTGCGGATGATCGCGCCGACGACCGGCAGCTTGAGCACCATGCGGTCCACGGCGATCTGCATCGCCGGTGAGCGCTTGTAGAGCCAGCCGATGGCGAAGAGGGCGAGAAGCGGTATGCCGAGCACGATGTACCAGAACTCAACGA
This sequence comes from Thauera linaloolentis 47Lol = DSM 12138, assembly GCF_000310205.1. Taxonomy (GTDB): domain Bacteria; phylum Pseudomonadota; class Gammaproteobacteria; order Burkholderiales; family Rhodocyclaceae; genus Thauera; species Thauera linaloolentis. The sequence continues at coordinate 56,932 of NZ_AMXE01000010.1, read as the reverse complement.
AGAAGTCGGACATCGCGATGACGATCATCGTCGGTGCGGGGAGGTCGGCGCCGAAGCCGGCGAAAACGCTCTTGAACTCCGGAATGACGAACAGCATCATCACCGAGATGACGAGTCCGGCCACGACCATGACGGCGATCGGGTAGAACAGGGCCGACTTGATCTTGCCCTTGATGGCGAGAATCTTCTCTTTGTACGTGGCGATGCGGTCGAGCAGGCTGTCGAGGATGCCCGCCTGTTCGCCGGCGGCGACGAGATTGCAGAACAGCTTGTCGAAATGCGCCGGGTGCCTGGCGAAGGCCTGCGACAGATTGGATCCGGTCTCGACGTCGGTGCGCACGTCGTTGAGCAGTCGGGCCAGCGCCGGGTTGCTCGAGCCCTTGATGCCGATGTCGAAGGCCTGCAGCAGCGGCACGCCCGATTTCATCATCGTTGCCAGTTGGCGGGTGAAGAGGGCGATGTCCTTGTCGGAGATCTTGCCGCCGCGCGACATTTTCTGCTTCTGGACTTTGGTGACCAGGATGCCCTGGCGGCGCAGCATGGCACGCACGACGGTATCACCGGTGCTCCGGATCTCTCCGCGGACGATCTTGCCGGTCTTGTCCTTGCCTTCCCAGTTGTACAGATGCTCTTTCGGATCTGCGTGACGCGCTGCCCGGCTCGCGGTTGCCATGTGATCGAACTTCCTATGCCTTATTCGTTGGTCGTGGCCAGCACTTCTTCGAGCGAGGTGACGCCCTGCCTGACCTTCAGCAGGCCGGACTTGCGCAGGTCGCGCACGCCCTCGCGCTCCGCCTGCGCTGCGATGTCCATCGAATTGCCGCCGGTCATGATGATGTGGGCAATGTCTTCGCTGACCGGCATGACCTGATAGATGCCCACGCGCCCCTTGTAGCCGCTGCCCTTGCAGCGCTCGCAGCCGGCCGGCGCATACGGCTGCCAGCTTCCGTCCAGATCCTCGACCGTGAAGCCTGCCTCCAGCATTGCTTCTAGCGGTATGTCAGCCGGTTTCTTGCAGGAGCATAACCGCCGGGCGAGGCGCTGTGCCGTGATCAGGATCACCGAGGATGCGATATTGAATGGCGCCACGCCCATGTTCTTGAGGCGTTCGAGCGTGGTGGGGGCGTCGTTGGTATGCAGCGTGGAGAGCACGAGGTGGCCGGTCTGCGCAGCCTTGACCGAGATCTCGGCGGTTTCGAGGTCGCGGATCTCGCCGACCATGATCACGTCCGGATCCTGGCGCAGGAAGGCGCGCAAGGACGTGGCGAAGGTGAGTCCCGCCTTCTCGTTGACGTTGACCTGGTTGATGCCGGGCAGGTTGATTTCAGCCGGATCCTCCGCGGTCGAGATATTGACGCCGGCCTTGTTCAGCAGGTTCAGGCAGGTGTACAGCGATACGGTCTTGCCCGAGCCGGTCGGGCCGGTGACGAGAATCATGCCGTAGGGCCGCTCGATGGCGTCGAGCAGGGCCTTGCGCTGGTCGGGCTCGTAGCCGAGCGCGTCGATGCCGAGCATCGCCGAGCTCGGATCGAGGATACGCATCACGATCTTCTCGCCGTGCAGGGTCGGCAGCGTCGACACGCGAAAATCGATCGCCTTGTTCTTCGACAGCACGAGTTTCATGCGCCCGTCCTGCGGAACGCGCTTCTCGGAGATGTCGAGGCGCGAGATGACCTTGATGCGGGCGGCGATCTTCTCCTTCAGCACCAAGGGCGGCTGGGCGATCTCGCGCAGCACGCCATCGGTACGTACGCGGATGCGGTAATACTTTTCATAGGGCTCGAAGTGGACGTCGGAGGCGCCCTCGTTGATCGCGTCGATCAGCACCTTCTGGATGAACCTGACGACCGGCGCATCGTCGACTTCGCTCGTATCCTCTTCTTCACGCGGCTCTCCCGGAGCATCCTGCTTCAGGAGATCCATGTCGAACTCGTCGCCGGTGAGTTCCTTCAGTGTTTCGGAGGCGGATTCGGAGAGCCCGTCCACCACGCGCTTGAGCTTGTCGGCCTCGGCGACGACGAGGTCGAGCTGCATGCCGGTCTGGAAGCGGATCTCGTCCAGCACGCGCATGTTGGATGGGTCGGCCAGCGCGAGCGTGATGCGGTTCTGGCGCTTGGCAAGGGCCACGACCTGATGCTTCTGCATCAGCTTGCGATCGACCGCATCGGCGGAGAACATCGACTTGTCGAAGGTCGTGATGTCGAGCAGGGGATAGCCGAAGGTATCGGCCGCAAAGCGGGCCATGGCCGAGGCGGAAAGCAGGCCGCGCTGCGCTACTTCGAGCAAGAAGGCATTGGCGCCTTCGGCGCCCTGCCGCGTGCAGGCAACCGCATCGGATTCGGACAGGCGCCCATGCTGGATGAGGGCCCGAGCGAAGCCGCTCAGGGCTGGTTGAGGATTTGCCGCCATGCCTTGCCCTGGACTGAAGTGCGATCGATGTTGCACGCCGGCCCAGCCCTTGTAAAGACCCCGCCGCCGTAGAGGAGGCAAGGCATGCCTGCTGCTGCGGACACTTGCCGGTCTCGCGCTAGCCGACGCGTTGCAGCACGACTTCGATGACGAAGCGGCTGCCCACATAGGCGAGCATCAGGGCGACGAAGCCGGCCAGGGTCCACCGTAGCGCAATCCGTCCGCGCCAGCCCCACAGGCGGCGCCCCAGCAGCAGGCCGCCGAACAGCAGCCAGGAGATGAAGGCGAAAACGGTCTTGTGGTCGATGCGGACCGCCTGGCCGAACAGCGATTCCGAAAACATCACGCCGCTCACGAGCGTCAGTGTCAGCAGCACGAAGGCGATCGAGATCAGGCGGAAGAGCAGCGCCTCCATCGTCAGCAGGGGAGGCAGGGCGGCAAGCAGGCGGCTGAAGCGGGCGTTGTGCAACTGGCGCCCGGCGATCGACATCAGCATCGCGTGCAGGGCCGCCAGCGTAAACAGGCTGTAGGCAAGCATCGCAATGACGAAGTGTGCCCGGAACGTGGGCGAGGCCGCGTTCGTGAGCACGTGTTCTCCGGGAAAGAGCATGGGAACGACGCTTGCCGCCACGCCTGCCGGCATGATCACCGCATGCAGGCCGTCGAGCCGGGTGTAGAGGCTTTCCACCCAGTAGAAGCATATCGCCAGCCACACCATCAGCGACATCGCGACGCCGAAACCGAAGCGCATCTGCTCCCCGGGGAAGATCGCCGTGTGCAGGGCCACGCCGTGCGCCATCAGGGCGACCAGCAGAAAAAGGCGCTCGCGCATCGACATGCACGCAGACCCCCTTCCGGCAGGGGCGCGGGCGGCGATGCAACTGCGCCAGAACGCGATGCCGACACCGGCATAAAGCGAGGCGGGAATCAGATGAAGTAGAATTGAGCGCATACAGAACAGAAGTTTACTCCAAGTCATCCCCTGACGAAGGCTTACTCGCACATGCTCGACAATCTCACCCAGCGCCTGTCAAAAGTCGTCAAGACCCTGCGCGGTCAGGCGCGCCTGACGGAAGACAACATCCAGGAGGCACTGCGCGAGGTGCGCATGGCGCTGCTCGAGGCGGACGTCGCCCTGCCGGTGGTCAAGGATTTCATCGCCAGAATCAAGGAAAAGGCGGTCGGCCAGGAGGTCGTCGGCTCCCTGACGCCGGGTCAGGCGCTGGTCGGCGTGGTGCATGACGAATTGCGTACGCTGATGGGGACGGCCCACGAGGGGCTGAATCTCGCCACCCAGCCGCCGGCGGTGGTGTTGATGGCCGGCCTCCAGGGGGCGGGCAAGACCACCACCACCGGCAAGCTCGCCAAGTTGTTGCATGAGCAGCAGAAGAAGAAAGTGCTGGTGGTGTCCACCGACGTGTATCGACCGGCGGCGATCGAGCAGTTGAAGACGGTGGCGGGCCAGGCGGGGGTCGATTTCTTTCCGTCGGCCGTAGGCCAGAAACCGGTCGACATCGCGCTGGCGGCGCTGGATTACGCACGCAAGCACCATGCCGACGTGCTGCTGGTCGATACGGCCGGCCGTCTCGCCATCGATGAGGCGATGATGGCCGAGATCAAGGCGCTGCACGCCGCCGTCGAACCGATCGAGACGCTGTTCGTCGTCGATGCGATGCTCGGCCAGGATGCGGTCAATACGGCGCGGGCCTTCAACGAGGCGCTGCCGCTGACCGGCGTGGTGCTGACCAAGCTGGATGGTGACTCGCGCGGCGGCGCAGCGCTGTCGGTGCGCCACGTCACCGGCAAACCGCTGAAGTTTGCCGGGGTCGGCGAAAAACTCTCCGGATTCGAGCCCTTCCACCCGGACCGCATGGCCAGCCGGATCCTCGGCATGGGCGACATCCTCGGCCTGGTCGAAGAGGCGCGCCGCGGCGTCGATGAGGAAAAGGCGCGCGTATTCGCGCAGAAGCTCAAGAGCGGCAAGGGCTTCGATCTCAACGATTTCAAGGAGCAGATCGCCCAGATGCGCAAGATGGGCGGCCTGGCATCGATGATGGACAAGCTGCCGGCCCAGTTCGCGCAGGCGGCGGGGCAGTTGCAGGGCGGGGCGGAGGAGAAGGCGATCGGCCGTATCGAGGGCATCATCAATTCGATGACGCCGCTCGAACGCGCCAAGCCCGAACTGCTCAAGGCCAGCCGCAAGCGGCGGATCGCCGCGGGGGCCGGGGTGACGGTGCAGGAGGTCAATCGTCTGCTGAACCAGTTCGAGCAGACGCAGAAGGTCATGAAGCAGTTCTCCAAGGGCGGCATGCACAAGATGATGCGTGCCATGAAGGGCATGATGCCGGGCGGCCTGCCGGGCATGCCGCGTTGAACACGTCTGGCACGGGGGATACATGAAGGACATCCTGATCGCTTTCGGCCGCGCCACCCGCAGCCTGTTCCAGCGCAACATCTTCTGGCACCTGCTGTGGCCGGGGTTGGTATCGATGCTGGTGTGGACGGTGGTCGCGGTGCTTGCCTGGGTGCCCGTGACGGACTGGATCTTCGCCTGGGTGGGCGGGTGGAGTTTCGTCGGGAGCTGGGTTTCGGCGTCCGACGCGGCGGCGGCCGTGACCCTGGTGTTGATCAAGATCGCGGTGGCCCTGGCCTTCGTCCCCCTGGTCTACGTGACGGCGGCCCTGATCGTCGCAGCGATCGCCCTTCCCTTGATGCTGGAACGCGTCGGCCGTCGCGATTACGCCGATATCGAGCAAAGGAGGGGCGGTTCGAACCTCGGCAGTGCGTGGAATTCGATTGTCGCTGGTGTGCTTTTCCTCGCCGCGCTGATCGTGTCGCTGCCCTTCTGGCTGATTCCGGGGGTGGGTTTGCTGGCTTCCGTCTTCCTGACGGGATGGCTCAACCAGCGCGCCTTCGGCTATGACGCCCTGATGCTGCATGCCGATGGCGAGGAACTGAATCGCCTTCGCCGCGACTGGCGGCCGCAGATGCTGCTGCTGGGCGGGGGCTGTGCCTTGCTTGCCTATGTGCCGGTGGTCAATCTCGTCGCGCCGGCCTATGCCGGCCTGGCCTTCGTCCACTACCTGCTCGATCGCCTGCGCCAGGATCGCCATGCGCGTGGCGTGACGCTGCTCGATGCGGAGCCTTCCAACCTGCCACAGGCCATGCCATGAACTTCGGGGCCCTGATCATCGGCGACGAGATCCTGTCCGGACGTCGCAGCGACAAGCATCTGGCCAGACTGATCGAGTTGCTTGGCGCGCGCGGCCTCAAGCTGTCGTGGGCACGCTACTGCAGCGACGATTTCGAACGCCTCACCGAGACCTTGAGCCAGACCTTCGCCAGCGGCGACGTCGTTTTCAGTTTTGGGGGCATCGGCGCCACGCCCGACGACCGTACGCGCGAGGCTGCGGGCGCGGCACTTGGGCTGGAACTCGCCCTGCACCCTGAAGCCGAGGCGGAGATCCGTGTCCGTTTCGGCGACGAGATCACGCCCGAGCGTCTGCAGATGGGGGTCTATCCACGTGGCAGCGAGATCATCCCCAACCCCTACAACCGCATTCCGGGTTTTTCCATCCGCCAGCACTATTTCACGCCGGGCTTTCCGGTCATGGCCTGGCCGATGGTCGAATGGGTGCTCGATACGAAGTATGCCCATCTGCACCATGCCGAGGATTACGTCGAGCAGGCCATCACCGTCTGGGATGCCTACGAGGGGCAGTTGATCGGCTTGATGCGGCAGATCACCGGCAAGTTTCCCGATGCCACCCTGTTCAGCCTGCCTACGCTGGCGGCGGAAGGGCAGCGCCGTTCGCTCGAACTGGGCATGAAAGGTCCGGCGGAACGCGTGGCGGCGGCGATGGCCCTGATCAAGGCCGACATGGATGCGCGTGGGTTGGAGTGGCAGGACAAGGCTTGAAGCGCTTGTGCGCGCGGCCCGCTGTGGCTAGTGAAGAGCCGCACGATATCGACATCGGCGGACAATGCGTTCATCTGACGCTGCGGCGTTCGGCGCGGCGCTCCTTTGCGCTGCAGGTCGATCACCGTGGTGCGCGGGTATCGGTTCCCCTGCGTGCCCCCTTGGCCGAAGTCGAGGACTTCGTGCGCGGCCATGGTGCGTGGTTGCTCGATCGGCTGGCGCGCGCGCGGGTGCCTTCCGTCGCGCCGGTCATGATGCCGGTGGATGGCTGTGAGCTGGCCTTTTTCGGCCGCTCCCTGAGGTTGCGCATCGGCAGTGTGCGCCGCACGCAATGGCGGATGGGGGGCGATGGGATGGAGGAACTCCACCTCCCCGGGCAGGTCGATGCGGTGCGCGCCTTGCATCGTGCATTGCAGGCCCGCGCGCTGGCATGGTATCGGGGGCGTGTCGAGGAATATTGCCAACGCCTGGCGTTGCCGCTGCCGCCGGTGCGGCTGTCGAACGCGCGCACGCGCTGGGGCAGTTGCAGCAGCCTGTCGGGGATTCGCCTGCACTGGCGGCTGGTGCATCTGCCGCCCGAACTCATCGACTACGTGGTCGCGCATGAGGTCGCGCATCTGCGGGAGATGAACCACTCGCCCCGCTTCTGGGCCGTGGTTGAATCCGTCTGCCCCGACTGGCGCAATAGGCGAGCGCGTTTGCGCGAGGCTGCGGCGGCTCTGCCGGTGATCGGTGGCAGCGGCGCGGCGCATGCCGGTACGATCGACGAAGGCTGAAGGGCCTCTGTGGATGGTCAGGATTCGCTGGATCCGGCGAATCCAACATTGAAGGAAGACTGAACATGAGAATGCTGCATACCATGCTGCGCGTCGGCAACCTCGACCGCTCCATCGCTTTCTATACCGAAGTGCTCGGAATGCGCCTGCTGCGCAAGCACGAATATCCGGACGGAAAGTTCACCCTCGCCTTCGTCGGCTACCAGGACGAGAAGGATGGCGCCGTGCTCGAACTGACCTATAACTGGGGCGTGGACAGCTACGAACAGGGGACGGCCTATGGCCACATCGCGCTGGAGGTTCCGGATGCGAAGAAGGCCTGTGACGAAATCCGTGCCCGTGGTGGCAAGGTGGTACGCGAGGCGGGGCCGATGAAGCACGGCACGACGGTCATTGCCTTCGTGGAGGACCCGGATGGCTACAAGGTCGAGCTGATCGAAGGCAAGGCCTGTTGAGCGGCGCGCCGGCATGGCAGCCGCTTCGGTCCGGCTGCCATGCCGGCGAGAGGATCAGGCGGGCAGCGCGATCCTGTTGCCGGTGCTGAACTGGTAATCCTGGAAGACGTGTTCGGCAGACAGGATGCGGTAGCCGCCGTCTTCCTCGCGCACCGTCGTGTCCTTGAGCCGATAGGTGTAGTGGCCGCACGTCCAGCAGTCGAAATTGCGCATGTGCGTGCATAGACAGGTCTTGTCGAAGACCCGGATCTTCTTCGCCTCCGGATGGGCGGCGATTTCGCGGTTGTAGGCCTCGATGTACTGACAGTTGCCGGTGGAGTCGAGCAGGTAGCCGTAGGCCTCGCAATTGGGGCGGATGCCGTTGCCGATCGCCGGGCTGCTCTTGAGCATGCGCATCGGGTAGCCGGTGGGAGATATCTGGTTGACCTCGATCTCGTCCTCGCTGGCCTTGAAGTAATGCTGCTGGACGTCTTCCGGCAGGCCGCATTCCTGGGTCACGGTGAAGCGCGTCGCGACCTGCACGGCCGCCGCACCCATTTCGAGGAAATTCACCGCGTCGGTGCCGGTGAAGATGCCGCCGGCGGGAATCAGCGGGATGTCGAGCTGCTGCTCCTTCAGCCAGTCGCGGATCTCGACGAGGATGGTGGCGAGATCGTACTGCGCCCAGTCGAGGCCGAAGCCGAGGTGGCCGCCGGCGAGCGGGCCTTCGACCACGACGTAGTCGGGCATGCGGCCGGTGCGGGCGCTTTTCTTGAGAAACAGCTGCAGCGCGCGCAGCGAACTGACGATGATGCCGAGCTTGACGTCGTGAAAGCGCGGATGGTCCTCGATCAGCGCGAAGGACCCCAGGTGCAGGCCGGCCGCCAGCGTCACGCCGTCGATGCCGTTATCCATCGCTGCGCGCAAGCGCGCCCGAAGCGTGTCCTTCGGGGCGTTCATGGTCAGCTTCTCCATGCAGTTGATGAAGATCTCGCCTGTCCCGCGCTTGCGCTCCATCGTCCGGCTGACATGGGTTGCAGTGGCTTCGGCGATCAGGCCCAGATCGAACTGCACGACGGATTTGTCGGAATTGGCGACGTTGAACTTGTACTGCTGGAGTTTGTTCTTGACGTACTTCGTGTTGTAGCGGCGGTCGGAAACCGTTGGCAGCATCGCATCCGAGATGTGGCCGACGCCGCCCAGGCGGGCTACCTCGAGGGCGAGATCTGCGGTCGAGATATCGACACCCATGCCGCCCACCATGATCGGCACCAGTTCCCGGGATCCCAGCTTCAGGCGAAAGTCGTCAACACACTTCATTGCATACGGTCCGTTAAATCGGCAGTCCGACATTATCACCCGAGTCGCCCCTTCGGCCCAGCCCCGGGCTTTGCTTAAGCGGGGCAGAAAGCGACAGACCCGCTTACAAATTGTCGGGACAGGGCAGGTCGGGGCTATTGAATGCCGCCGCCTGTCTGCGTACCATAGCGCCCATGGTTGTAATTCCGGCAACCCGGAGGCGTTCTGGACAGGGGTTCGATTCCCCTCACCTCCACCCAAGTGCATTTCATGCTGTCGCTAGTGTGTTTGGGTGGGGGTGTACTGGTTTCGACAGGGCGGGCAAAGGTGCGCAGGCAACCCGAGAGGCGACGGACGTAATCCGCGCAAAACCACAAACGCCAACGATGAGCGTTTCGCAGTCGCTGCATAAGCACTGCCGGGGCCGCTGAAGCCTTGTAACCCAAGACAGCCGATGGGGACTTCGGTCCCCATCGTCACGTCTGCAGTCCCGGCAGGCGTGCTTCCTTTTCCTTTCCGTTCGGGCTGCCTGAAAAAAACCGCCAATCCTTTCGAATTGGCGGCTTCCTGCTTTTGGTGGGCCCCCTGGGAGTCGAACCCAGCACCAACGGATTATGAGTCCGCTGCTCTAACCAGGCATGAGCTAGAGGCCCGAAGGCTTCTTACTGGTCGCTGTCGAGGAAGCTGCGCAGCTTTTCGGAGCGGCTCGGGTGGCGCAGCTTGCGCAGGGCCTTGGCCTCGATCTGGCGGATGCGCTCACGGGTGACGTCGAACTGCTTGCCGACTTCCTCGAGCGTGTGATCGGTGTTCATCTCGATGCCGAAGCGCATGCGCAGGACCTTGGCCTCGCGCGGCGTGAGCGAGTCGAGCACTTCGCCGGTGGCGTCGCGCAGACCGGAGTACATCGCCGCCTCGGCCGGGGCCAGGGTGGCGGTGTCCTCGATGAAGTCGCCGAGGTGCGAGTCGTCGTCGTCGCCGATCGGGGTTTCCATGGAGATCGGTTCCTTGGAGATCTTCATGATCTTGCGGATCTTCTCCTCGGGCATCTCCATCTTCTCGGCCAGCGTCGCGGGGTCCGGCTCGGCGCCGGTTTCCTGCAGAATCTGGCGGCTGATGCGGTTCATCTTGTTGATCGTCTCGATCATGTGAACCGGGATGCGGATCGTGCGTGCCTGGTCGGCGATGGAACGGGTGATGGCCTGGCGGATCCACCACGTCGCATACGTCGAGAATTTGTAGCCGCGGCGATACTCGAATTTGTCCACCGCCTTCATCAGGCCGATATTGCCTTCCTGGATCAGGTCGAGGAACTGCAGGCCGCGGTTGGTGTACTTCTTGGCGATCGAGATCACCAGGCGCAAGTTGGCCTCGGTCATCTCGCGCTTGGCGCGGCGCATCTTGGCTTCGCCGGTGGACATCTGGCGATTGATGTCCTTGAGCTCCTTGAGCGGGATACCGAGCTTGTCCTGCAGGTCGATGAGTTTCTGCTGCTCTTCGAGTACGGCAGGATGGGCGCGCAGCAGGTTCTCGGCGTAGTTCTTGCCTACCGCGATTTCGTTCTTCAACCAGTCGAGGTCGGTCTCGTGGCCCGGGAAGGCCTTGATGAAGTGCGTGCGCGGCATCCCGGCGCGATCCACGCACAGGCGCAGGATCTGGCGCTCGTGGCCGCGCACCTGTTCAACCATGTGGCGTACCGAGTCGCATAGCCGCTCGATGGCCTTGGCGGTGAAGCGGATGTTGAGCAGTTCGTCCGAGATCTGCTGCTGGAGCAGCAGGTAGTGGGTATCCTGCGAGCCGCGCTTCTGCAGTGTTTCCATCTTCTTGGCGTAAAGCTCGCGGATCACCGAGAAGCGTGCCAGCGCATCGTTCTTGAGCTGCAGCAGAGAGGCCGCGTTGGCGCGTTCCGCGCTGTCGGCGCTGTCTTCGTCGCTCTCCTCGTCGCCGTCGCCGTCCTCGTCCGCGTCGTTTTCGCCCTCGTCCGCATCCGTGTCGTCGCTGGCGTCGTTGCCGGAGGCTTCTTCGTTGCCCGCGTTCGGGTCGATCAGGCCGTCGACCAGTTCGTCGATCTTCGCTTCGTCGGCCGCGACGCGGTCGACGATCTCGAGCATCTCGGCGATCGTCGTGGGGCAGGCCGAGATGGCCTGGACCATGTGCTTGAGGCCGTCCTCGATGCGCTTGGCGATTTCGATCTCGCCTTCGCGGGTCAGCAGCTCGACCGTGCCCATTTCTCGCATGTACATGCGCACGGGATCGGTGGTGCGACCGAACTCCGAATCGACCGACGACAAGGCCTGCTCGGCCTCTTCCTCGGCGACGTCCTCATCGACGTTGCTCGCCACGCTGTCCGACATGAGCAGGTCTTCGGCGGCAGGTGCCTCGTCGTAGACCTGGATGCCCATGTTGTTGAACGTGGCAATGATGCCTTCGATCTGCTCGGCATCTGCGACATCGTCGGGCAGGTGGTCGCTGATTTCGGCGTAAGTGAGATAGCCGCGCTCCTTGCCGAGCGTGATCAGCGTCTTCAGCCGCGTGCGGCGCACCTCGGCGTCCAGCGGTGCTGCGACGGGGCTTTCGACGACCTGTGCGGCCTTGTCCTTCGCTTTGGAGGTCCGGCCCTTCGGGCTGGCCTTGCGCGGCGAATCCTTGGCTGTTTCGCGTGCCATAGCACTCCTCAGGTGAGGGTGTAAGAAAATGGGAAACCGTAAATTGTACTATAAATCCGAGACTTTCGATGCATTTGCCAGCTCGCGCTTCTCCAGCAGCAGTTCTGCCAGGCGGTGGCGCCCGCTTGGGTCGAGGCCGTGCTCGCGGTCATGCCGAAGCAAAGAGGCTATCTCGGCGGCGAGGCTGTCGGCGTGGAGCTTGCGCAGGCTGTCCTCGAACAGGGTTTCGACAATGCTTTCGTCGAATTCGGCGTCGACGAGTTCCGCTGCGACGCGTGAAAGTGTCTCGCCGTGTGGAGTGTCGCGAAAGCGTTCGATCAGTGCACCGAGGCCGCCGGCGGGGACCGGCTCGCCCAGGCTCAGCAGGTCGATGATGGCGATCAGGGCAAGGCCTTCGGGGCTGTCCGACGGCACGAGGTCGACCGGCATGCGCGCGGCCCAGGTCGGGTGCTGCATGACGAGCCGCAGCAAGGTGCCGGCAGTGGAGGGCGGCTTGCGCCTGCCGAAGGGACGGGTGCCGGAGCGGGTGCCGACCTGCTGTTGCCTGCCCTTGAAGGCGGGGCGCGGGGCGCCTGCGAGGGCGGTTTCCGGCTGCGGTGCACGCGGGCGTGCGTGCTTCGGGCTGGCGGCGATGATGCCGAATGCGTGCTCCACTTCGGCCTGTGTCAAGCCGCTTTCTTCCGCCACCGACTTGATCACCTGAAGGCGCAGCAGCGGGGCGGCGATGCGCGTGACGAGCGGTGCCGCTTCGTGCACGAATGCGGCGCGGCCTTCGGCGGCGTCCATGTCGTGGTGGCCGCGAAGCTCCTCGATGAGGAAGCGTGCCAAGGGCTTGGCGTTGCCTGCCGCCTTGCGAAATGCCTCGGTGCCTTCGGCGCGCACGAAGGAGTCGGGGTCATGCTCGGCCGGCAGGAACAGGAAGGCCAGGGTCGCGTCGTCGCGCAGCGATTCAAGTGCGTTCTCGAGGGCTCGCCAGGCGGCGCGGCGGCCGGCTGCGTCGCCGTCGAAACAGAACACGATGCGGTCGGTCTGGCGCAGCAGCGTGTGGACGTGTTGCGGCGTCGTGGCCGTGCCGAGTGTGGCGACGGCGTTGGAAATGCCGAACTGCGCCAGCGCGACGACGTCCATGTAGCCCTCGACGACGATGGCGCAGCCTTCGTCGCGGATCGGTTTCTGCGCCAGGTAGAGGCCATAGAGTTCGCGCCCTTTCTCGAACAGCGGCGTCTCGGGCGAATTCAGGTACTTCGGTTCGCCCTTGTCCAGTATCCGGCCGCCGAAGGCGATGATGCGGCCGCGGCGATCATGAATCGGGAAGACGATGCGATCGCGGAAGCGGTCGTAGCGTCGCCCCTGATCGTTGTCGATGACGAGCCCGGCGTCGGCCAGCGTCTTCGCCTGGTAGTCGGGAAAGATCTTCTGCAGGGCCTGCCACTCATCAGGCGCGTAGCCCAGGCCGAAGCGTGCGGCGATCTCGCCGGACAGGCCGCGGCGCTTCAGGTAATCGATGGCGCGGCGCGAGGGCTTGAGCTGCTCGCGATAAAAGCGCGCCGCGAGGCCCATCACCTCGTGGAGGCGTTCGCTGGTGTCGTCCTGCGGGTTGGCGCTGCGGCCATCGTCGGGCACCTGCAGGCCGACTTGCCCGGCGAGTTCCTTGACGGCATCGACGAAGCCGAGTCCGCTGTATTCCATCAGGAAGCCGAGCGCACTGCCATGAACCCCGCAGCCGAAGCAGTGATAGAACTGCTTGGAAGGGCTGACCGAGAAAGAGGCGGACTTCTCGCCGTGGAAAGGGCAGCAGGCGAAGTAGTTCGCCCCGCTCTTCTTCAGCGGTATGAAGCGTTCGATGACGTCGACGATGTCGACGCGCGACAACAGTTCCTGAACGAAGGACTGAGGGATCATCGTGCGCAGCGGATCGAGGCTCGTAGCCCGGACAAATGTGCTGCTTTTTCGCGTGTGGAGTGCATCGACGGAAAAAGCATCACGCCGGGCGAAGGCCATTTGGCCTTCGCCCGGCGTGCGGGCAGCCGGAAATACCGGGTGCGGAGAGAATCAGTACAGCTTCGGCGGCAGGGTCTGGCTGCGCAGGCGCTTGTGGTTGCGCTTCACTGCGGCGGCCAGCTTGCGCTTGCGCTCGGCGGTGGGCTTCTCGTAGAACTCACGCGAGCGCAGCTCGGTCAGCACACCGGTCTTTTCGATGGTGCGCTTGAAGCGGCGGATCGCAACCTCAAACGGCTCGTTTTCCTTGACGCGGATACCGGGCATTGCGGACTTCCTTGGGTGTCTGGTGGGCAGAAAGACCGCGAATATAAACCACGTCCGAGTCGATGGCAAGTGCCAGATGCACGGAAAATCGGCTTTGGGGATTAGAATGCCGCACCGAATCAAATGGATGCAAGTCATGAAAGTGCTGGGGATCGAAAGCTCGTGCGACGAAACCGGCGTCGCGGTGTATGACACCGAAGCCGGGCTGCTGGCGCATTGCCTTCATTCACAGATCGATCTCCATGCGGCCTACGGCGGCGTGGTGCCCGAACTCGCCTCGCGCGACCACATCCGCCGCCTGCCGGTGCTCCTGAAGCAGGCCCTGGCGGCTGCGGGGCTGGAAGCCCGCGACCTCGATGCCGTGGCCTATACCGCGGGTCCGGGGCTGGCGGGTGCCCTGCTCGTCGGGGCCAGCGTGGCCGAGTCCTTCGCGCTGGCACGCGGCATTCCAGCCCTGCCGGTCCACCATCTCGAAGGCCATCTGCTATCGCCGCTGCTGTCGGCCGATCCGCCGCGGTTTCCCTTCGTTGCGCTGCTGGTGTCCGGTGGGCACACGCAATTGATGCGGGTGCGCGGCGTGGGGGATTACGCGTTGCTGGGCGAATCCGTCGATGACGCGGCGGGGGAGGCCTTCGACAAGACCGCGAAACTGCTCGGCCTCGGCTACCCGGGCGGGCCCCAGCTCGCTCAGCTCGCGGCCAGGGGTGTCGCCGGGCGCTTCCGCCTGCCGCGGCCGATGCTGCATTCGGGCGATCTGGATTTCAGTTTCAGCGGCTTGAAGACCGCGGTGCTCAACGTCGTGTCCGGCTCCGATTGGGAGCCCGCGCGCATGGCTGACCTCGCCGCCGAGTTCCAGCAGGCGGTGGTCGAGGTGCTGTGCGCAAAGGCGCTGGCTGCGCTGAAGAAAACCGGGCTGAGGACGCTCGTCGTGGCGGGCGGGGTCGGTGCCAACCTGCATCTGCGGGCGGTGCTGGATGCCGCGCTGCAAAAACGGGGTGGGCGTGTCCATTATCCGGAGCCGGCACTATGCACCGACAACGGCGCCATGATCGCGTTTGCCGGCGCGATGCGTCTTGCCGCCGGGGACGAAGCCGGCGGCGAACCCGCGGTGCGGATCCGGCCGCGCTGGCCGCTCGCCGAACTGCGACCGCCGCAGCGGGCAACTGCCTGACCCTCGGCCCCCCCCGGCCAGGGGGGTCAGTCCGCCTTCGGTTTCTTGCTGCCACCGATCCGGCCTTCGGTGCCTGCCAACAGGCGCCGGATGTTGGCGGCATGGCGCCAGATCAGCACCCCGGCCATGGCCGCCAATACCAGCACGCTCGGCTGCGGCCCCAGGAAAATCAGCCCGGCAACGGGGGCCGCCGCCGCCGCGGACAAGGCCGCGGCCGACGAGTAGCGGGAGGTGAAGGCCACGGCCAGCCAGACCAATGCGCACAGGATTGCGACCTGGCCGTCCACGCTGGCAAGCACGCCGAGCGCAGTTGCGACACCCTTGCCGCCGTTGAAGCGCAGGAAGACGGTGAAGACGTGGCCCAGAAAGGCCGCCAGGCCCGCAAGCGAAGCCTCCAGCGGGCTGAAGCCGAGCCGGCTGGCTGCCCATACGGCCAGCCAGCCTTTCAGGCAGTCGCCGATCAGCGTCAGCGCCGCCGCACCCTTGTTCCCGCTGCGCAGCACATTGGTTGCGCCCGGATTGCCCGAGCCGTAGCGGCGGGGGTCTTCCAGGCCGAACAGCTTGCTGGTGACGATGGCGAAGGGAATCGAGCCGAGCAGATAGGCTCCGAGGAGCAGGGCAATCAGGGACATCTTTGCTCCACGTCTTCCGCCGGGGCGGGCGACGAATGCATCAAACGTTCAGCGGAAGGTGCGGGAACCATGTGTCCGGCTGCGGCCGGTGGTCGCGCACAGGATAGAATCGCAGCGATTCTAAACGGGAACCAGCATGGATTTCATCTTCATCGAGGAGTTGCGGGTCAAGGCCTGGGTTGGCGTTTACGCTCGGGAGAAGACCGGCCAGCAGACCGTCGAGCTCAATCTCACTTTCGGTGTCCCGGATGCCGCAGCCGAGCATGACGATATCGCCGATACCATCGATTATGCCGTTGTCACCCAGCGTATTCGCGAGGAACTCGGGCAGCGCCACTTCAATTTGATCGAGAGCCTGGGTGAATTCGTCGTCAAGCTGCTGTTCGACGAATTCGGCGCACCGTGGGTAAAGCTGCGCGTGGCAAAGATCGGGGTGATGAAGGATGTGCGCCGTGTTGGCGTCTTCATCCAGCGCGGCCGGGACGGCGCTGCACCACCGCCTTTCGGGGTCTGATCGCGGGCGGGATATCCGATGCCGCGGTGCGCATTCATCACGCGTGTCGGTGCGGCGTTTGCGAAAGCACCGCCGATGGCCGTTCCGCATTGTGGGCACGAATGAAACGAGCCGGATCCAGAGCGTGTCCGAAGCCGGCTTGTCTTGCAGAACAGGCAGATGCTTATGCCGCCAGTTCTTCGAGGGGCTTGCCTTGCCCGAGCCAGTCGAGAACCCATTGGGGGCGGCGGCCATGGCCGCTCCAGCCTTGCTCGGGATTGGCCGGGTTGCGGTACTTGATGACGGACGGCGCCTTGGTTTTCTTGGCGCTGCCGCGCTTGGCCTTCGCGGCGGCGGTGGCCTTTGCCTGGGGCTGGGCCGCGGCGGCCGGCGCATCGATCAGATCGTCGAGCGTGAGGCCTTGCTCTGCAACCAGTTTCTGCACCTGCTTCAGCAGCGCGCGACGCGTGGTATCGCTGCGGCGGCGAATCTCGGATTCGACTTTCGTTTGCAGGCGGCGGAGATCGGGAAGCGAATAACTCGAAAGATCCATGGTGTTTCCTCAGTGGTTGCGCGAGTTGGTTCTCTATAGATTTTGAGCAGAATTGCTCGGCTATTGATGGCCAAGCAGTTGCAGCATGGATTCTGCCAGTAATCGCGCCGCAATACGACGGTTTTCGGTTCTTGCAATACTTGGGTACGGTATCGCTTTCATTCCGAATCCTCAATTCGCGACTTCGACCAACTGGGCCTGCAGAGCCCTGAGAATGTCGTGGGGATGGACCCCGACGAGATAGCCGCGGCGGCCGCCATTGATATAGATGAGCGGCAGATCGAGAATGGTCCTTTCCATATAGACCGGCATCGCCTTTCGGGTGCCGAAGGGCGATGTGCCCCCGACGAGATAGCCTGTATGGCGATTGGCGACCTCGGGTTTGCATGGCTCGATGTGCTTGCGGCCGATCTGGCGGGCGAGTTCTTTGGTCGAAACCTTGCGATCGCCGTGCATCAGCACGATCAGTGGTTTGGCGCTTTCATCCTCCATGATCAGCGTCTTGATCACGGCGTGTTCGTCTACGTTCAATTCGCGTGAAGAGACCGCGGTGCCGCCGTGCTCTTCATATTCGTAGAGATGGCTCGAATAGGCCAGGCCATGCTGTCGCAGGAAACGTGTCGCCGGGGTTTCCGGCGCGTGGGTATCGTGTCGGCTCATGATCGGAATCCGGGGGAGACTGGAGAGGCGGGCTGAGGGAAAGGGGAGGCGGATGCGGTACCGGCATGTAGCGAGATCAGGCGCGGGGGTGATGATTCGCATGCAATTGCTTGAGCCTTTCACGCGCGACATGGGTATAGACCTGAGTCGTCGAAATGTCGGCATGTCCGAGCAGCAACTGGACGACGCGCAAATCTGCACCGTGGTTCAGTAGATGGGTCGCGAATGCGTGGCGCAGCGTATGGGGGGAAATGCGTTCCGCAGGGATGCCGGCCACCATCGCATTTTGTTTTATGATGCGCCAGAACATCTGGCGTGTCATGCCGCTGCCCAAGCGCGTGACGAAGACTTCGTCGCAATGGCGGCCGCCAAGCAGGACGGGACGCGCTTCACGCACGTAGCGGACGATCCAGTCGGCCGCGACTTCGCCGAGCGGCACGAGCCGTTCCTTGCTGCCCTTGCCCATTACGCGCAGCACGCCCTGGTCGAGGCTGACGGCAAAAAGCTTCAGCCCGATCAATTCGGACACGCGCAGCCCGGCGGCATACAGGACTTCGAGCATGCAGCGGTCGCGCAGGCCTTGCGGCGTGCCGGTGTCGGGAGCCGCGAGCAGGGCCTCGACCTGGGCTTCGCTCAAAGTCTTCGGAAAGCGCTGGCCGGGCAGGGGCGGGTCCAGCGTCAGGGTCGGGTCTTCCGATATCTCGCGGTTGGCGAGCAGGTGGCGGTAATAGCGCCGCCAGGCGGACAGCAGGCGGCGCTGGCTGGCGGGGCGTGCGCGCAGGCTGAATTCGGCCAGATAGGCGGCCAGGTCGCCCGCCCGCGCGCATCGCAGCGGCACTTCGCGTTTCGCCAGCCAGGCGGCAAACAAGGCGAGATCGCTGCGGTAGCCGTTCAGCGTGTTGCGCGCAAGGCCGTGTTCCAGCCACAGGCTGTCGGTGAAGCGATCGAGTTCCGTGCGGGTTTCCGCGGGCAGACCGGCCTCGGCGGCGGTCGGGCGCGTCGTCATGCGGCGCCTTCGTGCCGCAGCAGCCATCGCTTGACGTCGAGCAGCCAGCCGCCGCTGGCATTGGCGAAACCGCCGAGGCCGCTGGAGGACGTGACGCGGTGGCAGGGCACGACGAGCGGATAGGGGTTGGCGCCGCAGGCCTGGCCGACCGCGCGCGCCGCGCTCCCTAGCCGGGCCGACAGCTCGCCATAGCTGCGGGTCTGCCCCGTGGGGATGGCGCTGATCTCGGCCCAGACGCGGCGCTGGAAGGCGGTGCCGCACTCGAGGAGCGGAAGCGGAAAGGGGCGCTCGGGATCGTCGATCCAGCCGTGCAGCGCTTCGGCCGCCAGGCGGGCGGTCTCATTCGCGGGTGCATGCAGTGCGGTATCCGGCGGCAGGAACACCAGCTCGGCGACCGCCCCGCCGGCGCTGCGGATGCCGAACGGCCCGAACGGCAGGGCGATCACCGCATCGAAGCCGCTGGCCGCTGGAGTAGCCGATCCGCGCATCACTGGCTGCTCATCGCGCAGACTCGAGCAGGCTTGCCTTGAGCCCGGCGTCGGCCGGGCGCTCGCCCAGCCAGATGCGCAGCAAGGCAGGATAGAAGGCCGGATCGGAAATGTCGCTGCCGCGCGGCTGGCCGTTGATCAGCAGCCGGGTTGCGCCGTTGGCAAGCCGGTCGAGAATCACCTCAGTGCCCGATTTCGCTTCGCCACTGTCCAGCACTGCGGCGAGCAGGGCGTCGGTGGCGGGTTTCAGCGCCGCCAGCGTGGCCTCGTCATGGTTGCGCCGCAGTCCGTCGAGCAGCGCATCGGCGAACTGCTTACCGTCCAGGTCGCGGATCATGACGATGCGGATGCGTTTCTCGCCCGCGTCCTGCAGGATTTCGGTGCTGCCCGTAGCCGGATTGCGCAGGTAGAGGCCCATCGCATACACCTTGAAGGTCAGGCGCGTGCGCAGGCCGGCACCGTTCAGTGTCAGCGTGCTGTTGTCGACGCTTGCCTGCGGTGCGAAGCCGATGCCGGCCACTTCCGCGGCTTGGGCAAGGCTGGCCGACAGCAAGGCGGCGGCCAGCAAGGTCGGGGCGAGTGCTTTCATGGGCGTGTGCTCCGGATGCCGGGTCAGGCGCGAATCTCGCCATTGCCGAACACGATCCACTTCTGGCTGGTCAGGCCTTCCAGGCCAACCGGGCCGCGCGCATGGATCTTGTCGGTGGAAATGCCGATTTCCGCGCCCAGTCCGTATTCGAAGCCGTCGGCGAAGCGCGTCGAGGCATTGACCATGACCGAGGACGAATCCACTTCGCGCAGGAAGCGCATGGCATGCGTATGGTTTTCGGTGACGATGGCTTCGGTATGGCCGGAACTGTAGGCGTTGATGTGGGTGATCGCCTCGTCGAGGCCGTCCACCATCTTCACCGCGATGACCGGGGCGAGGTATTCCTCGCGCCAGTCCGCTTCGGTTGCCGCGGCCAGCCTGCCGGCGTCGATGCCGGCCTCGCGCAGCAGCGCCAGCGACTCGGCGCAGCAGCGCATCTCCACGCCCTTGCCGGCCAGCATGCGGCCGATTTCGGGCAGGTAGATGTCGGCCACGCCGCGCGCGACGAGCAGCGACTCGGCAGTGTTGCAGGTGCCGTAGCGCTGGGTCTTGGCATTTTCGACGATGGGCACGACCTTGGCCGGGTCGGCTTCGTCGTCGATATAAACGTGGCAGTTGCCGTCGAGGTGCTTGATGACCGGTACCCGCGCATCCTTCGAGATGCGCTCGATCAGGCCCTTGCCGCCGCGCGGCACGATGACGTCGACGAACTCCGGCATGGTGATGAGCGCCCCCACTGCCTCGCGGTCGGTGGTTTCGACCACCTGTACTGCGGCTTCGGGCAGGCCGGCGGCGGCAAGGCCCGCCCGCACGCAGGCGGCGATCGCGCGGTTGGCGTTGATGGCTTCCCTGCCGCCGCGCAGGATCGCGGCGTTGCCGGATTTCAGGCACAGGGCGGCGGCGTCGGCGGTGACGTTGGGGCGCGCCTCGTAGATGATGCCGATCACCCCCAGCGGCACGCGCATCTTGCCGAGCTGGATGCCCGACGGGCGGCGCTTGATGTCGGTCATCTCGCCGATGGGATCGGGCAGCGCGGCGACCTGTTCGAGGCCGATTGCCATGGCCTCGACGCCCTTCTCGGTCAGCGTCAGGCGGTCGATGAGCGCGGGTTCGAGGCCGGCGGCGCGTGCTCCGTCGAGATCCTGGGCATTGGCGGCGAGCAGTTCGCCGCTGCGGGCGCGGATCTCGGCGGCCATTGCCAGCAGCGCGGCGTTCTTGGTGGCGGTGGAGGCGGCAGCCAGTACGCGCGAGGCGGCGCGGGCCTGGCGGCCGAGGGTCTGCATGTAGTTCTGGATGTCCATCGCGGTGTCCGGGTGTCAGGGCTGAATGGGCCAAGCCGCAATTAAAACACCGAACATCGCGCCAGGGCTATGCGTGGCGCGCCAGCCGCAGCGCGAGCTGCAGGAATTCGTCCCACACGTCGCCGGCCACCAGGCCCTTGATCATGCGGTCGATGCGCGCGGCATGCATCAGCGCAGCACGCAGCCTGCCCTGGTTGAGGCGTCCCAGCGCGCGGCCGAGGGCCTGTTGGCGGCGCGGATCGAAGATGCGTTCGGCCTTGAACAGGGCCGGGAGCGGCTGACCGGCGTCGCGGCCCGCGCACAGGCTGGCCAGCGTGCGGGTTTCGTTGGCCAGCGTCCACAGCACCAGCGGCGGCGCGGCGCCTTCGCCCTTGAGGCCTTCGAGCAGGCGGGCGCAGCGCGCGGGCTCGCCTTCGATGATGGCCTGGCGCAGCTTGTCGATGTCGTAGCGGGCGACGTTGAGCACCGCGTCCCGCACCTGCTCCAGGCTCAGCTGGCCTTCCGGGTGCAGCAGGCCGAGCTTGAGGATTTCCTGGTGAGCGGCGAGCAGGTTGCCTTCGACGTGGTCGGCGATGAAGGCGAGCGCGTCGGCGCTGGCGGTCTGCCCTTGCACGGCAAGGCGGCGGCCGACCCAGTCGGGCAGGCGCTCGCGCTCGGGCGCCTTGAGCTCGAGGCAGTTGCCTGCCTCGGAAACGGCCTTGAACCAGCTCGTCTTGCGTGCCTGCCAGTCGAGTTCGGGCAGCGTGATCAGGGTCAGCGTCTGGGCGGGCAGGCTGGCGACGTAGCGTTGCAGGGCCTCGCCGCCGTCGCGTCCGGGTTTGCCGCCGGGAATGCGCAGGTCGATCAGCTTGGCGCCGCCGAACAGCGACAGGTTGCCGGCGGCGAGCGCCAGCGCGTCCCACTTGAAGCCCTGGCCGACAACCAGGGTCTCGCGTTCCTCGAAGCCCTGGCGCTTTGCCGCGGCACGGATCGCATCCGCCGCTTCGAGCACCAGCAGCGGTTCGTCGCCGTGCAGCAGCCACAGCGGGGCAAGCGGCTTGCCGAGCAGGTCGGGCAGTTGGTCGGGGCGCAGGTTCACGGCCTTCCGGATGTGCCGGCGGGGATGGGGTCAGTCCGTGCGCTGGACGCTGGCGAGGCGGCGCATCAACTGTTGCAGCAGATCTTGCTGCATGTCGTTGTAGAGCAGGGTTTCTTCCTGTTCCTTGCCCAGCACCTGGGAGTCGTCGAAGGTGAACTCGCGCGATGCGGAAATGGTGGTGGGCGGAATCAGCGCCTTGCCGCCTTTGTCGAGCAACTGGAAGCGCAATATCTGCGTGAGCTGGTACTCGCGTACCTTGCCCGCGCCGGTCAGGCTGAGGATCTCGCGGCCGCGATTGTCGGCGAGGATCTGCAGGCGGGCATCGGCCTGCGCGGGGTCGTCTACGACGGTGGTGCTGCCGCTGGTGGCGATCAGCCGGCGCAGGCTGGCGCCCAGCTCGGAAAGCTCGCTGGTGTTGATGTGCACCGTGGCGAAGTCCAGCCGCTGCGGGCCGCGCAGCTTGAAGCCGCAGCCCGTCAGCAGCAGGCCGGCGAGGCCGGCCGTGCCGAGCAGCAGGCGCCGCCGGGCGGGCGGGCAGATCGTGGCCGGGCTTGCTGCATGGGGGGGCGTCGCGGCGTGCGGGCGGCGGTGCATGGCGTTGTCCTCAGGCGACGATGTTGACCAGGCGGCCGGGCACGACGATGACTTTCTTCGGCGGCCGGCCTTCCATGAACTTCTGTGCCGCTTCGGAGGCCAGCGCAATGGCTTCGATGGCTTCCTTCGGCACATCGGCCGCCACGCGCACGCTGCCGCGCAGCTTGCCGTTGACCTGCAGCATCAGCTCCACTTCGTCCTGCTCCAGCGCCGACCCGGCCGGCTCCGGCCACGGCGCGTCCAGGATGTCGTCGCCGAAGCCGCAGTGGCGCCACAGCACGTGGGTGATGTGCGGGCAGATCGGCGACAGCACGCGCAGCAGGATGGACAGGCCCTCGCCGACCACTTCGGCGGCGTCGGCACCGTCGCGCGGTGCCTTCTCCAGGGCGTTGAGCATCTTCATGGCGGCGGATGCGACGGTGTTGAACTGCTGTTTGCCCAGGTCGTAGCCGGCCTGCTTGAGCACCAGATGCAGTTCGCGGCGCAGCCCGGCCAGTGCCGCCGGCAGCTTGGCCTTGCCCAGGGTCGGGCTGGCCGGCCGCGCCGCGCGCAGTTCTGCGCAGTAGCCGTGCGCGAAGGCCCATACCCGCTTCAGGAAGCGGTGCGCGCCCTCGACGCCGGCGTCGTTCCATTCCAGCGTCTGTTCCGGCGGGCTGGCGAACATCATGAAGAAGCGCGCGGTGTCGGCGCCGTACTGCTCGATCAGCGCCTGCGGGTCCACGCCATTGTTCTTCGACTTGGACATCGTCGTCAGTTCGTGCTCGAGCACGGTGCCGTCCGACTTGAGCCGGCCGCTGATGATCTGGCCCTTGGCGTCGCGGACGACCTCGACTTCGCTTTCCCAGTAATAGTCCTTGCCGCCGCCTTCCGGCTTGTGCAGCCAGGCGTCGTTCAGCACCATGCCCTGCGTGAGCAGGCGGGCGAAGGGCTCCCTGGCCGTCGTCAGGCCCATGTCGCGCATCACCTTGGTCCAGAAGCGCGAATACAGCAGGTGCAGGATGGCGTGCTCGATGCCGCCGATGTACTGGTCTACCGGCATCCAGTAGCCGGCGCGCTCATCCACCATGGCGCCGTCGTTGCCGGCCGAGCAGTAGCGGGCGTAGTACCAGCTCGAATCGACGAAGGTGTCCATCGTGTCGGTTTCACGCTTCGCGGCCGCGCCGCATTTCGGGCAGGCCACGTCGATGAAGTCGTCGCGCTTGAGCAGCGGATTGCCCGAGCCGTCCGGGATGCAGTCTTCCGGCAGTACCACCGGCAACTGCTCGTCCGGCACCGGCACGTCGCCGCAGTGTTCGCAGTGGATGATGGGAATCGGGCAGCCCCAGTAGCGCTGGCGCGACACGCCCCAGTCGCGCAGGCGCCATTGCACTTTCTTCTCGCCGCCTCCGGCCGCGAGGTCGGCGGCGACCGCATCGACCGCGGCGGCGTGGCCGAGGCCGTCGTAGCGGCCGCTATTGACGCACACGCCATCCTTGGCGCCGTACCAGTCGGCCCAAGCGGTGCTCGAGAAGGCGTTGTCGCCGACCGCGATGACCTGCTCGATCGGCAGCTTGTACTTCAGCGCGAAGCCGAAATCGCGCTCGTCGTGTGCCGGCACGCCCATCACCGCGCCGTCACCGTAGCTCATCAGCACGTAGTTGCCGACCCACAGCGGCACGCTCTCGCCGGTCAGCGGGTGCACCACGCTCAGGCCGGTCGGCAGGCCTTCCTTTTCCATCGTCGCCATGTCGGCTTCCATCACCGAGCCGTGCTTGCACTTGTCGATGAAGGCGGCCAGTTCGGGGTTGTCGCGCGCAGCGCGCGTGGCCAGCGGGTGTTCGGCGGCAACCGCGCAGAAGGTGACGCCCATGATGGTGTCGGCGCGGGTGGTGAATACCCATAGCCTGCCGTCGTCGATGAGCGCGCCGGATTCGTCGCGGATGTCGTGCTTGAAGGCGAAGCGCACGCCGGTGCTCTTGCCGATCCAGTTCGCCTGCATGGTCTTCACCCGCTCGGGCCAGCCGTCGAGCAGGTCGAGATCGTTCAGCAGTTCGTCGGCGTACTGCGTGATGCCGAGGTAGTAGCCGGGGATTTCACGCTTCTCGATCACGGCGCCGGTGCGCCAGCCGCGGCCGTCGATGACCTGCTCGTTGGCGAGCACGGTCTGGTCGACCGGGTCCCAGTTGACGACCTGGGTCTTCTTGTAGGCGATGCCTTTTTCCAGCATGCGCAGGAACAGCCACTGGTTCCACTTGTAGTAGGCGGGCTGGCAGGTGGCCAGTTCGCGGCTCCAGTCGATGGCGAAGCCGAGCGACTGCAGCTGCTGCTTCATGTAGGCGATGTTGTCGTAGGTCCACTTCGCCGGCGGCACCTTGTTCTTGATCGCCGCGTTCTCGGCCGGCAGGCCGAAGGCGTCCCAGCCCATCGGCTGCAGCACGTTGAAGCCCTTCATGCGGTGGAAGCGCGCGAGCACGTCGCCGATGGTGTAGTTGCGCACGTGCCCCATGTGCAGCTTGCCCGAAGGGTAGGGGAACATCGACAGGCAGTAGTACTTGGGCTTGCTCGCGTCTTCCGTCACGCGGAAGGCGTCGGTGGAGTCCCAGTGCTGCTGGGCGGCCGTCTCGACGGCGGCGGGCTGGTATTTGTCCTGCATGGAATGCGTGCGGCCTGAAAAGCGTTGAAAACGCGCGAGTATACCGCGAAGCCAGGGCGGACCGCGAAGCCGGCGGCGAGCAAAAAAATGGCACCCCGCCGGAGCGGGATGCCAAATCTCCATTGAAGGAGAGGGAGGGAGACATTGACGCCCGGCCGGAACCGGACGTCGCGATTCAGTCCGTCAGGCGGCCTTGCGCGGGACGCCGGTGTGGCGCTGCCAGTTGGCGTGGAAGGCCGAGAAGACGTCTTCCATGGCCAGCAGGGGCAGGCGCCACATGCGGTTGTGGCTGCGCACGAAAGGCACGACCTGCGGCGCACACAGGGTGTTGCGTTCTTGCTCGAGCAGGGCGACGAAGGTATCCATGCAGGCGCCCCAGTACTCCGAGTTGCCGACCCAGCCGGTTTCGGCGGTGGCTTCGCGCACGGCCTTGTGCCATAGCGCTTCGGCACGTTCGGTCGACACGCCCGCTTTGCGGGCGTACCACGGAAGCAGTTTGGGTGTTTTCATGATGTGTTCTCCTGTGCGCCAGGTCTTGGCGCAATGCCCTTGCAGGTCTTTTGGACCGTGTCTTGTGGGCTTGTGTTGTGCCGCAACATCTTGGCGCGGCGTCTCTGTGGGGGTTGATTTTATGGTCAGTCAGGCGGATGAAGTGTGAAATGGTTCCGCTTTGGCTGAATTAATTTGCTGCTTTGCACAATTTCAAAATAGCCCCCGCGGGCTTGCTTGACAAGTCTCTTGTTGTTGCATTGCAACATCCGCATGCCGGGGCCCGGAGCCTTGCATGGGCGCAAGGCAAATCGTTCCTCCCGCTGTCCGCATTACAATGCACGGCCTCCGAAGGAATGCCGATGTCCAACCTGCTCGCCAATCTCAATACCGAACAACTGCAGGCCGTAAGCCTGCCGCCGCAGCATGCGCTGATCCTGGCAGGTGCTGGATCGGGCAAGACACGCGTGCTGACGACCCGTATCGCCTGGCTGATCCAGTCCGGGCAGGTCGATCCGGCCGGCGTCCTGGCGGTTACATTTACCAACAAAGCGGCCAAGGAAATGCTCGCCCGCCTGTCGGCGATGCTGCCGGTCAACACCCGCGGCATGTGGATCGGCACTTTCCACGGCCTGGCGAACCGGCTGCTTCGCACCCATCATCGCGATGCCGGGCTGCCCCAGTTGTTCCAGATCCTGGACTCGGGCGACCAGCTCGCCGCCATCAAACGCCTGCTGAAGTCGCTCAACGTCGACGACGAAAAGTTCCCGCCGCGCGAACTGCAGCATTTCATCAACGGCCAGAAGGAGGCGGGGCATCGTCCGCACGCGGTCGAGGCCTGGGACGACTACACCCGCCAGCGCGTCCAGCTCTATCAGGAGTATGAGGCGCAATGCCAGCGCGAGTCTGTTGTGGATTTTGCGGAGTTGCTGCTGCGCAGTTATGAGTTACTCGAGCGCAACGAGCCATTGCGCCGCCACTACCAGCGCCGCTTCCGCCACATCCTCGTCGATGAGTTCCAGGACACCAACCGCCTGCAGTACCGCTGGCTGAAGCTGTTCGCCGACGAGGGGCGCGAGGGCGGGGCGGCAATGTTCTGCGTCGGCGACGACGACCAGAGCATCTACCGCTTCCGGGGCGCCGAAGTGGGCAACATGCGCGACTTCGAGCGTGAGTTCGGCGTGCACAACGTGATCCGCCTGGAACAGAACTACCGTTCGCACAGCAACATCCTCGATGCCGCCAACGCCATCATCCGCCACAACAGCAACCGGCTCGGCAAAAATCTGTGGACCGACCAGGGGGCGGGCGAGCCGATCCGGGTGTTCGAGGCCTTTTCGGACGGCGACGAGGCGCGCTGGATCGTCGAGGAGATCCAGTCGCTGGTGCGCGACGGTGCGCTGCGCAGCGAGGTTGCCCTGCTCTACCGCTCGAACGCGCAGTCGCGCGTGCTCGAACACCAGCTCTTCTCGGCCGGCATCCCCTACCGGGTGTATGGCGGCCTGCGCTTCTTCGAGCGCCAGGAGATCAAGCACGCGCTCGCCTACCTGCGCCTGATCGCCAACCCGGACGACGACACCTCGTTCGCGCGTGTCGTCAACTTCCCCGCGCGCGGCATTGGCGCACGCACGCTGGAAGTGCTGGGCGATGCCGCACGCACGTACGGCACCAGCCTGTATGCCACCGTGCCCCATCTTTCCGGCAAGCCGGGAACGGTGCTCGGGCAGTTCGTGCGCCTGGCCGAGGACATGCGGCGGGATACCGCAGGCCTGCCGCTGCCGGAGTTGGTCGACCATGTGCTGGACATCAGCGGCCTGCGCGCGCACTACAAGGCGGACAAGGAAGGCCGCGAGCGCCTGGAGAACCTCGATGAGCTGATCAATGCCACGGCCAACTTCCTTGCCGAGACGGGGGATGCCGAGGCCTTGGCGCAGCCCCATGCGCTGCTGGCGGATTTCCTCGCCCATGCCTCGCTGGAGGCGGGCGACCATCAGGCTGACCAGGGGGCGGATGCGGTGCAGTTGATGACCGTGCATTCGGCCAAGGGCCTGGAGTTCAACGCCGTCTTCCTGTCCGGGCTGGAGGAGGGGCTGTTTCCGCACGAGAACAGCATCCTCGAGACCGACGGCCTGGAGGAAGAGCGAAG
The DNA here is from genome assembly GCF_000310205.1 of Thauera linaloolentis 47Lol = DSM 12138. Classification (GTDB taxonomy): domain Bacteria; phylum Pseudomonadota; class Gammaproteobacteria; order Burkholderiales; family Rhodocyclaceae; genus Thauera; species Thauera linaloolentis. The sequence goes on along the minus strand of NZ_AMXE01000010.1, from coordinate 29,335 downwards.
GCTGATGTACGTGGCGGTGACACGGGCGCGCGAGCGGCTTTACCTGTCCTTCGCGCAGAGCCGCATGCTGCACGGGCAGACGCGCTACAACCTGCGGTCGCGCTTCCTGGAGGAAATCCCCGCTGAACTGACGAAATGGCTGACGCCGCCGAGCCCGCGTGCCGCCCAGGGAGGGGCGACGGGGGGCGTGGGCGGAGGCTACTTCAAGCCTTCCGCGGCATCGTCCTCCCAGGCGCGCGCGCCGCGGCCGACGGCCGTGGCGCTGCCCAACGGACTGCGCATCGGGCAGGCGGTCAGTCACGCCAAGTTCGGCCAGGGCGTGATCGTCGCCGCGGAGGGCAGCGGCACCGACGCCAAGCTGCAGATCAACTTCGGTCCGGCGGGCGTGAAGTGGCTGCTCTTGGCGGTGGCGAAGCTGGAGCCGCTGTGAGCGAGGGCGGGGCGCACCTGCCCCGCCATGCCCTCAGGTGCCGGGCATCGCAACATAGCCGGGCAGGCGTTTGACCCGGTCGATCCAGCGCACGATGTTCGGATAGGGCGACAGATCGATGCCGCCCTCCGGTGCCAGCGCGACATACGGGAACATGGCGCAGTCGGCGATGGTGGGGCGCGACAGCGCCAGCCATTCCCGTTGGGCGAGATGGGCGTCCAGCAGCGGCAGGATGCGGGCGGCGCGGGCGAGGGTGCCGGCCTTGTCGATGGCGTAGCCGAACTTGTCCACCAGCCGCGCCGAGGCCGGACCATGCTGGATTTCGTTCGCCGCAGTGGATAGCCATTGCACGATTTCGGCCTGGAGCTGGGGTTCGGCCGGCCACCATGCGGCGCCGCCATGCGTGCCGGCCAGATGGACCAGGATCGCCTGCGAGTCGCGCAGCACGAGGTCGCCATCGACGAGGATGGGCAGCTCGCCCCAGGGATTGAGGTCGGTCAGCGGCGGGCGCTTGTGTTCGCCGCCGAGAAAGTCGACCGCTGCGATTTCCAGGTCGATGTTCGCCAGCGCCGCGAACAGCCGGACCTTGTAGCAATTGCCGGACAGTTCCAGGTCGTAGAGTTTCATGCCTTGTCTCCTGTGTGGTGGTCGATCAACTGGTTGAATTCAAGGACGTTGCCGTCGGGGTCGCGGATGAAGAGCGCGATGCGGCGGGGGCCGATCCGATGCGGCCCTTCGGTGATCGCGATGTTTCGCCGTCGGAGCCATGCCTGCAGGCCCTCCAGATCATCCACGACGAAGGCGGGGTGGGTCATGCCCGGCAGCTTGACGGGCTCGTCCAGCAGGATGTTGCGCGCGCCGGAGCGGCGTGCGGCATTGAAGATCAGGTTGATGCGCACGCCGTCCGGGCTCAGCATCTCGTTGGCTTCGTGGCCGGGAAAGTGCGCGCTTTCGGCGAAGCCCAGGGCCTCGTAGAAGTCGAGCGCGCGGCGGCGGTCGCTGACGCGGATGCCGACGTGGTCATAGGCCATGATGCGGGCAGGGTTGCCGGCCGTGTCCGGGAATGCGGGAGGTGCCGTGGGGCGAACGGAAAGGGCAGGGGCGGTATCCATGTGCGGGATCACAGTGGCGGGATGGACAAAGTGTCCGTGGCCCGCGGCGGCGCATCAATGCCGCGGAGCTGACAACACCATTGCAGTTGCTGCACAGATGGGAGCCGGCGGATGGACCGACTGAAAGCCATGGCGACTTTCGTGCGCATCGTCGATACGGGGAGCCTGAGCGCGGCGGCCGAGGCCTCGGGCCAGTCCGCCGCATCGGTCGTGCGCAGCTTGGCGGCGCTGGAAAAGCACCTGGGCGTGCGCTTGCTCAACCGCAACACGCGGCGCCTGGCGCTGACCGACGAGGGACTGGAGTTCCTTGCCTGGAGCCGCCGTATGCTGTCCGAATTCGACGAGATCGAACACAGCTTCGATGCCCGCCGCCACAGCCCGGGCGGCCTGCTGCGCCTGACGGCGCCGGTGGAGTTCGGCCGGCGCTACGTCGCGCCGCTGGTGAACGCGTTCCTGGCGCAGCATCCGGCGATGCGGATCGAACTGATCCTGCTCGACCGCATGGCCGACCTGCTGGAAGAAGGCTTGGATCTGGCGATCCGTATCGGACAGCTACCCGACTCTTCGATGGTGGCGACGCCGCTCGGGCGGACGCGCTACGTGGTGTGTGCCAGCCCGGACTATCTGCGCCACCAGGAGGTGCTCCAGTCCCCGTCCGCGCTGCATCGGCACGCCTGCATCGTCCTGGTGCCGCATTGCCGGGAGTGGCATTTCCTCGATCGGGGCAGGGCCATCAGCGAAGCCGTCCCCGTCCGTCTCGCAACCAACCAGGTGCATGTCGCCAGACTGGCCTGCCTGCAGGGTGTGGGCATCGCCCGTCTGCTGCATTACCAGATCGCCGGCGAACTGGCCGATGGCCGGCTGGTTCGCCTGCTGCAGGCATTCGAGCCGGCCGACGTTCCCGTGCAGATGGTGTACCCGCATTCGCGGCTGCTGTCGCCCCGGGTGCGGTTGTTCATCGACTGGATGGCAGAGCGCCTGGGGCCGCAGATTCCCGACCCCGGAGCCTGAGTCCGGGCCGCGTGGCGCCGGGCAGGGCTTCGCCTCGTCGCGCCTTCAGGCGCCGTACTTGCGTGCCAGCGTGTCGTGAAGGGCGACGAATTCCTGCGACAGCTTGTGCTTCGGGTCGAGGTGGATCATCGGCTTCGCCTGTTCGTGCGATTCCTTGATCTTGACCGAGGCCGACAGATAAGGCTGCAGCACCGGCAGGCCCTCGTCGATCAGTTCCTGCACCACCTTCTGCGGCAGGCTGGCGCGCGGCTGGAACTGGTTGACGACGATGCCTTCCACCTGCAGCGCGCGGTTGTGGTCGGATTTGATCTCCTGCACGTTCTCCAGCAGCGAATACAGCGCCTTGCGTGAAAATTCGTCGCAATCGAACGGAATCAGGCAGGCATCCGCGGCGATCAGCGCCGAACGGGTGAAGAAATTCAGCGCGGGTGGCGTATCGATGAAAACGTGGTCGAAATCTTCCGCGAGCTCGTCCAGCGCGTCGCGCAGCTTGTAGATCTTGTAGCGTGACTCCAGCTTGCCCTGCAGTTCCTCGAGCAGCGGATGCGAGGGCATCACGTGCAGCCGCTCGAACGGCGTTGCCACGACGAAGGCGGTGGTGGCGCGCGGGTTGAGCTTGAAGTTCAGCGTCTGGTCGAAGAAGTCGGCCAGCGTGATGTCCAGGCTGTCGCTGGAGGCGCCGAGCAGGTACTGGGTGGAATTGCCCTGCGGGTCGAGATCGACGACCAGCGTGCGCTTGCCCTGCTGTGCGCTGATTGCCGCAAGGTTGCAGGTAATCGTGGATTTGCCCACGCCGCCTTTCTGATTGAACACCACGCGTCGCATTCTTCACTCCCTCCGTCCGAGCCCGCATTCTGCCAAAAAGCGGCTGGTGAAGGGGTTTTGCGGATAGTGGATATCAGTGAAGCGCCGTGCAAAAGGCTCGCCTGCTGCGCTAAACTTCCGTGACGTCAACAATCTTGGGTATCCCGCAGCCGCCAAGGGCCGCGGGCAAGGCGAGCCAAACGACAACAACAGGCCTGCCCGAGCGACGGAACTGCGTGCGCCTTTCCCGGGCGGTGCGCTCAAACGGGCGATCGGGCCCGTTCCAACTCATAGAACACCTCCATTTGCACGAGGGAGCACACATGGATCAGGATTTCATCGCCGCCGCGCTCGACTATCACCGTTCGCCGACGCGAGGAAAGATTTCGGTCGTCCCGACCAAGGGGCTGACCAACCAGCGCGACTTGGCACTCGCCTATTCGCCCGGTGTGGCCGCGGCCTGCGACGCGATCGTCGCCGACCCCGCCGAAGCCTTCGAACTCACCAGCCGCGGCAATCTGGTCGCCGTGGTCACCAATGGCACGGCGGTGCTCGGCCTGGGCAACATCGGCCCGCTGGCGTCGAAGCCGGTCATGGAAGGCAAGGGTTGCCTGTTCAAGAAGTTCGCCAACATCGACGTGTTCGACATCGAGCTGGCCGAGAACGACCCCGACAAGCTGATCGAGATCATCGCCGCGCTCGAACCCACGCTGGGCGGCGTCAACCTCGAGGACATCAAGGCGCCGGAATGCTTCTACATCGAGAAGAAGCTGCGCGAACGCATGAAGATCCCGGTCTTCCATGACGACCAGCACGGCACTGCGATCATCTCGTCCTCGGGCCTGATCAACGGCCTGAAAGTGGTCGGCAAGAACATCGCCGAGGTCAAGCTGGTGTGCTCCGGCGCCGGCGCGGCGGCGATCGCCTGCCTCGACCTGATGGTGAGCGTCGGCCTCAGGCGCGAGAACATCTACGTCTGCGACTCCAAGGGCGTGATCTACGAGGGCCGCGAGGCCAACATGGAGCCGACCAAGGCGCGCTACGCACAGAAGACCGAGGCGCGCACGCTGGGCGACGTGATCGAAGGCGCCGACGTGTTCCTCGGCCTGTCGACGGCCGGCGTGCTGAAGCCGGAGATGGTGGCGAAGATGGCCGACCAGCCGCTGATCTTCGCGCTCGCCAACCCGAACCCCGAGATCCTGCCGGCCGATGCCAAGGCCGTGCGCCCCGACTGCATCGTCGCCACCGGCCGTTCGGACTTCCCGAACCAGGTCAACAATGTGCTGTGCTTCCCGTTCATCTTCCGCGGCGCGCTCGACGTCGGCGCGACGACGATCAACGAGGAGATGAAGCTGGCCTGCGTCAAGGCGATCGCCGAACTGGCCGAAGCCGAGGCGAGCGACGTCGTCGCCAGCGCCTACGGCGGCCAGGAGCTGAGCTTCGGTCCGGAATACATCATTCCCAAGCCCTTCGATCCGCGCCTGATCGTCAAGATCGCGCCGGCGGTGGCCAGGGCGGCGATGGACTCGGGCGTGGCCACCAAGCCGATCGAGGACTTCAACGCCTACGTTTCGAGCCTGAATGCCTTCGTGTATCAATCGGGCATGGTCATGAAGCCGGTGTTCTCCGCAGCGAAGGAGGTTCCGGCCGAGCAGAAGCGTGTGCTCTACGCCGAGGGTGAGGAAGAACGCGTGCTGCACACGGTCCGCGTCGTGCTCGACGAAGGCCTGGCGCGGCCGATCCTGATCGGCCGTCCCGAGGTGATCGAGATGCGGATCAAGAAGATCGGCCTCAACCTCGTGCCCGGCCGCGACTTCGAGATCGTCAATCCGGAGTCCGATCCGCGCTATCGCGAGCTGTGGACCGAGTACTACCAGTTGATGGGCCGCGACGGCGTCACGCCCGAACTGGCCAAGGCCAAGATCCGCCGCGACACCACGCTGATCGGCGCCATGCTGCTGCGCCGCGGGGATGCGGATGCGCTGGTGTGCGGTACCTTCGGCACCTACGAATACCATCTGAAGCAGGTCGAGGACGTGATCGGCCTGGCGCCCGGCGCCAAGCAGTTCGCCGCGATGAACCTGCTGATGCTGAGCAAGCGCATGCTCGCGGTGACCGATACCTACGTGAATGAGAACCCGAGCGCGGAAGAAGTGGCCGACATCACGCTGATGGCTGCCGAGGAACTGCGCCGGTTCGGCATCGAGCCCGGCGTGGCGCTGCTGTCGCATTCCAGCTTCGGCAGCTCCAACTCGGCGTCGGCGCGCAAGATGCGCCGTGCCTGCGAGATCCTGCACGAGACCGCGCCGGAGCTGAACGTCGATGGCGAAATGCACGGCGATGCCGCGCTGTCCGCGGAGATCCGCGATCACCTGCACCCGGATTCGCGCCTCAAGGGCGAGGCCAACCTGCTGGTGATGCCCAACCTCGATGCCGCCAACATCTCGTTCAACCTGATGAAGATGGCCAATGGCGACGGTGTGTCGGTTGGCCCGATCCTGCTCGGTGCGGCCAAGCCGGTGCATATCCTGACGCCCTCGGCCACGGTGAGGCGGCTGGTCAACATCACTGCGCTGGCGGTGGTGGATGCGCAGGCCTCGCGGGCCAAGCGGGTACGCTGAGCTCGCCGCCGGGCTCCAGCCGGAAGGGGAGCCCGGTGCGGCCATTGTCAAAGCATCGAACGGGCAGCGTGAGTCGGACGCTGTCCGTTTCGTTTTTTCCTGGTTCGAAAATGTCTCGCTCCCCGCTTTTCCGCTGCGTACTTGCGTGCGTGCTTGGATTCACGAGCCTGCCGGCCCTGGCTTCCGGCTGGCTGCTGGCGTCGCCCGAGCCGCGCGTGGTGCCGGGCCAGAGCTTCGGCGTCGTCGTCATCGGCCTGCCGGACGGGGCGGATCTGCCCGAGCGCCTGCCCGCCCAGATCGAACTGCCCGACGGCGGTCCGCGCATCGCGCTCGAACTGGTCGCGGCCGCGCCTGCCGATGAGCGCTCGCGCCAGCGGCGTTATCTCGGGCGCTGGCCCGACGAGGTGGTCGGTTTTGCCACCCTGTCGCTGCAGGATGCGGCCTCGGCCCGCATCGTCATGGATGCCGGTGCGGCGGTGCGGACGCCGGTGCAGACCGCGCAAGCGGCGGCGGCCTCCGGAGGCGATACCGTCATCCCGGCCGCGGCAACGGCGAGCGCGGCGGTGGCGCCTTCGGCGCTGGGCGCCCATGAGCCGATGTACTTCCTCGTCGGCGGCGAAGACCCGGTTTCCGCGCGTTTCCAGTTCAGCTTCCGCTATCGCGTGTTCGACGACCATGGCGTCGTGGCCGAGCATTTCCCGGTGGCGCGCGGCCTCTACTTCGGCTTCACGCAGACCTCGCTGTGGGATCTGGAGTCGGACTCGAAACCCTTCCGGGATACGAGCTTCCGGCCTTCGCTGTTCTACCGCTGGCACGTGTCCGACCCCGAGCGGGGGGGCTTTTTCGCCCTGTCCGGCGGCTACGAGCACGAATCCAACGGCGAGGACGACGAGGACTCGCGCAGCATCGACACCCTGTTCCTGAAGGCCGAGGGACGCTACTACCTCGACGACGGGCTGACCTATTTCGGCCTCGAGCCCAAGGTCTGGACCTATCTCGACCGCGACGACAATCCCGACATCGCCCGCTATCGCGGCTATGCGGAGTTGGGGTTGCGCTACGGCAAAGAGGATGGCCTGATGCTCACCTCGCTGCTGCGCAGGGGAACGGCGGGCAAGATGCGGCGTCAGTTCGACCTCTCCTACCCGTTGCGGCGAAGCATCTTCTCCGGCGTCGGCGCCTTCATCCACCTGCAGTACTTGGGCGGCTACGGAGAAACCCTGCTCGACTACGACAAACACAAGGACGGCCAGTGGCGCATCGGCATTTCGCTCGTGCGCTGAGACATCGCCGGCCTCGCACCCGGCAATACAGGAGATGGACATGAGCCATGCGATTCGTTTTCACCGTACCGGCGGACCCGAGGTGCTGCAGTGGGAGGCGGTGGATCTGCCCGCGCCGGATGCCGGAGAGGTCCGCGTCCGGCACCATGCGGTGGGCCTCAACTTCATCGACACCTACCATCGCAGTGGCCTGTATCCGCTGCCCCTGCCGTCCGGGCTGGGCATGGAGGCGGCCGGTGTGGTCGAAGCCGTCGGCGAGGGCGTGGCCGGCCTGCAGGCGGGCGATCGCGTGGCCTATACCAGCGGGCCGCTCGGCGCCTATGCCGAAGCGCGCAACATCGAGGCGCGCCACCTGGTACGCCTGCCCGAGGCCATTTCCTTCGAGCAGGGCGCCGCCATGATGCTGCAGGGCGTCACCGCGCACTACCTGCTGCACAGCACCTACCCGGTCAAGGCGGGCGAGACCATCCTGGTGCATGCGGCGGCCGGCGGCGTCGGCTCCATCCTGGTGCAGTGGGCGAAGCTGCTCGGCGCGGCGGTGATCGGCACGGTCGGCAACGACGACAAGGCGGTGCGTGCGAAGGCGCTGGGCTGCGACCATGTGATCATCTATTCGCGCGAACGCTTCGCCGAGCGGGTGCGCGAACTGACCGGGGGCGCGGGCGTGGCGGTGGTCTACGATTCGGTCGGCCGCGACACTTTCCTCGATTCCGTCTCCTGCCTGCAAAGGCGCGGCACGATGGTGAGCTTCGGCAACGCGACCGGACCGGTCGCGCCCTTCGACTGCGGCCTGCTGGCACGCTCCGGCTCGGTCTACGTCACCCGTCCGGGGCTGCTGGACTACATCGCCACGCGCGAGGAACTGCAGGCGCGTTGCGCCGCGCTGTTCGACGCGGTCGGCTCCGGCAGACTCAGGATCGGGATCAACCAGCGCTACGCGCTCAGGGACGCGGCGCAGGCCCATCGCGATCTGGAAGAACGGCGAACCACGGGCTCGACCATCCTGCTGCCGTGAGGGCGGGGCCGGGCGCCAGATGAGGGGGAAGGGGGTGGAGGCGGGCAGGCTCGGGTAAAATTCGGTCCATGACTGCCGCCCAGAACACCCTTCCCGCCTCGCCGCGCCAGCCGCGCTTCGTCCATCTTCGCCTCCATACCGAATACTCGATCACCGACGGCATCGTCCAGATCGACCAGGCGGTTGCCGCCGCTGCCGCCGACGGCATGCCGGCGCTCGGCATTTCCGACCTCGCCAACCTGTTCGGCATGGTCAAGTTCTACAAGACGGCGCGCGGCAAGGGCATCAAGCCGATCGTCGGCGTCGATGCCTGGATCCAGAACGAGGCCGAGCGCGACAAGCCCCACCGCGTCCTGCTGATCTGCAAGAACCGCGCGGGCTACGGCCAGCTGAGCGAGCTGCTGACGCGCGCCTATCTCGACAACAAGTACCGTGGCCGTGCCGAGATGCGGCGCGAATGGTTCGAGAACGGCGCGGCGAGCGAACTGCTGTGCCTGTCGGGTGCGATGCAGGGCGACATCGGCGCGGCGATCGCCGCCGGCAATACCGAGCAGGCCTCGCTGCTGGCGGCGGAGTGGGCAAGGCTGTTTCCCGATGCCTTCTATGTCGAGATCCAGCGCGCGGGCCATCCCGGCACCGAGGGCTACATCCGCCACGCGCTCGATATCGCCGGCGCGCTCGGTCTGCCGGTGGTGGCGACGCACCCGGTGGAGTTCCTGAAGCGCGAGGACTTCCAGGCCCACGAGGCGCGCGTGTGCATCGCGCAAGGCTACGTGCTGGCGGACAAGCGCCGGCCGCGCGACTTCACCGAAGAGCAGTACCTCAAGAGCCAGGCGGAGATGTGCGAACTGTTCGCCGACATCCCCGAGGCGTTGGAAAATGCGGTCGAGATCGCGCGCCGCTGTTCGCTGACGGTGCAACTGGGCAAGAACTTCCTGCCCCAGTTCCCGACGCCCGAGGGCATGACGCTGGACGACTTCCTCGTCCAGGAGGCGAAGGAGGGCCTCGAGCGCCGCCTGGCGCAGCTCTACCCCGACGCCGCGGAGCGCGAGCAGCAGCGCCCGCGCTACGAGGAACGCCTCAAGTTCGAAACCGACACGATCATCCAGATGGGCTTCCCCGGCTACTTCCTGATCGTGGCCGACTTCATCCGCTGGGGCAAGCGCAACGGCGTGCCGGTGGGGCCGGGGCGGGGCTCGGGCGCGGGTTCGCTGGTCGCCTATTCGCTCGACATCACCGACCTCGACCCGCTGGAATACGCATTGCTGTTCGAGCGCTTCCTGAACCCGGAGCGGGTATCGATGCCCGACTTCGACATCGACTTCTGCCAGGACAACCGCTACCGCGTCATCGAATACGTGCGCGAGCGCTATGGCAAGGATGCGGTCAGCCAGATCGCCACTTTCGGCACCATGGCCTCGAAGGCCGTGGTGCGCGACGTCGGCCGTGTGCTCGACCTGCCCTACGGCCTGTGCGACCGCCTGTCCAAGCTGATTCCGATCGAAGGCGCCAAGCCCGTCTCGCTGAACAAGGCCTACGAGATGGAGCCGCAGATCGGCGAGATGATGAAGGACGGCAACGACGGCGAGGCCATCCAGACCCTGTGGGGGCTGGCACAACCGCTGGAGGGCCTGTCGCGCAACGTCGGCATGCATGCCGGCGGCGTGCTGATCGCGCCGGGCAGGCTCACCGATTTCTGCCCGCTGTACATCGCCGACGGCGACGACGCCACGCCGGTGTCGCAGTTCGATAAGGACGACGTGGAGGCCGTCGGCCTGGTCAAGTTCGACTTCCTCGGCCTGCGCAACCTGACCATCATCGAGCTTGCCCTGGACTACGTGCAGCGCCTCACCGGCGAGCGCGTCGACTTGATGAGCCTGGGCTTCGAGGACCCCGCCGCCTACCAGATCCTGAAGGACGCCAACACCACGGCGATCTTCCAGGTGGAATCGGACGGGATGAAGAAGCTCCTGAAGAAGCTCGCGCCCGACCGCTTCGAGGACATCATCGCGGTGCTCGCGCTGTACCGCCCCGGTCCGCTCGGCTCCGGCATGGTGGACGACTTCATCCTGCGCAAGAAGGGCCAGCAGGAGATCGACTACTTCCACCCCGACCTGAAAGCCTGCCTGGAGCCGACCTACGGCGTGATCGTGTACCAGGAACAGGTGATGCAGATCAGCCAGATCATCGGCGGCTACACCCTGGGCGGCGCCGACATGCTGCGCCGTGCGATGGGCAAGAAGAAGCCCGAGGAGATGGCCAAGCACCGCGCCACCATCGCCGAAGGGGCGAAGCAGAAGGGTTACGATCCGGCCCTGGCCGAACAGCTGTTCGACCTGATGACCAAGTTCGCGGAGTACGGCTTCAACAAGTCGCACACCGCGGCCTACGCGGTGGTGACCTATCACACCGCGTGGCTCAAGGCGCACCACTGCGCGGCCTTCATGGCGGCAACCATGTCGGCGGACATGGACAACACCGACACCGTCAAGATCTTCTACGAAGACACGGTGGCCAACGGCATCGCCGTGCTGCCGCCGGACGTGAACGCCTCCGACTACCGTTTCGTGCCGGTGGACCGCAAAACCATCCGCTACGGCCTCGGTGCGGTGAAGGGCGTGGGCGAGCCCGCGGTGCGGGCGATCATCGCCGCGCGCGAGAAGAATGGTGCCGGCGCCTTCCACGACCTGTTCGATTTCTGCGACCGGGTGGACCGGCGCTTGGTCAACCGCCGCGTCATCGAGGCGCTGATCCGTGCCGGGGCGATGGACACGCTCGCCGGTCATGCCGGGCTGGACCGCGCGCAACTGATGGCCACCGTGGCGCTGGCGATGGAGGCGGCCGAGCAGGCGGCGGCCAACGCCATGCAGGGCGGTCTGTTCGACATGATGCCCGAGGCCGCCGGCGCGGCCCCCGAGTTCGCGAAGATCCGCCCGTGGACCGAGCGCGAACGCCTGAAGGAAGAAAAGCTGGCGATCGGCTTCTTCCTCTCCGGCCATCCGTTCAATGCCTTCAAGGCCGAGGTGCGTCGCTTCGTGCGCCGCACGCTCGCCCAGATCGAGCCTTCGCGCGATATCACGATGCTGGCCGGTGTGGTGATGGAAACACGCACCAAGATGGGCAGCCGGGGCAAGATGGCCTTCGTCCAGCTCGACGACGGCACGCAGCCGCGCGAGATCATGGTGTATTCGGAAGTGCTCGACGCCAGCCGCGGCAAGATCGTCACCGACGAAGTGCTGGTGGTGGAGGGCAAGGTCAGCAACGACGATTTCTCCGGCGGCCTGCGCATCATCGCCGACCGCCTGCTGACGCTGGGCGAGGCGCGCGGCCGTTTCGCGCGCGCCCTGCAACTGCGCATCGATGGCGGGGCCGAGGCCGGCGGCGGCGCGCTTGCCGCTGCGGGCAAGCTCCAGGCGCTGATCGAACCTTTCCGCGAGGGCGGCTGCCCGGTGCGGGTCAACTACCGCAACGCCGCCGCCGAGGCGGAGCTGCCTTTCGGCGACGGCTGGCGCGTGAGGCTGGACGATGCGTTGCTGGAGAGCCTGCGCGAATGGCTGGCGCCCGAGGCGGTGGAGGTCGTGTATCCGAACTGAGTGCGCGGTGGCCGTCGGTGCCGTGGCCGCCGGCGCCGCGTTTCATGCCCGCGCGTGGCGCGCGGCATCGGGCAGGAACAGCAGGTCCAGCACGGTGCCGCCGGCATCGCTGCGCCGCACCCGCAGCAGCCAGCCCAGCCGCTCGCAGATCAGGCGGACGATGAACAGGCCGAGCCCGTCTTCAGGCACGAGGCGGCCCGCAGGCGCATTCAGGCGGCTGCGGATGTGCTCCGGCAGTCCCGCGCCGGCATCGCTGATGCCGATACTGCTGGCACCGAGTTCGATATGCACCTTGCCGGAGGTGTGGCGTACCGCGTTCTGCACCAGGTTGCGCAGCAGCATGCGCACCAGGGTCGGATCGGCCCGCACGACGGGGGCGGATTTCGACAGGCTGCAGATGATGCGCCCCGCCTGCTGTGGCGCGCCATCTTCCAGCTCTGCCACGACCGCGCGCACGCTGTCGGCCAGATCGACGTCTTCCGGCTGGTCGCTGTCACCCGAGCGGCGGGCGAGCTTGAGCAAGGAGTCCACGTCGGCATGCATCTCGTCGGCGGCGCGCCGGATACGGGCCACCGTGCGGCGGTCGGCGTCGCTGAGCGAATTACGCTGCGCTAGCACGTCCAGCGCGCCCGAGATCACCGCCACTGGCGTGCGCAATTCGTGGCTGGCCAGGCTGACCAGCGATTTCTCGCGCTGCACGTAGGCGTCCAGCGCATCGAGCAACTGGTTCAGGGTGGCGGCGATGTCGGCCAGTTCCAGGTCCTCGTAACGGGTGTCGATGCGGGCGACCGGCGAGCCGGGCTGCAGGCGCGCGATGTGGCGGGTGAGGTCGTCGAGCGGACCGAGGATGCGGCGGGTGCCGATGCGCGTCAGCAGCGCCACCACGCCGAGCGCCAGCAGGGCGAACGCTCCCCAGCCGGTCCGCAGCGCCGCTTCGCGGCTTTCCAGCAAGGTGATGTCCTGGGCGAGGTAGAGCACGCCGGGCGGTTCCGCAGTGCGCTCGATGGAGATCAGATAGGTCTTGTCCGCCATTTCCACTTCGGCCGAGAACGGCACCGGGCGGTTGCGGAAGACTTCCGGCAGTTCGGTCGCGGACTCACCGTCGGGCACATACAGCGTGGTCAGCAGCGCCGTGTCGCGGGACTGCACCTGTGCGCCGCTGATGTGCTGCACCAGGAAGGCACGCTCCAGCACCAGTTCGTGCTGCAAAATGCTGTCTTCCATGTCGTCGTAGACGCTCTCGATGACGATCAGCGTGACCGCGACGTTGATCAGGCCGATGGCGAAGAAGGTGCGGAACAGCCGGCGCGAGAGCGATGTTTTCATCGATGGGGCAGCGTTCGATCATGGAGCGGCGTGATGGGCCAGGGCATGCGCGTGGCTGGCGAGGAGCCGCGTCCAGTCCTGATCGTCGAACAGGCCCTGATGGCGGCGCAGTTGGGTGAGGTCGTGGCGTGCCGCCTGGGCCGGCGTCAGGCGGCGGTGCATCTTTTCCAGGTCCAGCAGCGCGACATCGGGTGGCGCATCGTGGTGCAGGCGGATCATGACGTGCTTGTCATACAGGCAGCCGTGTTGCAGGCGTGCGCGGTGCAGGCGGCCAAGTACCTGGCCCAGCGCCTGGGCGACGGCGGCGCGCCGGGCCGCCGGCAATGCCTGCAGTTCGTGTAGCGGATGGTAGTCCTCCAGTGCGGCGGTTGCCAGCACTGCTTCGATGCCGGCCGCCGTATGCCGGACTGCATGGAAGAGCGGGGTGGGCGCGGCGATGCCCAGCGCGCGCAGCCGCAGCAGGAAATGCCATTCTCGGCTGGCCGTGGGCCAGCCCAGCGGGTGGCGCAGGCTGCGGAACAGGTGGTTGCGCTGGCGCTTGACGTAGGCGACGCCGTTTCCGGTTGCGGCGCGGATCACGCCGCTCCAGCCGCTCCGCCGTTCGTTGGGTTCTTCCACCCAGCTTCCCGGCAGCGTCCACCAGTAGTCGTAGTCATCCTTTCCGGCGGCCTCGGGACCGGTCGGCCGTTCAGATGCGGCGCAGAACATAGATGCGCCACATTGAATGCAGGGGCAGGAAATCGAGGTGCTCGATGATCTCGAAGCCGGCAGCGGCGAATTCGGCTTCCGCAGTGGCGCGCGGCAGCACGTAGCGGTTCTGGTAAGCCGTGTTGCCGCGCCGCTGGCGCCGTGCCTCCTGCCGTCTGCGCCGCCAGGCCAGGTAATTGCCATCAACCCACAGCGACAGGATCACCGTATCGCGGGTGACGCGGTGGAATTCGCGCAGGATGGCCAGGCGGTGCCCGGGTTCGCCGATATGGTGCAGCAGACGCATGCAGAAGATGCTGTCGACCGAACGGTCGGGCAGGTCGATGGCGAAGGCCGAGGTATGCAGCGGACGCAGGCGTCCGCCCAGGCCGGCGGGGCAGTGGCGCAGCGCGACTTCCAGCATCGCGGCGGAGTTGTCGGCCGCGATGATCTGGCGCGCAGGGTGCTCGCCCAGCACTTCCCAGAAGCGGCCCGCGCCGCATGGCAGGTCCAGCACCCATTGCGGATCGCCGGCCAGTGCGAGGGCGTTGCGCGCCAGTTGCAGGTCGCGGCGGTTCGACAGCCTGCGGCGCAGGCTGCTGCGGTGCTTGTCGTGGTAGGCCTCGGAATGCCCAGCGTCGTATTTGGCGCTGAACGGCAGTTCGACGTCGGCCGGAGCGGTGTTGCGGAACATGGTGGACTCCATTCGGTGCAGAGCCCACGCAAGATAATCAGGCGGCGGTCAAGAAAAGGTGCGCAGAAAGTGAGAAAGATGTGAAAGGGGGTCAGGTATCGGCCAGGCGGTAGCCGATGCCGTGGACGGTGTGCAGTAGTGGCCGGGAGAATGGCTTGTCGATCTGCTGGCGCAACGCATGGATGTGGCTGCGAAGCGCATCGCTGTCGGGCGGATTGTCCCCCCACAGGGCTTCCTCCAGCACTTCGCGGGGGACGACCGCCGGACTCCTGCGCATCAGCACCGCGAGCAGCTTGAGCCCGATCGGGCCGGGATGCAGGCCCTGACCGGCGCGGCTGACTTCCAGCGTGTCGAGGTCGTAGCGCAGATCGCCCACGCACAAGTCGCGGCGCATGCCGCCGTGGCTGCGCTTGAGCACGGCCTCGATGCGCGCGGCCAGCTCCGGCAGGGCGAAAGGCTTGGTCAGATAATCGTCCGCACCGCTGTGAAAACCCTGCAGGCGGTCGTTCAGCGCGTCGCGCGCGGTCAGCATGATCACCGGCACGTGCTTGCGTTCCCCGCTGCGCAGGCGTTCGCACAGGCTGAAACCGTCCACGCCGGGCAGCATGACGTCGAGCACGATGAGGTCGTAGTGCTGGGTGGCGGCGAGGTGCAGGCCGGTGAGGCCGTCGGCGGCGCAATCCACGACATAGCCTTTCATGCCCAGGTAGTCGACCAGGTTGGCCAGCATGTCGGCGTTGTCCTCGATGACCAGCAGACGCATCGGCAGTCTCGTAAAAGTGGCCTGGCCGTCAGCGCGGCGTCGGCGGGTTGTGCTGCAGCAGGATGTGTTGCGCGCCACGGTAGCGTACCGCCAGTTGCGTTCCGGCGGCTTGTTCCAGCCAGTCCAGATCGCGTCGACGGACGGCGATGAACAGAGGAGGGGAGCCGTCGGCCGCCTGCGCCAGCGCCGCCAGCAGCTCGGTGCGTCCGATGCGGCGGGCGGCGTCGCGCGAATAATAGCGTGCGGAAAACGGCATGTCCTCGAGGTAGTACAGGCGCTCCACGCTGCCGCCCGGCAATGCTTCGAGCGCGGCGATCAGCGGCGCGGCAGATTTCAGCTTGTGCGGATGCAGGGCAAGATGGGCGCCCGCCACGCTGAGCATCAGCGGGACCGCCAGCACCAACGCCAGTGCCGTCCGCCGCACGGGTGTCGCATCTAGCAGCGGCAGCAGGCCGCGCGTGATCAGGATGGCGAGAAAGGGCAAGCCCGGCAGCAGGTAGGTCCACAGGATGTTGCCGGCAAAGCTGAAGAACACCGCCGGGGCGAAGCCGGCCGCCAGCAGCAGACGCACGTCGTCGTCGGCCAGTGCCTTGCGCAGCGTGGCGCGGCCGGCACGGCTGCACAGGCGGTGGACCAGCAGGGCCAGGCCGGCGATGCCCCAGGGAAAGCTCGCCCACAGCAGGAACAGCCAGATCGTGCCGTGTGTCTCGCGGTGGGCGTTGCCGTACAGGTCGCCGGCCCAGCCCGGATCGACGAAGCGGCGGAAATGTTCGCCGAGCAGGAAGTAGTCCAGGAATCCGGGCGTCTTCAGTTCCGCCGCCACGTACCAGGGCAGCGCCAGCGCGGCCACCAGCAGGCTGCCGCTCCGCCACGGCAGGGCCCGCAGCGCATGGCGCGCGCGGCCATCGCCGGGCAGCCAGAGCGCGACCGGCAGGCCGACCAGCACTAGGGCCAGCGGCCCCTTGGCGAGCAGGCCGATCGCCAGGCCGGCGAAGAACAGCCAGCCCCACGGTACACGCCGGCCGCGGCTGGCGAGCGCCAGCGAAACCAGGCTGAGGGTGGTGCCGAGGGCCAGGAACGGGTCGGTGAGCACTGCGCCGGCACTGATGAAGGCCAGTGCCATGCTGGCCAGCACCAGGCCGGACCACGAGGCCAGGCGTTCGTTGCCTTGCTGCCGCGCGAGCTTCTGCGTGAGCCACAGGATGCCGATCATGGCCAGCCAGCTCGGCAGGCGGGCGGCGAAGTCATGCACGCCGAACAGCTTCAAGGATGCCGCCTGGGTCCAGAACGCGAGCGGCGGCTTGCCCCAGAAGGGCAGCTCCGGGGTGAACCAGGGCGTGATCCAGTCGCCGCGCTCGGCCATCAGGCGGGCGGTTTCGGCATAGCGCGGCTCGGTGGTGTCGCTCATCGGCAGTACCGCCATGCTCAGCAGGCGCAGGCCGAGTATCGCGCACAGCAGCCAGAACAAGCCGAATCCGGCCGTCGGCCGGCGGGTCGGATCAGGCATGGCGGCGCGTCTTCCATTCGGCCACCCGGGCGCCGGCGAGGATCAGGCGCTCGTCCTGTATCAGGTACAGCGGCCGCTGCTTGGCTTCCAGATAGGCCTTGCCGACGTATTCGCCGACGATGCCGATGCCCAGCAACTGCATGCCGCCCAGCAAGGCGAGCAGCGCCACCAGCGAGGGATAGCCGGCCACAGGATCGCCGAACAGCAGCGCCTTGGCGACGATCCAGAGACAGTAGAGCCCGCCGGCCAGCGCGGTCAGCGCGCCGGCCAGGGTGGCCAGGCGCAGCGGCGCGGTGGAGAACGAGGTGATGCCTTCCAGCGCCAGGCCGGCCAGCGCGGTGTAGCGCCACTTGCTGCGCCCGGCCTGGCGCGGCGCGCGATCATATTGCAGCACGGCGGCGGGCAGGCCGATCCAGGCGTACAGGCCCTTCATGTAGCGGTTGCGCTCGGGCAGGCGCAGCAGCGCATCCACTGCGCGGCGGCTCATCAGGCGGAAGTCGCCGGTGTCGAGCGGAATCGGCGCCGGGCTCAGCCGTGCCAGCAGGCGATAGAAGGCGTGGGCGCTGCTGCGCTTGAGCCAGCTTTCGCCGGCACGGCTGCGGCGCTGCATCTGCACCACGTCGGCGCCGGCGCGCCACTCGGCCAGCATGGCGGGGATCAGTTCCGGCGGGTCCTGCAGATCGGCGTCGAGCACGATTACCGCTGCGCCGCGCGCATGCGCGAGGCCGGCGCTCATCGCCGCTTCCTTGCCGAAGTTGCGGCTCAGGCGGAGCAGGCGGAGATCGGCGCGGTGCGGCTGCATGGCGGCCAGTAGATCGGCGGAGCCGTCGTGGCTGCCGTCGTCGACGAACACCAGTTCGGCGTCCAGCTCGAGCGTATTGAGGATTTGTTCCAGCCGCGCCAGGCAGGCTGGCAACACCTCGCGTTCATTGTAGAACGGCACGACGATGCTGAGCGTGGGCAGGGCATGCCGTTCGGCGTACCGTTCAGGCAGGCGTTTGAGCATCTGTGGCTTCATCGAAGACCATCCTCGCGTAGAGCAGGTAGTTGAGCGCGGCGACTGCGCCGCTGGTGCCCGCCTGGGCGAGGGCGGGGGGCCAGTCGGCGGGGCCGTGCAGCACGGCGAAGAGCAGCAGGTTGGCCAGCCAGGCGAGCGCGCAGCTCGCCAGGTAGCGCGGCAGGGCACGGCGGTGGGCCGCATTGCTGGCGAAGGCATGGCGATGCTGCAGCGGATAGTTGGCCGCGGCGCCCGCCATCGCCCCCGCCGTGGTGGCGACATGGGCGCCGCTGCCGGCGGCGAGCATTACGCTCATGCACAGCCAATGGACGAGCGTCGCCGCCCCGCCGGCCACGGCGAAGCGGGCCGGGCGGCGGAAAGCGGCGATGGAGGAGGGCACGGGGGAGGCGCTGGCGGCGTTCATCGGCCGGCACTATGGGCCGGACGGCGTCGCCGAAACGTCAGCGAAATGTGCAGAAAACGTGAACCTGCGGCATTCGGGCCGCGGCAGGCTTCAGTCGCCGGGCCGCGGCCGCTTGCGGTCAGGCATAGGCCACTTCCGGGCCCTTGCCGCTGAGCCACTGGGCGCGCAGCAGGGCGTCGGTGATATTGGTGGTGACGTTTTCGTCACCGAGGCTTTCCATGAAGCCGGAGCGGAAGACCAGCGAGCCGGGCTGCGAGTTCAGCCCGCACAGGATCAGGTGTGCGCCGCGTTTTTGCAGGTTGCGGTGCAGGGTCTGCAGGATGTCCAGCCCGGTGGTGTCCAGGTTGATGACCTTGTCCAGATCCAGGATCACCACGTCCGGATGGCCGTGCTGCATCAGCAGCAGGTTCTCGAGCTTGTTGGCGGCGCCGAAGAACAGGCTGCCGAACATCTTGTAGGCCAGGATGCGTGGGCTGCCGTCCTCGCGCTGCATTGCCTCGGTGCCGTAATACTCCTCCAGCGGCACGCGTTCGATGCGGGTCAGGTCCGACATGCGGTAGATGAAGAACAGGCTGGCCAGCACCATGCCCAGTTCCACCGCCAGCGTCAGGTCGAACACCACGGTGACGAAGAAGGTGGCGAGCAGGATGGTGCGGTAGTTCAGCGAATAGCGTGCGAGTTCCTTTGGGGCGAAGGCGTGCCATTCGCCCATGTTGATCGACACCATGACGACGATGGCCGACAGCGTGGCGAGCGGGATGTGGCTGGCGAGCGGCGCCAGCGCCAGCACGATCGCCAGCAGCACCAGCGCATGCAGGATGCCGGCCACCGGGGTGCGGCCGCCGGTGCGGATGTTGGTCGCGGTGCGGGCGATGGCGCCGGTGGCGGCGAAACCGCCGAACAGCGGCGCGGCGACGTTGGCGATGCCCTGGGCCATCAGTTCCTGGTTGGGGTCGTGGCGGTCGTCGATCTGGCTGTCGGCGACGCGTGCGGACAGCAGCGATTCGATGGCGCCGAGCAGGGCGATGGTGATGGCGGGCGTCACCAGCTTGCCCAGCGTGCCGAGGCTCAGCTCCGGCAGGCCGATGGCGGGCAGCTCCTGCGGGATGCCGCCGAAGCGGCTGCCGATGGTGTCGACCGGCAGCGCGAACAAGGCGTTGACCGCCGTCATCACGATCAGCACTGCCAGCGGCCCGGGCAGGCGCGCCATCCAGGCGACTTTCCTCGCCTGGCGGTTCCAGGCGACCAGCACGACCAGCGACAGTACGGCGACGGTGACGGTCGCTCCGTCGATGGTCGGCAGGGCTGCCCACAGGGCGCTCATCTTGGCGAAGAACTCGCCGGGCAGGTTGTCGATCTTCAGGCCGAGGAAATCCTTGATCTGCGAGATGAAGATGACGATCGCGATGCCGTTGGTGAAGCCGATGACGACCGACAGCGGAATGAAGCGGATCATGTTGCCGAGCCGCAGCGCGCCCATGGCGAACAGCAGGATGCCCGACATCATCGTTGCGATGAGCAGGTTCTGCACGCCGTGATCGACGACGATGGCGTAGATGATCGGGATGAAGGCGCCGGTCGGGCCGCCGATCTGCACGCGCGAGCCGCCCAGCAGCGCGATCAGCAGGCCGGCGACGATCGCGGTCCAGATGCCGGCCGCCGGGGACATGCCGGAGGCGATGGCGAAGGCCATGGCCAGCGGCAGGGCGAGCACGCCGACGGTGATGCCGGCGGAAAGGTCCTGTGCGAACCCCGCGCGGCCGTAGCCGGACAGGGTGTCGAGGAGTTTGGGGTGGAACTGGATCTTCATGTCGTCTCCGCTTCGAATGTGCACGAGGCTTGCGAGGCCGTCCGCTTGGACGGCATTACGGAGACAGGCGCCCTCGACCTGCGTGATGCAGGATGATCCAGCGTTTCGAGGGCGTCAGCGGCATGGTTCTGCCTCTACCGTGAGGACATGCGTGCGCGCTTCACTTGACGCGCATGCCGGGCGTGGCGCCGGCATCGGGCGACAGGATGTAGAGCCCGCCCGCCCCGCCCTCGGGGCCGGAGGCCGCGAGCACCATGCCTTCGCTCATGCCGAACTTCATCTTGCGTGGCGCGAGGTTGGCGACCATGACGGTATGGCGGCCGACCAGCGCAGCCGGGTCATAGGCCGACTTGATGCCAGCAAAGACCTGGCGCGGCCTGGGGCTGCCGGTTTCATCGGTCTCGCCGATGTCGAGCAGCAGGCGGATCAGCTTGTCGGCGCCTTCGACGTGCTGCGCATCGACGATCTTCGCGATGCGCAGGTCGACCTTGGAGAAGTCGTCGATGGAGATGTGCGGCGAGGCTGTCTCCGCGGCTTGCGCGGCATGCTGCTGCTTTTCGGCATGGCGCTGCTGCGAGGACGCGACCTTGGCGTCCGCGGCCGGGGGGGCGCTGGTGATGGGCGCGAGGGACTCGCGGTTGGCTTCGATCAGGGCGTCGATCTGCTTGCGCTCGATGCGCGTCATCAGGTGGTCGTAGGGCTGGATGGCATGGCCGGCGGGCAAGGGAGCCCAGTCGCCCTGCCAGTCCATGGCGGGAATCGACAGGAAGGCTTCGACCCGTGCGGCCAGTGCCGGCAGCACGGGTTTCAGCAGGCGGGCGAGGTCGCGGAACATGGTTAGCGCGGTGCTGCACACAGTGTGCAGGCGGGCCTCCTGGCCGTCCTGCCTGGCGAGTTCCCAGGGTTTGTGGTCGTTGACGTACTGGTTGGCTGCGTCGGCCAGGCGCATGATCTCGCGCAGCGCGCGGCTGTAGTCGCGTTCGTCGTAGGCGGCGGCGATGCCGCCGTCGGCCCAGGCGGCGGCGAATTCGGCGCAGGCCTGGGGGTCGGCCGCACCCAGCTTGCCGTCGAAGCGCTTGCCGATGAAGCCGGCGCAGCGGCTGGCGATGTTGACGAACTTGCCGACGAGGTCGGCGTTGACCTTGGCGATCATGTCGTCGAGGTTGAGGTCGACGTCTTCCATGGTGCCGTTCGACTTGCCGGCAAAGTAGTAGCGCAGCCACTCGGGGTTGAGCTTCTGTGCGATGTAGGAGTGCGCGGTGATGAAGGTGCCGCGGCTCTTGCTCATCTTGGCGCCGTCGACGGTCAGGAAACCATTGACGCACAGCTGGCTGGGCGTGGCATAGCCGGCGAACTTGAGCATCGCGGGCCAGAACAGGGCGTGGAAGTAGAGGATGTCCTTGCCGATGAAGTGCACCATCTCGGTGCCGGCGGCCGCGGCGCGCTCGCCGTCGGTGTAGTCTTCGACGACGATGTCGCCGCGCTTGGCGGCGAGATTGCGGAAGCTGGCCAGGTAGCCGATCGGGGCGTCGAGCCAGACGTAGAAGTACTTGCCGGGGGCGCCGGGGATCTCGAAGCCGAAATAGGGTGCGTCGCGCGAGATGTCCCAGTCGGACAGCTTGTTCTCGCCTTGTTCGCCCAGCCATTCCTTCATCTTGTTGGCGGCTTCGGTCTGCAGGCGGCGCGTGCCGCCGGCGTTGGTGCCGCGCGTCCATTCGCGCAGGAAGGCGACCGCGCGCTCGTCCGACAGGCGGAAGAAGTAGTGTGTGGAAGTGCGCAGCACGGGCTTGGCGCCGGATACCGCCGAGTAGGGGTTCTTGAGCTCGGTCGGCGCGTAGGCGGCGCCACAGGCTTCGCAGTTGTCGCCGTACTGGTCCGCGACGCCGCATTTGGGGCATTCGCCCTTGATGAAACGATCGGGCAGGAACATTTCCTTGACCGGGTCGTAGTACTGCTCGATGTCGCGCGTGTCGATCAGGCCGCCGGCCTGGAGCTTGCCGTAGATGTCCGCGGCGTAGTCGCGGTTTTCGGGGCTGTGCGTGGAATGGTAGTTGTCGAAGGCGACGCCGAAGGCGGTGAAGTCGCGCAGGTGCTCGCCATGCACGCGGTCGATGAGTTGCTCGGGCGTCAGGCCTTCCTTTTCGGCACGCAGCATGACGGGCGTGCCGTGGGTGTCGTCCGCACAGACGTAATGCGCCGAATGGCCCCGCATGCGCTGGTAGCGCACCCAGATGTCGGCCTGGATGTAGCCCACCAGGTGGCCGAGGTGGATATCGCCGTTGGCGTAGGGCAGGGCGTTGGTGACGAGAAGCTTGCGGGGCATGGTCTGTCGAACGTGAATCAAAGTATGGAAGTTTAACAAAGCCCGAGGGGTGCCGCGCCGCCACTTGCGCGGCGCGGCCTTCAGCGTACTGCGCGCAGCAGCAGTTCGACGCGCCGGTTGCGCGCGCGGCCTTCCTCGGTGGCGTTGCTGACGAGCGGGTCGGCTTCGCCGTGGCCGTCGGCGCTCAGCCGCTCGAGAGCCAGGCCGCGCTCGGCGAGATGGGCGACGACGGCTTCGGCGCGTTCGATCGACAGGCGTAGATTGACCATTTCGCTGCCCTGGCTGTCGGTATGGCCGACGACCTTGATCGCAAGGCCCGGCTCCGCTGCGAGCGAGGAGGCGATGGCGTCGAGGGCGGCGGCGAGCGAGGGGCGGATCGCGGTGCTGCCCGACGCGAAGCCGTCGGCGACGGGAATCTCGATCCTGAAGCCTTGCGCGTCGCCCGCACCGATGGTGATGCCATGGGTGCCGCGCGTGGCGTCATCCAGCGCCTGGCGCAGGCGTGGCCAGTCCGGGGCGGGCGAGGCCTGGCGGACGAGGGCGTGGCGGTGGATCGGATCGTCTGCGGCGGGGGGCGGCGCATCGGGCGTGCCTGGCGTGGCGCAGGCCGCGAGCAGCGCGGCGGCGGCCACAGGGAGGAGGAGTGTCGTGATCGGGCGGGTGTTCATTGCGGTGCTGGATAAACGTCGGGAAGGCCGGCATGGCCATCGGGCGGGCCATGTCCAGGCAGGTGGTGGCGCGGGATGCGTGCGGTCGCGGTGCGCGTGCAGCGCCGCTGTGGGCCTGTTCTGGCGAGAAACCTCAATGGTAGCGCGGGTGAGCGTTTGCGGAGGCTCCGGTATCATTCGCTCGTCTCCGCCCCGCGACGGGCGTTCCGATTATCGAGGAAAACGCAATGAGTCTTGACCAGCAAACCGTAACCGAGGCGCTCAAGTCGGTGATCGACCCGAATACCGGCAAGGATTTCGTGTCCGCCCGCAGCATTCGCAATCTGGTGGTGCACGGGGCCGACGTCGCCTTCGAGGTCGAACTGGGCTACCCGGCGAGGAGCCAGCACGAGCCGGTGCGCGCCTTGCTGGCGGACGCGCTGGCGTCGGTGCCGGGCATCGGCCGGATCGATATCAAGGTGAACAGCAAGGTGGTGGCGCATGCGGTGCAGCACGGCGTGAAGCTGCTGCCGGGGGTGCGCAACATCATTGCCGTGGCGTCAGGCAAGGGCGGCGTGGGCAAGAGCACGACCGCAGTGAACCTGGCGCTGGCGCTGGCGGCCGAGGGCGCGCGCGTCGGCATCCTGGATGCCGACATCTACGGGCCGTCGCAGCCGCAGATGCTGGGCATCGGCAACCAGCGCCCGGTGTCGGAGGACGGCAAGACGATGATTCCACTCGAAGCCCACGGCATCCAGGCGATGTCGATCGGCTTCCTGATCGAGCAGGATACGCCGATGGTGTGGCGCGGGCCGATGGCGACACAGGCGCTGAACCAGATGCTGAAGGACACTGCCTGGAACGATCTCGACTACCTGCTGATCGACATGCCGCCGGGAACCGGCGACATCCAGTTGACGCTGTCGCAGAGCGTGCCGGTGACGGGGGCGGTCATCGTCACCACACCGCAGGACATCGCGCTGCTGGATGCGCGCAAGGGCCTGAAGATGTTCGAGAAGGTCGGCGTGCCCATCCTCGGCGTGGTGGAGAACATGAGCATCCACATCTGTTCGAAGTGCGGCCACGAGGAGCACATCTTCGGCCAGGGCGGCGGCGAGAGGATGTGCAGCGACTACAACATCCCCTTCCTCGGCGCGCTGCCGCTGGACATCCAGATCCGCTCGGAGGCGGACAGCGGGGCGCCGACCGTGGCCGCCGATCCCGACGGACGCATTGCCTCGATCTACAAGCAGATTGCGCGCAAAGTGGCGGTGCGCATCGCGGAGAAGTCCAAGGACATGACGCACAAGTTCCCGAACATCGTCATCAAGAACAGCTGAGCGCCGCCCGTTTCTGCCGGCCCGGTGCGGGGTGGGCACGAGGGGATCTTGCACTGCCGCAGAAACTGTGCGGCAGAGGCTTTTCCCCTTGCGGCGCTTGCCCTACACTACGCGGCTTTTCCGACCGGCAACGGTCGCAACGCACCCGCTGGAACCCGCGCCCATGTCCATCAAGTCCGACAAGTGGATCCGCCGCATGGCCCAAGAGGCCGGCATGATCGAGCCGTTCGCGCCGGAACTGGTGCGCAGCAACGACAGCGGCCGCATCGTGTCCTACGGCACGTCGAGCTACGGCTACGACGTGCGCGTGGCGAACGAATTCAAGATCTTCACCAACATCAACTCGACCATCGTCGATCCGAAGGACTTCGATGCGCGCAACTTCGTCGATTTCACCGGCGAAGTCTGCATCATCCCGCCCAACTCCTTCGCGCTGGCGCGCACGGTCGAGTATTTCCGCATCCCGCGCAGTGTGCTGACGGTGTGCCTGGGCAAGAGCACCTATGCGCGCTGCGGCATCATCGTCAATGTCACGCCGCTTGAGCCCGAGTGGGAGGGACACGTGACACTGGAGTTTTCCAACACGACGCCCCTGCCGGCGAAGATCTATGCCAACGAAGGCGTGGCGCAGATGCTGTTCTTCGAGTCGGACGAAGTGTGCGAGACCTCGTACAAGGACCGCGGTGGCAAGTATCTTGGCCAGACCGGCGTGACCTTGCCGAAGATCTGATCGCGCTGACGCCGTGACCGCAATGATGGGGCCGCCTGACGGCCCCTTGTCCTTTTTCCGATCCGTTTCATCGCATTAACGCCCGCGCAAAGATTCGGGGCTTACACTTTCTTTTTTTCCCGTCCCGCAAGGACTTCGCTGGAGACGACCAGGATGAGATTTCACTTCCCCATCATCATCATCGACGAGGATTTCCGCTCGGAAAACACCTCGGGCCTGGGGATTCGCGCGCTTGCGAAGGCGATCGAAGAGGAAGGCATGGAAGTGCTCGGCGTCACCAGCTATGGCGATCTGACGTCCTTCGCCCAGCAGCAGAGCCGCGGCTCGACCTTCATCCTGTCGATCGACGACGAGGAGTTTTCGTCGCCCGAGGCCTCGGCCAAGGCGATCGCCGATCTGCGTGCCTTCGTCGAGCAGATCCGCTTCCGCAATGCGGACATCCCGATCTTCCTGCACGGCGAGACGCGCACCACGCGCCACATCCCCAACGACGTGCTGCGCGAGATGCACGGCTTCATCCACATGTTCGAGGACACGCCCGAGTTCATCGCCCGCTACGTCGTGCGCGAGGCGAAGAACTATCTCGAGTCGCTGCCGCCGCCGTTCTTCCGCGCGCTGGTGCACTACGCGGCGGACAGCTCGTATTCCTGGCACTGCCCGGGGCACTCGGGCGGCGTCGCCTTCCTGAAGAGCCCGGTGGGGCAGATGTTCCATCAGTTCTTCGGCGAGAACATGCTGCGTGCCGACGTCTGCAACGCGGTCGATGAGCTGGGGCAGTTGCTCGACCACACCGGCCCGGTGGCGGCGAGCGAACGCAATGCGGCACGCATCTTCAACTGCGATCACCTGTATTTCGTCACCAACGGGACGTCGACCTCGAACAAGATGGTGTGGCATACCACGGTTGCGCCCGGCGACATCGTCGTCGTCGACCGCAACTGCCACAAGTCCATCCTCCACTCCATCATCATGACCGGTGCGGTGCCGGTGTTCCTGACGCCGACACGCAACCACTACGGCATCATCGGCCCGATCCCGCTGGAAGAGTTCTCGATGGAGAACATCCAGAAAAAGATCGAGGCCAACCCCTTCGCACGCAATGCGAAGAGCAAGAAGCCGCGCATCCTGACCATCACCCAGTCGACCTACGACGGCGTGGTGTACAACGTCGAGACGATCAAGGACATGCTCGACGGCCAGATCGATACCCTGCACTTCGACGAGGCATGGCTGCCGCACGCGGCCTTTCACGATTTCTATGGCGACTACCATGCGATTGGCGCCGACCGTCCGCGCTGCCGCGAGTCGATGGTTTTCTCGACGCAATCGACGCACAAGCTGCTGGCCGGCCTGAGCCAGGCGTCGCAGATCCTCGTGCAGGATTCGCAGACGCGCAGGCTTGATCGCGACATCTTCAACGAAGCCTATCTGATGCACACCTCGACGTCGCCGCAGTACTCGATCATCGCCTCGTGCGACGTGGCGGCGGCGATGATGGAGGCACCGGGCGGAACGGCACTTGTCAATGAATCGCTGTCCGAGGCGGTCGAATTCCGCCGGGCAATGCGCAAGGTCGATGCCGAGTTCGGCGATGACGAATGGTGGTTCAAGGTCTGGGGGCCGGAGTTCCTGGCCGAAGAAGGTATCGGCAGCCGCGAGGACTGGACGCTGAAGGCCGGCGAGCGCTGGCATGGTTTTGGCGATCTCGCGGAGGGTTTCAACATCCTCGACCCGATCAAGGGCACGATCATCACCCCGGGCCTGAACATGGACGGCGACTTTGCCGAACATACCGGCATTCCGGCGGCGATCGTCACCAAGTACCTGGCCGAGCACGGCATCATCGTCGAGAAGACGGGGCTGTACTCGTTCTTCATCATGTTCACCATCGGCATCACCAAGGGCCGTTGGAATACGATGGTGACCGAGCTGCAGCAGTTCAAGGACGACTACGATCGCAACCAGCCGCTGTGGCGTGTGATGCCCGAGTTCATCGCCAAGCACCCGCGTTACGAACGTGTCGGGCTGAAGGATCTGTGCGATCAGATTCACAGCTTCTACAAGGCCCACGACATTGCCCGCCTGACGACCGAGATGTATCTGTCGGACATGGTGCCGGCGATGAAGCCGGCCGATGCGTTCGCCAAGATGGCGCACAGGGAGATCGAGCGCGTGGTGCTGGATGAGCTCGAAGGCCGGGTCACGGCCATGCTGGTCACGCCTTACCCGCCGGGCATCCCGCTGCTCATCCCGGGGGAGCGCTTCAACGCCACGATCGTGCGCTACCTGAAGTTCGCGCGTGACTTCAATGCCCGCTTCCCCGGCTTCGAGACCGACATCCATGGCCTGGTCAAGGGCGAGGACGGGCGCTACCACGTGGATTGCGTGAAGGACTGACGCGGTAGACATGCCGTCACCGGCATGAGAAACGACGAGGGCCGCGGTAAGCGGCCCTCGTCACATGAAGTCGGATTCGCGTTTTCAGCGCCGTCGGTAGCTGACGAAATCGAAATCGAAGTCGTTGTCGGCGTCGGCGACGCGCGCATCGCGCCGCTCCTCGATGAAATCCGAACGGTCGAACAGCGGAAAGTGGGCATCCCCATCGACGTCGGCCCAGACCTCGGTCAGCTCGAGTCGCTCCGCGAGAGGGAGCAGGGTGGTGTAGAGCTGTGCACCACCGATCACGAAGATGCGCTCGCCGCTCGCTGCGGCGGAAACTGCCGCGGCCGGGGTGTTGAAGATCTCGGCGCCTTCCGTCCGGAAGTGCACGTCGCGGGTGACGACCAGGTTGCGGCGCCCCGGCAGGGGACGGCCCAACGAGTCCCAGGTCTTGCGCCCCATGATCACCGGATGGCCCATGGTCAGGGTGCGGAAATGCTGCATGTCGGCCTTGAGCTTCCATGGCAGTCCGTTGTCGCGGCCGATCACGCCGTTGCGCGCCACGGCTGCGATGAGGGTGATTTCGGGGAGAGTGCTCATACCGCCACGGGTGCCTTGATGTGAGGGTGCGGATCGTAGCCTTCGATATCGAAATCTTCGAAACGGAAGGAGAGGATATCCTTCACCGCAGGATTCATCTTCAGGGTCGGCAGGGTGCGCGGCGTGCGTGAAAGCTGTTCGTGCGCCTGCTCGAGGTGATTCAGGTACAGATGGCAGTCACCGCCGGTCCAGATGAAGTCGCCGGCTTTCAGCCCGCACACCTGCGCCACCATGTGTGTGAGCAGCGCGTAGGAGGCAATGTTGAAGGGCACGCCAAGGAAAATGTCCGCGCTGCGCTGGTAGAGCTGGCAGGACAGGCGGCCATTGGCCACGTAGAACTGGAACAGCGCATGGCAGGGCGGCAAGGCCATAGTGTCGACCTCGCCGGGGTTCCAGGCCGAAACGATGTGGCGGCGCGAATCCGGATTGCGCTTGATGGCGTCGATCAGTTTCGCGATCTGGTCGACGGTCGTGCCATCCTTGTTCTCCCAGCGCCGCCATTGCTTGCCGTAGACCGGGCCGAGGTCGCCGTTCTCGTCCGCCCACTCGTCCCAGATCGAGACGCCGTTGTCCTTCAGGTAGCGGATGTTGGTGTCGCCCTGCAGAAACCACAGCAGCTCGTGGATGATCGAGCGTGTGTGGAGCTTCTTGGTCGTCAGCAGCGGAAAGCCTTCGCTCAGGGGAATACGCATCTGCCAGCCGAAGACGGACAGGGTGCCGGTGCCGGTGCGGTCGGTTTTGTGGTCCCCGTGTTCGAGCACGTGGCGCATGAGGTCAAGGTACTGTCGCATGTTTGAGGGGAGGCAAGTAAATGGAGATGGTACATCACCTCCATCATCCTCTTCGTGGCTCTGGTGGCGGTAAGCAGCATGGGGGGCGCCCGTGTCCTGTCCGTGTGTTTGGCGGATCGCATGACGCGAAAGGCGCTTGCTCCTGGCGCAGCAGGACAGGAGGGCAGTTTCGTAGGCCGTGCTCGACTGCCCGTGTTGGAGTAGTGGAGTAGTGGAGTAGTGGAGTAGTGGAGTAGTGGAGTAGTGGAGTAGTGGAGTAGTGGAGTAGTGGTGGTATGCCCGGCATTCTGCAGCCCGATGAGCGGATCAATATTTCTATTGTTCGTTGTTGTTGACGGTTTTTTCTGGGTCTCTATAATGCGCGTCTCTTTCGTGGTGTCTGCCGGACGGGTTGAGTGGTTTGTAGGCACGGCGGGGGTTTTGAGGCGAGGTTTGGGTTGTTTTCTTC
>NZ_AMXE01000009.1 GCF_000310205.1 Thauera linaloolentis 47Lol = DSM 12138 | reverse complement strand
ATCGTCAGCCTGGGCGCCAACGGCTGGAAGATCGCCGGGCTGGTGCCGGAACTGCGCGTGCGCCACAGCCGCAATCGCAGCAACCTCGACTGGGCCTTCGGCTTCCGCCAGACCGAGGCCAGCATCATGTTGCGCCACAGCTTCTGACCCTTCCCGCGGCGCAAGCGCGACGTCAGTTGCCTGCTTCCAGCGCTGCGCCAGCCGGCGTCCGTGCATGGCGCAGCGCGCCGTATACATCGGCCATGCGCCTGGCCATCGCCGCATCCGACCAGACTTCGGCATAGGCGCGGGCATCCTCGGCCAGCTGTTCCCTGATCGCCGGCGTCGACAACAGATGGGCGAGAACATCGCCGAACCGCCTTGGGTCATCGGGCGGTGTCACGCAACCGCGCCCGGCGTCCAGGATGTCGGCAGTCCCCATCTCCGACAACGCGACCACCGGCAGTCCGGCCGCCATCGCTTCGAGCAGCACGAGCCCCTGGGTTTCGGTGCGCGAGGCAAAGGCGAAGACGTCGGCGGCGGCATAACAGTCGGGCAGCTCCCGGCGGCGCTCCAGGTAGCCGATAAAACGCACCGTATCACCCAGCCCCAACGCCGCCGCCCGCGACTGCAGTTCGCCGGATGCCGGCCCTTCGCCGGCAACCACCAACAAGATGCCCGGGCACGATTGTCTGGCATGCAGCACGGCATCGAACAGGAAGCCGATATTCTTTTCGTGGGCCACGCGGCCGACGTACAGCGCCACCAGCCGGTCCAGCGGAATGCCGTGCCGTTGGCGAAAGGCTTCGCCATCGCCGGCATTGAAGCGGGCCAGAGGAATGCCGGTCGGCAACACGTGCAGGTCGCGGGCCACACCGTAGTCGAGCAACCGCTGGCGCATCGCCCGCGACGGCACGACGACCGCGTCCAGGGCATTGCACTGCCGGCGCGACAGCCCGCGCGCCCACCCGCGCAGCCAGCCGGCGGGAAGGAAAGGCGCATAGTGCGCGATGTATTCCTCGAACAGCGTGTGATAGGTGGCAAGCACCGGCAGCCCCAGCCTGCGCGCCGCCGCCAGGCCGGCATAGTGGGCCACGAAGGGCGTCTGCACGTGGATCACGTCGCAGCCTCGGGCCGCCTCCAGCACCGCCCGGTGCATTCTCCGCCAGCCGGCCAACCTGTCCTCCCGGTCGCCCGGCACCGGCCGGCCGGCGACACGGACGATGCCGGGCTCATCCGCTTCGTCGCCGTAGCGCGGCACCACCAGGCGCACCTCCACCCCCAGGCCGGAAAGCTCGCGGCGAAAGGTCTCGATCGACGTGGACACGCCGTTGACGCGCGGGAAATAGACGTCGGACACCATCAACACACGCATTTCAATCCTCCGCCGTCAGGTCTTTAGCCTTTCTAGCCAGCCCGCGTGACACTCGCACGACAGCGGGATGACAAGCCCGTGACAAGGATCATTCCAGTCAGATGAGTGACGCAGCGCACGCTCTCCCGTCAAGTTCCATTGCATATCCGATCGCATACAAATAGCATTAACATGTTTCCATTGGAATAAATCAGAAAACAGTGTCGGAACTCATGCGGGGAGACATCACAGCAAGGACGAGATGCCATCCGGGAAATGCGGGCAGAATGCACACCATCGCCCGATGGGTCACAACGTCCGCCGTACTGATCGCCGCCGTGGGCACCGCGATGGCCCAGTCAGGCAGCCCCGGCAGCATCGATGCCCAGGAGCAGCAGCGCCAGCAGGCACGCGAGCGCGCACTGCGCGAACAACTGGAAACCATGCCCGACGTCAGGCTGCACACGCCGGCCGACACCGCCCTCCCCAGCGACTTCCCCGCATCGGAAACGCCTTGCACCACCATCCGCGAGATCGCCCTGGACGGCTCGGCACAGGCCTTCGCCTGGGCGCTTGCAGCAGCGGACCCCGCTGGCACGCTGGCCGACGGCCGCTGCCTGGGCAGCACCGGCATCGCCCTGATCATGCAGCGCGTGCAGGACGCCATCATCGCCCGGGGCTATGTCACCACCCGCGTGCTGGCCAACGCACAGGACCTGCGCGCGGGCATCCTCACCCTGACGATCCTTCCCGGCCGCATACGCCACATCCGCTTCGCGCCCGATAGCGGCGCGCGCGCCAATGCGTTCAACGCCATGTCGGCAAGCCCTGGCGACATCCTCAATCTGCGCGACATCGAACAAGGGCTGGAAAACCTCAAGCGCGTACCCACCGCCGAAGCCGACATCCAGATCGTGCCCGGCGGCGAACCCGGCGAAAGCGATCTGCTCATCACCTGGAAACAGGCCTTCCCGTTTCGCATCACGCTCTCCGCCAACGACGGCGGCGCCGAAAGCACCGGCCGCTACATCGGCTCGGCCACCCTGTCGGGCGACCACCTGTTCACCCTCAACGATCTGTTCTACGCCCACTTCACCCACGACATCGGCGGGCAGCGCGGCAAGGACCCCGGCGAGCGCGGCACCCGCGGGCACACGCTGCATTACTCGGTGCCGTACGGCTACTGGTTGTTCGGCCTGACTGCGAGCAAGAACCGCTACCACCAGACCGTCGCCGGCGCCAGTCAGGACTACCTCTACAGCGGCACCAGTGAAAATTACGAAGCGCGCCTGGCCCACCTCGTGCATCGCAACAGCCGCAGCAAGACCAGCCTTTACCTGCGCGGCTACATGAGCAAATCGGCCAGCTTCATCGACGACACCGAAATCGAGGTCCAGCGCCGGCGCATGGGCGGATGGGAGTTCGGCGTCCAGCACCGCAGCTTCGCAGGCAGGGCCGTCGCCGACCTGAACCTGGCGTGGCGGCGCGGCACCGGCGCCTTCGACGCCACCCCCGCCGTCGAAGAAGCTTTTGGCGAAGGCACCCACAAACCACGCATCCTCAGCGCCGATGCCAGCCTCGACCTGCCCTTCCGGGCGCTCGGGCACGACTTCCGCTATCTGGGCGTCTGGCGCGCCCAGTGGAACCGCACGCCGCTCGTGCCGCAGGACCGCTTTTCCATCGGCGGGCGTTACAGCGTGCGCGGCTTCGACGGCGAATCGGTGCTGATGGCCGAGCGCGGCTGGCTGCTGCGCAACGAACTCGGCTGGCGGATCGGCCCCCTGGGCGCGGAACTCTACGCCGGGCTCGATCACGGTCAGGTCGGCGGGCCGAGCGCCAGCCTCCTGGTCGGCCGGCGCCTCACCGGCGCGGTCGTCGGCCTGCGCGGCACATGGAACAGGCTCGCGTGGGAGATCTTCACCGGCAAGCCGCTGGCCAAGCCCGGAGACTTCGAGACGCCGCGTCATGCCAGCGGCTTCAACCTCACCCTGAGTCTCTGAATCGCCACGCACCATTCAGAAGGAACATCGTCATGAACGCCCGCTGCCACCGTCTCGTTTTCAACCGTCTGCGCGGCATGCTCATGGCCGTTGCCGAAACGGCCATGGCGCAAGGAGGATCACCCCGCGGCACAGCGGGGGGCACGGCCACCCCATCCAATGGATTCGCCCTGGCCAGATTGCGTCCGGTCTGCGTTGCCACGCTGTTCGCCTTGGGCTCCCCGTCGCTCGCCCAGGCCCAGATCGTCGCCTACAAGCAGGCCCCGGCCAACCAGCAGGCGACGGTGCTGAAGGCCGGCAACGGCATTCCCGTCGTCAACATCCAGACGCCCAGCGCCGCCGGCGTATCGCGCAACGCCTACGGACAGTTCGACATCCAGGCGCAGGGCGCCATCCTCAACAACAGCCGTGGCAACATCCAGTCCCAGCTCGGCGGATGGATCCAGGGCAACCCCTGGCTGGCCGCGGGCGACGCCCGCGTCATCCTCAACGAAGTCATCTCCCCCAACCCCAGCCAGCTTCTGGGCTACATCGAAATCGCCGGCAGCACCGCGCAGCTCATCATTGCCAACCCGGCCGGCATCACCTGCGACGGCTGCGGCTTCATCAATGCCAACCGCGCCACACTGACCACCGGAACCCCCATCGTCACCGGCGGCGACCTGGACGGTTATCGGGTCGAGAACGGCACGATCCGCATTGCCGGCGCGGGCATGAACACCACCAACCTCGGCTACACCGACCTCATCGCCCGCGCGGTCGAAGTCAACGCCGGCCTCTGGGCGCAGACCCTCAAGATCACCACCGGCGCCAACGTCGTCGATGCCGGCCACAGCCAGGCGGCCCCCATCGCCGGCAGCGGCGCGGCGCCCGGCTTTGCCGTCGATGTCGCCCAACTCGGCGGCATGTACGCCGGCAAGATCCATCTGGTCGGCACCGAGGCCGGGGTCGGCGTCAGGAACGCCGGCACCTTCGCCGCAACCGCCGGCGACGTGCTCGTCACCGCCGAAGGGCGACTCATCAACCGCGGCGCCATGCTGGCCGGCGAACACGCCCTCGCCATCGAAGCGCGAGGCGTGGACAACAGCGGCACGCTTTCCAGCGCCACCGCCATCACGCTGGCGAGCCAGGACGATCTGGCCAACAGCGGCTTGATGCAGGCCGGCGAAGAACTCCGCCTCGACGTCTCCGGCACCCTCGCCAATCACGCGGGGATGCTCGACGGGCAACGCCTGGACATCCGGGCAGGCGCGCTGGACAACGCCGCAGGCACCCTGCGCCAAAGCGGCATGCAGGCCCTCCGCCTCGACGCCGGCCATGTCGACAACGCTGCCGGCGCGCTCATCGGCAATCTCGCGCCAAGGCCGGCCAACGGCGAAAGCGGCGGAACGGACGGCGGCGGCAGCGAAAGCCTCGAATCCGCCGCTGCCGGCGTCATCGATGCGCCGGCCGACACCGGCGGTACCGTGGTGAGCGTCGGCACAGCCACACCACGCGTGTTCGCCGACGGCCGCATCGCCATCCGCGACCAACTCATCAACACCGGCATACTGACCGCCAGCGGGCTGCTCACCCTGGCAACGGAGCACACGCTGACCAATGCCGGCACGCTGAACCTCGACCGGCTCTCCGTCGCAGGCGACACCTTCCGCAACCAAGGCACGGTCGACGTCGCCCACGCCAGCTTCGACAGCACAAGCTTCGACAACGGCGGCGGCAGGCTCACCGTCTCCAGGCGGTTCGCCCTTGCCTCGCACGACATCCTCAACGCATATGGCTCGCTGCGCTACACCGGCACCGAGGCACTGGCTTTCTCCCCGCAAGGCCGCATCGACAACAGCAACGGACAGATCGCCAGCAACGGCATCCATCTCACGCTGGCCGCAGCGGCCATCGACAACACCGGGGGCAGCATCGAACATGCCGGCAGCGGCACGCTGGCCCTGGTCACGGATCGCCTCGACGGCAGCAGCGGCCTGATCGCAAGCCAGGGCACGCTCGATCTCGACGCCGGCGCCATCGACCTGGACAACGCCACCACCCAGGGCGATACCCTGGCCCTCAGCGCCGGCACACTCTCCAACCGTGGCGGACGCATCATCCAGAACGGCGGCACCCCGGCCGTCATCTCCATTGCCGGCCAACTGGACAACCACGGCGGCCTGATCGCCAGCGCCGCCTCGCTCGGCCTGACGGCCGGCGGGCTGGACAACCGCGACGGCGGCCAGATCGTCACCAACGGCAGCCTGGCCCTGGATACCACGACAAGCGCCTTGATCAACAATGGCGGCACACTCAGCGCCCAAGACAAGCTGTCCATCCGGAGCGCAGACGCACTCGGCAACACCGCCGGCCTGGTCGTCGCCGGCCACGATCTCGACATCACCGCCGTGGGTGCGCTCGACAACAGCGGCGGCACCCTCGGTGCCGTCACCGGCCGGGCGGACATCGCCGCCACCGGCAATCTGACCAGCACCGCCGGACGCATCGAGGCGGCCACCGATCTCACACTGTCCGGCCATGGTCTCGCCAACGACCACGGCACCATTTTCGCCCGGACCGTCCAGCTCGACGCCCAAGGCCAGGACCTGAGCAACACCCAAGGCCGGATCGCTGCCGAAACCACCCTTTCCATCGATAGTGGCCGCCTCGACAACATCGCCGGCCTGCTCCAGGCCGGCACCACTCTCGACGTCGACACCCACGGCCAGGCGCTCATCAACCGCGACACCGCCGACAGCGGCGGCCTCATCGCCCAAGGCAATCTCACGCTCGATGCCGGAGCCGTGGACAACGCCGGCGGCACCATCGGCACGGCCGGCACTCTGGTGCTCGACGCTGCGACGCTCTCCAATCGCGGCGGCCGCATCACCCAAGCCGGCAGCAACCTCACCGCCCTTGCCGTGGCTGGCCAGATCGACAACCGCGATGGCCTGATCGCCAGCGCCGCCTCGCTCGACCTGACGGCTAGCGAGCTGGACAACCGCGACGGCGGACAGATCGTCACCGACGGCAGCCTGATCCTGAGCACCACGGCCGGCCCCCTGCGCAACGACGGCGGCACCATGTTCGCCCAGGCCATCAGGATCGATGCCCAAGACCAGACGCTGAGCAACGTCCACGGCCAACTGATTGCCGAAACCCGCCTGACTGCCGACAGCGGCCGATTCGACAACACCGCCGGCCTGGTCCAGGCCGGCACCACCCTCGGCATCGACACCCGCGGCCAAGCGTTCATCAACCGCGACACCGCCGACAGCGGCGGCCTCCTCGCCCGGGGCAGTCTCACGCTAGACACCGGCGCCGTGGACAACACCAACGGCACCATCGGCACGGGCGCCACCCTTGCCCTCGACGCACAGGCGCTGGACAACCAGCACGGTCGCATCACCCAGGCCGGCAGCGACCTCACCGCCCTCTCCGTCGCCGGCCGGATCGACAACCGCAGCGGCCTGATCGCCAGCGCCGCCTCGCTCGACCTGACGGCCGGCGGACTGGACAACCGCGACGGCGGGCAGATCATCACCGATGGCAGCCTGATCCTGAGCACCACGGCCGGTGCCCTGCACAACGACGGCGGTGCGCTCAGCGCCCAAGGGAGCCTGGCCCTCCAGAGCGCAGATACGCTCGGCAATGCCGCCGGCCGGATCGTCGCCGGCAAGGATCTCGGCATCACCGCCTCCGGCGCCCTCGACAACACCAGCGGCACCCTCGGCGCCGTCGCCGGCCGGGCGGACATCATCGCGAACGGCACCGCCACCAACGCCAACGGACGTATCGAAGCCGCCGCCGCGCTCGACTTGTCCAGCCAAGGACTGGTCAACGACCATGGCAGCCTGAGCGCCCGCGCGATCCATATCGATACCCACGGCCAGGCGCTGAGCAACGTCCACGGCCAACTGATTGCCGAAACCCGCCTGACTGCCGGCAGCGGCCGATTCGACAACACCGCCGGCCTGGTCCAGGCCGGCACCACCCTCGACGTCGACACCCACGGCCGGGCGCTCATCAACCGCGACACCGCCGACAGCGGCGGCCTCCTCGCCCAAAGCGACCTCACACTGAGCACTGGCGCCGTGGACAACACCAACGGCACCATCGGCACGGCCGGCACCCTCGCCCTCGACGCGGGCACCCTGTCCAATCGCAACGGGCGCATCACCCAGGCCGGCAGCAACCTCACCGCCATTGCCGTCGCCGGCCAGTTGGACAACCGCAGCGGCCTGATCGCCAGCGCCGCCTCGCTCGACCTGACGGCCGGCGGACTGGACAACCGCGACGGCGGGCAGATCATCACCGATGGCAGCCTGATCCTGAACACCACCACCGGCGCCCTGCACAACGACGGCGGCACGCTCAGCGCCCAGGACGACCTGTCCGTCCGAAGCGCCGACGCGCTCGGCAACGCCGCCGGCCAGATCGTCGCCGGCAAGAACCTCGACATCGCCACCGCCGGAGCCCTCGACAACACGGAGGGCCGGATTCAGGCCGGCAACACCCTCGACGTCGACACCCACGGCCAGGCGCTCATCAACCGCGACACCGCCGACAACGGCGGCCTCCTCGCCCAGGGCAAGCTCACACTGGCCACCGGCGAACTGGACAACGCTGGTGGCACCATCGGCACGGGCGCAACCCTCGCGCTCAATGCCGCGACGCTCTCCAATCACGGCGGACGCATCACCCAGGCCGGCAGCGACCTCACCGCCCTTGCCGTCACCGGCCAGATCGACAATCGCAGCGGCCTGATCGCCAGCACCGCCTCACTCGACCTGACGGCCGGCGAACTGGACAACCACGACGGCGGGCAGATCCTCACCGACGGCAGCCTGGTCCTGAACACCACCACCGGCACCCTGCACAACGACGGCGGCACGCTCAGCGCCCAGGACGACCTGTCCGTCCGAAGCGCCGACGCGCTCGGCAACGCCGCCGGCCAGATCGTCGCCGGCAAGAACCTCGACATCGACACCGCCGGCGCCCTCGACAACACCGGCGGCACGCTTGGTGCCATTGCCGGCCGGGCAGACATCAGTGCCAGCGGCAATCTGACCGGCATCGCCGGACGCATCGAAGCCGCCACCGATCTCACCCTGTCCAGCCATGGCCTCGCCAACGACCACGGCACCCTCGTCGCCCGGACTATCCAGCTCGACGCCCAAGGCCAGACCCTGAGCAACACCCACGGCCAGATCGCTGCCGCAGCCGCCCTCGCCATCGATAGCGGCCAACTCGATAACACCGCCGGCCTGATCCAGGCCGGCACCACCCTCGACGTCGACACTCACGGCCAGGCACTCATCAACCGCGACACCGCCGACGGCGGCGGCCTCATCGCCCAGGGCAATCTCACGCTCGACACCGGAGCCGTGGACAACGCCCGCGGCACCATCGGCACGGCCGGCACCCTCGCCCTCGACGCCGCGACGCTCTCCAATCGCGGCGGACGCATCACCCAGGCCGGTAGCGGCCTCACTGCCCTTGCCGCCGCTGGCCGGATCGACAACCGCGATGGCCTGATCGCCAGCGCCGCCTCGCTCGACCTGACGGCCGGCGAGCTGGACAACCGCGACGGCGGGCAGATCGCCACCGACGGCAGCCTGGTCCTGAACACGACGGCCGGCGCTCTGGCCAACGACGGCGGCACGCTCAGCGCCCAGGACGACCTGTCCATCCGGAGCGCCGACGCGCTCGGCAACGCCGCCGGCCAGATCGTCGCCGGCAAGAACCTCGACATCGCCGCCGCGACCCTCGATAACAGCGATGGCACCCTCGGCGCCGTCGCCGGCTGGGCACACATCACCGCCGATAGCGCCGTCACCAACGCCAGCGGACGCATCGAGGCGGCCACCGATCTCACACTGTCCGGCCACGGCCTCAACAACGATGGCGGTACCCTGTTCGCAAGGACGGTCGGCCTCGACACCCACGGCCAGGCCCTGAGCAACACCCACGGCCGGATCGCCGCCGCAACCGCCCTCACCATCGATAGCGGCCGCCTCGACAACACCGCCGGCCTGCTCCAGGCCGGCGCCACCCTCGACCTCGACACCCACGGCCAGGCACTCATCAACCGCGACACCGCCGACGGCGGCGGCCTTCTCGCCCAAGGCAATCTCACGCTCGACGCAGGGGCTGTGGACAACGTCGGCGGCACCATCGGCACCGGCGCCGCCTTGGCCCTCGATGCGAGCGCCCTCACCAATCACGGCGGACGCATCACCCAGGCCGGCAGCGACCCCACCGCCCTTGCCGTCGCCGGCCACATCAACAACCGCAGCGGCCTGATCGCCAGCGCCGCCTCGCTCGACCTGACGGCCGGCGAGCTGGACAACCGCGACGGCGGGCAGATCGTCACCGACGGCAGCCTGGCTCTGAGCACCACGGCGGGTGCCCTACGCAACGACGGCGGCACACTCAGCGCCCAGGACGACCTGTCCGTCCAAAGCACCGATGTGCTCGGCAACACCGCCGGCCGGATCGTCGCCGGCAAGGACCTCGACATCGCCACCGCCGGCGCCCTCGACAACACCAGCGGCACCCTCGGCGCCGTTGCCGGGCAGGCGCTCGTCTCCGCCGATGGCGCCGTCAACAACACCTCCGGACACATCGAAGCCGCCACCGATCTCACGCTGTCCGGCCAGGGCCTCAACAACGATGGCGGCACCCTGTTCGCGCGGGCAGTCAGCCTCGACACCCACGGCCAGGCCCTGAGCAACACCCACGGCCAGATCGCTGCCGCAGCCGCCCTCGCCATCGATAGCGGCCAACTCGATAACACCGCCGGCCTGATCCAGGCCGGCACCACCCTCGACGTCGACACTCACGGCCAGGCGCTCGTCAACCGCGACACCGCCGACAGCGGCGGCCTCATCGCCCAGGGCAATCTCACGCTCGACGCCGGAGCCGTGGACAACACCCGCGGTGCCATCGGCACAACCGGCGCCCTCGCGCTCGATGCCGCTTCGATCTCCAATCACGGCGGACGCATCACCCAGGCCGGTAGCGGCCTCACCGCCCTTGCCGTAGCTGGCCGGATCGACAACCGCGATGGCCTGATCGCCAGCGCCGCCTCGCTCGGCCTGACGGCCGGCGAGCTGGACAACCGCGACGGCGGACAGATCGTCACCGACGGCAGCCTGGTCCTGAACACCACCAGCGGCGCTCTGCGCAACGACGGCGGCACGCTCAGCGCCCAGGACGACCTGTCCATACAAAGCACCGATACGCTCGGCAACGCCGCCGGCCGGATCGTCGCCGGCAAGGACCTCGACATCGACACCGCCGGTACCCTCGACAATACCGGCGGCACGCTCGGCGCCGTCACCGGCCGGGCGGACATCACCGCCGATGGCGCCGTCAACAACACCAGCGGACGCATCGAAGCCGCCACAGCGCTCGCCCTGTCCGGCCACGGCCTGACCAACGACCACGGCACTCTCATCGCCCGCGCAGTCAGCCTCGACACCCAAGGCCAGGCCCTGAGCAACACCCACGGCCAGATCGCCGCCGAGGCTGCACTCGCCATCGATAGCGGCCAGCTCGACAACACCGCCGGCCTGATCCAGGCCGGCACCACCCTCCACCTCGACACCCACGGCCAGGCGCTCATCAACCGCGACACTGCCGACGGCGGCGGCCTC
Organism: Thauera linaloolentis 47Lol = DSM 12138; assembly: GCF_000310205.1. GTDB lineage: Bacteria > Pseudomonadota > Gammaproteobacteria > Burkholderiales > Rhodocyclaceae > Thauera > Thauera linaloolentis. Next base: position 79,443 of record NZ_AMXE01000009.1, on the reverse strand, counting down.
CTTGCCCAAGGCAATCTCACGCTCGACGCCGGAGCCGTGGACAACACCGGCGGCACCATCGGCACGGGTGCCGCCCTGGCCCTCGACGCACAGGCACTGGACAACCGGCACGGGCACATCACCCAGGCCGGCGGCACCCCGGCCGCCATTTCCGTGGCCGGCCAGATCGACAATCGCAACGGCTTGATCGCCAGCGCCGCCTCGCTCGGCCTGACGGCCGGCGAGCTGGACAACCGCGACGGCGGACAGATCGTCACCGACGGTAGCCTGGTCATGAACACGATGACCGGCGCTTTGGCCAACGACGGCGGCACGCTCAGCGCCCAGGACGATCTGGCCGTCCAAAGCGCCGACGCACTCGGCAACGCCGCCGGCCGAATCGTCGCCGGCAAGGACCTCGACATCGCCGCCACCGGCGCCCTCGACAACACCAGCGGCACCCTCGGCGCCGTCGCCGGCCGGGCGGACATCTCCGCCGATGGTGCCATCAACAACACCGGTGGACGCATCGAAGCCGCCACCGATCTCACGCTGTCCAGCCGCGGCCTGGCCAACGACCACGGTACCCTCATCGCCCACGCAGCCCGGATCGATACGCACGGCCAGGCCCTGGACAACACCCATGGCCAACTCGCCGCCGAAACAACTCTCGCCATCGACAGCGGCCAGCTCGACAACACCGCCGGCCTGATCCAGGCCGGCGCCACCCTCGACCTCGACACCCACGGCCGGGCGCTCATCAACCGCGACACCGCCGACAACGGCGGCCTCCTCGCCCAGGGCACGCTCACGCTGGCTACCGGCGAACTCGACAACGTCGGCGGCACCATCGGCACGGGCGCTACCTTGGCCCTCGACGCACAAGCGCTGGACAACCGGCAGGGCCGCATCACCCAGGCCGGTAGCGACCTCGCCACCCTTGCCGTCGCCGGCCAGGTGGACAACCGCGGCGGCCTGATCGCCAGCGCCGCCTCGCTCGGCCTGACGGCCGGCGAGCTGGACAACCGCGACGACGGACAGATCGTCACCGACGGCAGCCTGGTCCTGAACACCACCACCGGCGCCCTGCGCAACGACGGCGGCACGCTCAGCGCCCAGGACGACCTGTCCATCCGAAGCGCCGATGTGCTCGGCAACGCCGCCGGCCGGATCGTCGCCGGCAAGAACCTCGACATCGCCGCCGCCAGCGCCCTCGACAACGATGGCGGCACGCTCGGCGCCGTGGCCGGGCAGGCAGACATCGACACCGGCGGCATCCTCGACAACACCAGCGGCCGCATCGAAGCCGCCACCGATCTCACGCTCTCCAGCCATGGGCTGACCAACGAGCACGGCACCCTCGTCGCCCGCGCAGCCCAGATCGACACGCACGAGCAGGCCCTGGAGAACACCCACGGCCAGATCGTTACTGAAACCGCTCTCGCCATCGACAGCGGCCAGCTCGACAATACCGCCGGCCTGATCCAGGCCGGCACCACCCTCGACGTCGACACCCACGGCCAGGCGCTCATCAACCGCGACACCGCCGACAGCGGCGGCCTCATCGCCCAGGGCGACATCACCATCGCAGCCGGCACCGTGGACAACACGGCAGGCTTTGTTCGCGCGGGCGGAGTCCTGGGCATCGATGGCGAAAGCATCGCCAACCAGGACGGACATCTGCTTGCCCAGGCGGGCATGGACCTTGCGGCCGCGACCGTCCTCGACAACCAGGGCGGCAACATGCAAACCGCAGGCGATCTCGACATCCGCGCCATCAGCCTCATCGACAACCGCAGCGGCCTGATGCGCGCGGGCGGTGCGCTGACGGCCGAGACGGCGCGCCTGGTCAACGCCGCCACCCAGGCCACCGACAAGGGCATCGAAGGCCACACCATCGACATATCCGCTCCCGAGATCGACAACCGCGACGGCGCGCTACGCGCCGACGACGCACTCATCCTGCGCAGCGGCCAAACCATCGACAACCGCAGCGGCCTGGTGAGTTCGCGGACGACACTCACCGTCCTCGACGACAGCGCGACACGCGCGCTGGCCATCGACAACCTGGGCGGCACCTTCATTGCCGACGGCGAACTCTCGCTGCATGCCGGACGCATCTCGGGCGACGGCCGGCTGCGCTCGAACAGCGACCTCGCCTTCGACCTGGACGCCGATATCGTCAACACTGGCGAAATCTCCACCGCCGGCGACATCCGCATGACGACGACCGGCACGCTGAGCAACAGCGGCACCGTCCGCGCCGGGGACGAACTCGTCCTGAAAGCCTCGTCGCTGACCAACGAGGCCACCGGAACCCTGGCCGGCGGCATGCTGGACATCTCCGTCAGCGGCACGTTGGACAACCACGGCCTGATCGACGGCGGCGAAACCCGCATCCAGGCCGGCACGCTAGACAACCTCGGCAGCGGACGCATCTACGGCGACCACCTGGCCATTACCGCCGGCACCCTAAACAACCTCGCCGACGGAAGTTCGGCACCGGTCATCGCCGCCCGCGAGCGCCTCGACCTGGGCGTGGGCGCGCTCAACAACCGCGACGAAGCCCTGATCTTCTCCGCCGGCGACCTGTCCATTGGCGGCAGCCTGGACGCGAATCGCCGGGCCACCGGGCAGGCGGACAGCATCGACAACGTCAGCGCCACCATCGAAGCTACGGGAAACCTCGCCATCGACACGGCCAGCCTCATCAACCGCAAGCGCACCTTCGACATGGAGCGGCAGCCCAGCAGCGGCCCGCAGGGCGGCATCGACCTGCTCGACTACGCCCCCGGCCTGCAATTCCACTGGCCGATCGCAGAGTCGAGCATCGGCATCTGGCGCGACTACATACGCGACCGCTACATCAACATCGTGGCCAAGATGCTGGGCGGTGCACCGGACGAAGCGCTCGTCAACGCCTTCACATTCACCGAAGATAACGAGGACAGCTTCCCCGTCTACCGGCGCAATTGGGGCGCCTACCACGAATTCATCAACCTATGGGGCGACCTCATCGGCTATGACGGCCCCACCGGCGGCGGGCTCACCGAAGCCGAACGTGCCCGCCTGGCAGCGGCCGTCAATGCCCACCCCTTGATGTCGATGAGCGACTCCGCCGCCATCTGGCGCGTCATCATCGACACGCTGGCCGCCGAGTACCCCGAGCACCTCGCCCGGATGGTCGCCGCGCTCGAACAGCAAGGCGTTTCGCAGACAGCCTACCGGCAGGTCTGCCGCGACCCGGAGAACGAATGCGACTACACCTATGACATCGCCACCACCCGGCAATACCAGCGCGACATCATCACCGCCGATTCGCCGGCGGCGATCCTGCGCGCCGGCGGCAACATGACGCTGAACGCCGGCACGCTGGACAACCGCTACAGCATCATCCAGTCCGGCGGCGACATGGCGCTTACCGGCTCGACGCTGCTCAATACCGGCGCCGAACTCTTCGAGCAAACCGATACCACCTCGACCGAGCACCTGTGGCACTGGGTCAGCCGCGATCACGGTGCCACGACCACCGCCAGCAGCACCCAGACCCTGATCGGCAGCGTACTCGGCATCATCAGCGCGGGCGGCACGCTGACGGGCAGCTTCACCCAACGCATCGACAACCTGAGCATCCGGCACAATGCCGCGCCGGTCGTCGACGCCACCGGCGCCGCCCCCGGCACCCTCCCCCCCGCCAGCCACGACCCCGCCCTCATCGGCAGCACGGCAGACTCACAAACCGACACGGACCACGGCGTCAACGCTCAACGGGCCGCCGCGACCGGCAGCGCCGGCACGCATCTCGCCACCGTGTCCCAACCCGGCGCGGCGGCGCAAACCGCGAGCGCAGACACAGGCCTGGCCACCGCCACCCAGCCAAACGCATCGGCACAGACCGCAAACGCCGACACCCGTCTGGCCGCCGCCGCCCAGCCCGGCTCAACGGCGCAGACCGCGGCCGCCGACACCGATATCTCCACCGCCCCCCAACCCGGCGCGGCCGTCCACACCGCGAACGCGGACACCCGCCTCGCCACCGCATCCCGGCCCGACAGCACGGCACGGACCACCCGCGCCGACACCGACCTGGCCGCCGCCGCCCAAACCGACCCGGCAACCGACGCCCCGCTCGCCACCGCCATCCAGCCTGACGCATCGGCACGAACCCTGACGGCCGACACCGCCCCGGCGGACGGCGCCCAGGCCGAGACTGCCACCGACATCATCGCGCACGAAACGTCGCACGGCACGGGCGGCACCATCACCCGCATCACCCGGGCCGCTGCCGCCAGCAGCGGCGACGCCCCCACGGCCATCGTCGCCACCGCAGCGCCCGCGCTGGCCCTGCCCGCCAGCCGCCTCTACCACATACAGCCCGACGGCCCTGCCGGCTACCTGATCGAAACCGATCCGGCCTTCACCCACTATCAAACCTGGCTGTCTTCCGACTACATGCTCGAAGCACTCGGCCTGGACCCCGCGCTGATCCAGAAACGCCTGGGCGACGGCTTCTACGAGCAGCGCCTGCTGACCGAGCAGATCGCCCAGCTCACCGGCCGGCGCTTCCTGCCCGGCCACGCCGACGACGAAGCGCAGTACCGCGCGCTGATGAATGCCGGCGTAACCTACGCCCGAGAATGGCAGTTGGTGCCCGGGGTCGCACTCTCGGCCGAACAGATGGCACGGCTGACCACCGACATCGTATGGTTGGTCGAGGAAAGCGTGACCCTGGCCGACGGCAGCACCCAGCGCGTGCTGGTACCGCGCATCTACGCCAGCATCCGGCAGGGTGACCTCACCCCCGAAGGCGCGCTGCTGGCCGGCGGCAACGTCGCCCTGGACACCGCCGGCGAACTCTTCACCAGCGGCACCATCGCCGGCCGCCAGGCCGTGCTGCTCACCGGCACCGACATCAGCGTCGAGCGCGGCACCGTCGTCGGCCGCGACGTCACCGTTCAGGCCAGCCAGGATCTCGCCGTGCTCGGCGGACAGATCCGCGCCGAACGCACGCTGCAGACCAGCGCCGGCCGCGACCTGAGCATTGAAAGCACCACCGTCGACCGCGACTACGCCCCGGCAGAAGGCCGCGCAGCCAATGCCACCGTGCAGCGCACCGCCATCGAGCGCGTCGCCGGCCTGTACGTTACCGGCGAAGGCGGCACCTTGGTGGCTGCCGCCGGACGAGACCTCAGCCTGCTGGCCGCGGCCGTGAGCAATGCCGGCGACGGCAGCACCCGCCTCGGCGCCGGGCGCGATCTGGTGCTCGGCACCGTCACCGAAACCAGCCAGGCCTCGACCTCCAGCAAAGGCAACCGCTGGCGAGAGGACAGCAGCACCGAGCGCGGCACCCTCATCGACACGGCCGGCGATCTGTCGCTGTCCGCCGGACGCGACCTCTCCGCCCGTGCCGCCGACGTGACTGCCGGCGGCACACTGGCCGCCTCGACCGCGCGCGACCTGACGATCGACGCCGGCGAAGCCACGCTGTCGTCCGAGCGCTGGCGCAAGAGCAGCAAGGGCAACGCGCTGTCCAAGCGCAGCCGCGAGACCCTCGACACCCTGGACCAACGCACCGCGCTCGCCAGCACCTTCTCCGGCGACAGCGTGGCGCTGGCCGCCGGCAACGATCTGAGCGTGCACGGCAGCAACGTCGTCGCCACCACGGACCTGACGCTGGCCGCCGGACGCGACCTGAGGATCGAAGCCGCCACCGAAACCCATGCCGAGACCCACTTCCGCAAGGAGAAGAAGAGCGGCCTGTCCACTTCGGGCGCCAGCCTCAGTGTCGGTTCGCAAAAGCTCACGCAGAACACCGACACCGACGCCACCACCGCCGTGGGCAGCACCGTCGGCAGTGTCCAGGGCAACATCACCCTGGTGGCCGGGCGGCAGTACACCCAGACCGGCAGCGACGTGCTCGCCCCGGGCGGCGACATCGACATCGCCGCGCAGACCGTCGACATCGTCGAGGCGCGCGAGGCCAGCGCCTACCGCTTCGAGCAGAAGTTCAAGCAGTCCGGCCTGACGCTGAGCATCAGCAGCCCGGTGCTCAGCGCCGTGCAGACCGTGCGCGAACTCGGCAAGGCCGTCAGCGACACCGACGATGGGCGCATGCACGCACTGGCCGCGGCCAGCACTGCGCTGGCCGGCAAGACTGCCTACGATGCGGTGATCGCCGGACAGGGCACGACCATCGCCGGCAAGGACGGCCAGATCGCCACCGAATTCAACGACAAGGGCGAGGCCATCGCCGGGCGCGACGCCAACGCCGCCGACAAGGTGGGCGGCATCAACATCAGCATCAGCGTGGGCAGCGCCAGCAGCAAGCAAAGCAGCACCCAGACCACCGATACCGCCACGGGCTCCACCGTGCAGGCCGGCGGCGACATCCGCATCAGCGCCACGGGGGCGGGCGAGCACAGCGACCTCACGCTGCGCGGCGCGCAGGTCACGGCTGGAGGCAAGGCCACCCTCGCCGCCGAGGATGAAATCCGCCTGCTGGCCGCCGAGAACCGCGCCGAGCAGCACAGCGACAACACGAGCAGCAGCGCCAGCATCGGCATCGGCTTTGCGCTGGGCGGCAGCCAGAACGGTTTCACCCTCCAGCTCGGTGCCAGCCAGGCCCGGGGCGACGCCGACGGCGACGATCACACCTGGACCCACACCCATGTCCAGGCCGGCGACACCGCCACGCTGACCTCGGGCGGCGACACCGCCTTCCGGGGCGCCGTCGTCTCCGCCGACCGGGTCGCGGCCAACATCGGCGGCAACCTCGTCATCGAGAGCCTGCAGGACATCCACACCTACGACAGCAGGCAGAAAAATGCCGGCTTCAGCCTCAGCCTGTGCATCCCGCCCTTCTGCTACGGTGCCACCAGCACCGGCAGCATCAGCCTGGCCGGCAGCAACATCGACAGCGACTACGCCAGTGTCACCGAGCGCAGCGGCATCGAAGCGGGCGACGGCGGCTTCGACGTCAAGGTCGGCGGCGACACCACGCTGACCGGCGCGGCCATCGCCAGCACCGATCAGGCCGTGGAAGAAGGCCGGAACCGCTTCAGCACCGGCGGCACCCTAACGCTCGCCGACCTCGAAAACAGGGCCGAGTACGATGCCCAGGGCGCGAGCCTGAACATCGGTACGGGTGTGAGCTTCGATGGGGCATTCACCCCGCAAGGCACCAGCGCCGGTTTCGGCGAAGACAGCGACAGCGCCCGCAGCATCACCACCGCCGGCATCAGCGGCATCGCAGGGGACACTGCAGTGCGCACGGGCGACGCGCCCACCGGCATCGCGCCGATCTTCGATGCGGAGGCGGTGCAGAAGGAGATCGATGCGCAGGTCAGGATCACGCAGACCTTCAACCAATACGCTCCCAAGGTCGCGGCCGACTTCGCTGCCACCCAGGCCAACGAACTTCGGAGACAAGGCAACACCGAAGAAGCCGCCAAATGGGAAGAAGGCGGCGCCTACCGCATCGCCCTGCACGCCGCCATCGGCGGCCTGAGCGGCGGGGTCGAAGGCGCCTTGGGCGCCGGCGCGGCGGCCAGTTCCGCTCCCCTGCTCGATCGATTCCAGGACAGCATCACCCAAGAGCTCAAGAACGCTGGTGCCAGCGATGGTGTGGCAGACCTCGCCGGGCAGCTGATCTCCGGCACCACGGCCGCCGGCATCGGAGCCGTCGTCTCCGGTGGCAGCACCGCCGGCACGGCAATGGGGATGAATGTCGATGCAAACAATCGACAGTTGCATCCGCGAGAAATCGATCTCATCGAAGAGCGGGTAGCCGAATTCATTGAACGGATGAAGCGCGAAGGCCTGGTCCTGGATGAAACACAAGCCCTCAACATCCTTGCCGAGAACGCAGCCGACCAGGTCGACTATCTTGACCAGATCACACCAAACGACGGCAATTCTTACCTGAACGCCCAGGCGAAGCTCTTCCTGCAGGAAGTCGGAGCAGAAGCTGGAAGCTTCATCGACACGGGCGGCAGGGAGATTAAATACTTCACCACGCGAACCGCCGACGGTCAGCATCTGCAAGCCGATTTCTACGATCCGGCACGCTACGTCGAAACATACAACAGCAAGGCCTACCAGGATTTCGCCCATACCCATCTGAATCGCAATCTGCTGGGCGGCAATCCAACACCGGAAGCCTTGCGCACCTATATCGATCGTGAAACGGATCAGGGTAAACGCGCGATGGCTGCCGCCCTGTTGCTTACCGGCGGAGGCGGAACGGCACTCGCTGCCAAGCTGGCGCCCAGGATCGCAGCGGCCGGCACAGAATTCATTTCCGCCTGCACCGCCAATCCGGTGCTCTGCCTGAATCAACTGGGCATTACCGCCGCAGATCTGGGACTGGGAGAAGCACTACCCACCGGATTGGGCGTCGCCACCGCCAACGTACTCGTTAACAAGTTGATCGACAAAACGCGGCCAGCGGAAATCGAACACCTGACCACCCGACTCGCCCAATACACGCCGGATGAGCTCCTGGCCATCAACAGCGTAACCGCCTTCAAGGACGGTAACCGAAACAGCGCGGAAGCCGTCAATGCCTATCTCTCGCTGACCAGTGGCGCCCAGGCCCCCTACATGCCCGGCACCGCGGTGCGCGATGTGCTTGCCCAGCCGGGTCAAAGGTTGTACATCATCGAAAACGCAAGCGCCTCAGGACCGGGCGGCTGGGCCGGAACACGTATTTACACTGACCTCAACGAGGCGAGGCAGCAACTGGCCTTGCTGCCGGAGTGGAAGAATCCACAGGAACTGATCCATGAGGGCAACACGATAATGGATAGTTTGGTCATTCGAGAATATACCGTCAGGCAGCCTCTGCCCACCCGTCGTGGCATGGTCGGCCCCCAGGATGAGTATTTTAGAAATGCGCAAGGCGAGCTCATTCAGACAGGACAGCAATATCCTGGAGGCGGACAGCAGATAGAATTGTTAATTGATATTCGAAAGGACACCAAAGACCCTGCGACAGGAAAATCCTTATGGCAATCCTATCTTTTAGAGAATTCAGAATATTTGGTCGGCGACATTTCCCGCAATCCTCGTCCAATTTCGAGAACGCAGTGAAGATGCAAGAACTATACTATCTGGACAAGAATGGTCAGACTATCGGTCCAATGCTCACTGATAGCGGAAAAATAAAACTAATAACACAAAATCAGCCAGCCCCTAGAGGGGCCACTTGGACCTTGGGCGCCAAGACCATCACTATCATGTTTGACCAATGGATCGATCTTTACCCAACTCCGCTTCTTGATGGACTGGTCGTACTTTACCCTAGAGGATCCCCCGAACCATATGTTCACCCCGATAATGCTGCAATCCACAATGCTAACGGTAGCTTTCGCTGTCATTTGAAAGCACCGAAGCCATTGTCCAAACACCTGCCAGGCTATGTCCACACGCCAGAGCAAGTGGCCAAACTTCCTACAGAAGGTTTTTGGCAAGTAGGCTGGGGATGCGGAGATGGCATCAGAGATTTTAGCCGCCCCTGGATGTGGGCCAATATCGGGCTTCATTGTGACATCTATGAGCGGCGCTATTTCGACCCCGACACCGGGAAGTTCGATCTGGAGCATTTTCATACTGGGCGTTATTAAGGATTAGAAAATAGTAGTCCAAGCGCGAGCGTGGGCTCCGGCAACCTGGCCTTCGACCTGGATGCCGACATCGACAACACCGGCGAAATCGTCACTGCCGGCGGCCTGTGCATGACGACCACCGGTGCGCTGAACAACAGCGGCACGCTGGCGGGCGACACCGTCGACATCGACGTCAACGGCACGCTCAGCAACTGTGGCCTGATCGACGGCGGCGAAACCCGCCAGGCTTCCACCGCCAGCAAGGGCAACCGCTGGCGTAAGGACAGCAGCACCGAAGTCGGCAGCACACTCCGGGCCACGAGCGATCTGCCGCTGTCCGCCGGACGCGACCTCTCTGCCCGTGCCTCCGACGTGACGGCCGGCGGCGACATCCGCATCAGTGCCACGGGCGCGGGCGAGCACATCGAGGCCGGCGACAAGGGGTTCGACGTGCGCGTGGGCGGTGACACCACCCTCACCGGCGCGGCCATCGCCAGCACCCAGGCCGCCGTCGACAACGACAGGAACCGCTTCAGCACCGGCGGCAGCCTGACGCTCGCCGACCTCGAAAACAGGGCCGAGTACGACGCTCAGGGCGCCAGCCTGAACATCGGTACGGGCGTGAGCTTCGATGGGGCGTTCACCCCGCAAGGCACCAGCGCCGGCTTCGGCGAAGACAGCGACAGCGCCCGCAGCATCAACACCGCCGGCATCAGCGGCATCGCAGGGGACACTGCAGTGCGCACGGGCGATGCGCCCACCGGTATCGTGCCGATCTTCGATGCGGAGGCGGTGCAGAAGGACATCGATGCGCAGGTCAAGATCACGGAAATTTTCAGCCAGCAAGCTCATCAAGCCGTCAGCAGCTATGTGCAGGAGGCCAGACAGGCCCTGCGCGAACAGATCAATCAAGCGGAAACTGAAGCGGACAAAGCCGCCCTTCAGGCCCGCCTGGATGAACTTCTTCTGGAAGAGCGCGTAATGAACGTGCTGATCGGCGCGGTCACGGGCATGGGCGGCACCGCGCTGCTCAGGGAAAGCCTGTCGGCCGCGGCGGACGAAATGCGCCGCTTGTCGATCGAGAACTCACGCCTCTTCGACGGCATCACCGATGGCAATACCACGCTGACCAACCTGCTGGAGGGCAAGAGTGAAGGCCTGCGTGGCGATGGCGTCGGCTTGGGCGGGACACGCGCGATCTGGATTTGTTGTGCGGAACGGTGAATGAGCGGTGCAAGACACAAGTTGATGCCAACGGCAATGCAGTTTTCGATGAAAGGGGCATCCCGAAGCTGGAGCTTACCGCAGATAACTTGGTACAGTTCGACCCTGCAAAAGCGGGGTTCAATAGCCTGGCGGATTTCTTGGAGAGAACCGATGAAGGCAAGAAAATGTCCGGGCCCACAGGCGGTATTCAGGGCTGGGCAGGAACGTTGTTTGGCGTGCCCTATGCTGCCGGCAGTTGGCAGGACAAACTGATCGAAGCCTTTGCGGGTACGCACGATTACATTGGCGGAAACCTTAGTGGGTTGTACGATGAACAGGGCAGTGCGACAAGAGGGCGAGGAACAACGGAAGCGATACTTCATGATCGATGGAGCGAAATTGCCATTCCGCTGTCGGCTCCCTTTGCTGCGGCAGAGCTGCTTTCTCCTGAAATATGGAAAGCGATTTCTATTCTATTGAACAGTGCAAGATGAAAGTTCTATTAAAATCGGCATCTTTATTGAGCCTGTCACTTGTACTCTCAGGATGTCTCTATGGTCAGTGCTTGAATGGCCCGTGTGCACTTGAGCGCAAGGCATACCTTAAATCTATCAGACCCTACATCGAATACTGGGAAAAATCCGGAATGACGGTGGATAGCCGCCACCGGGATTCAGTAGATTGCAGGGCTGGAGGCGTTACGGCAGCAGGTATTTATCGGCCAGAATTTGATAAGGCGAGACTTTCCGACGAAAAGGAACATGAAACATACAATCGCCTGTTCCGCGACTGGCAACGCTGCATGGTTGCAAAATATTACCGCTTCACCGGCAAATGCTACGACAACGAGATCGGACGCACTTCTCCAGCTTGCGTAGGGCGTGTACTTGAACCTCTCAAATGATTGAGAACGCCACATTCCTAGCACGGTGACGGTCAGTATCGACGAAGCACGCGAAACCGATCCACCGCGGACCTGACGCTGGCCGCCGGGCGCGACCTGGCGATCGAAGCGGCCACCGAAACCCATGCCGAGACCCATTTCCGCAAGGAGAAGAAGAGCGGCCTGTCCACTTCGGGCGCCAGCCTCAGCGTCGGTTCGCAGAAGCTCACGCAGAACACCGACACCGACGCCACCACCGCGCTGGGCAGCACCGTCGGCAGTGTCCAGGGCAACATCACCCTGGTGGCCGGGCGGCAGTACACCCAGACCCGATGACACTAGCTGAATTTATCGAAACGCCAGAAGGGCAACGCATGGTTGCGCAACCGGCAGAATTCAGGGATACAAGGGAACATTTCTCGGGAAACCCTATGAAGCGGGGAGTTGGCAGGACAAGCTAATCGAAGCTTTTGCAGGAACACACGACCATATCGGAGGAAATCTCAGCGGACTGTATAACGAACAGGGCAGTGCGACGCGAGGCCGTTCAGATGCTGAAAAAATACTTCATGAAGCATGGAGCGGCGTTGCAATTATCCCTTCAACTCCATTTGCAGCAGCCGAACTCCTGCAGCCAGAAATATGGCAAGCCATCTCTATTTTCTTGAAGACCGCAAAATGAAGAGAAAAATCATCATTCTTACGATTTTTTGCATTCCCCATTTACTATTAGGCTGTGGGATCGGCGGATTCTGGATGGAAGGAAACCCATTTCACGAAAAGAGCCAACCCTATGGGACACATTGGATTAAGAAAGGGGTAACGATTGAACAGCGGCGTGAGGATTCGTGGGCATGCGGAGCAGCAAAAACAGCACTTGCTGCTGATCACGTTATTTTCAGTAAAGAACAGTTACAGCATACAAAACACCCAGATGGCAAAGACGATTTCGCCCCTCGAACAAGACTCACCAAGGCATGGATAGCCTGCATGGAATCCAAAGGCTACCACTACGAAAAATAAAAGCAGGATATCTTGAAAATCCAAAAACCATGAAAATAGAATGGGGCAGCAAATACGAACCCCCACCCCCTATCGAACAACCCATCAAAAACTGGGCACTCAATGAATTAGCCGAGGAGTTAAAGAGGTCAAAAATTAATATCAACATCAATCTTCTATGCGCTCCCGACGCATTCGATGACGGAGGATGGTGCATACATGAAGAAGATGGTGTCTGGCTAGTTTATCATTCTGAGCGCGGGCACCGATCAAGGCCAGCGATCTTTACTAGCTCGTTTGACGCCGCCAATTACTATATGTGGATTCATATCTGCTCCCCTACAGCCGACAATTCATCTGTAGGGCGATTGCCTCGAATTCGCTAAAGGTGTAACCAGCAGCCTGATTACCGACAGCCAATAATCTGGCGGTGCTCGGCAGGCAGGGGCGCCGTCGTATCCGCCGACCGGGTCGCGGCCAACATCGGCGGCAACCTCGTCATCGAGAGCCTGCAGGACATCCACACCTTCGAGAGCGAACAGAAGAGCGCCGGCTTCGGCGGCATCGCAGGGGACACCGCCGTACGCACCGGCAATGCGCCCGATTCTGGCGCCCAGGTGCGCGATGCGCGACAATGGCACGCACGTCCCGGATGCCGCACGGGCAGGACTGCCGCCCGACTGGGGGCGTTCCCGATGCCTGTGGCGCGCCTCGCCCACTCACGTCGGATTTTCGCCCATGCATACGCGCGACACCGCTCTCACCACTGATCAGAAGGCCCTGCAGCTCAACCTCGACAAGTACAAATACGGCTCCATTGTCGAGATCGGCGCCGGGCAGGAAGTTGCGCGCCGGTTTTTCCAGGTCGGCGCGGCGGCAGGCACCGTCGCCAAGACCATGTCGGCCTACGACATGGCGGTGAGCGACGACATCTACGGCCATGTGGACCGCTACGTCAGCCGCGCACGGCTGCTGCAGATGCTGGAAAAGGAGTTCGACCAAGTGGTGGCACGGCTCGCTCATCTGCGGCCGAAGAACACCACTTTCTTCGCCTATGCCGCCACCGTCACCGCACGCAGCTTCAAGCAGACGAACGAATGCCACGGCTGGGTCGGCATCCGCCTGCAGTTGCATCCAGGCGCGGCGCCCAGCGACGTGATCCTGCACGTACGCATGCTCGACAACGACAACGCGCAGCAGGCCGAGGCGCTCGGCATCCTGGGTGTCAACCTGATCCATGGCGCCTTCTTCCACCACCACCATCCCGAATGGGTGGTCGAGGGCCTGGCCGACGCGCTGGGTTCGGAACGCATCGAGGTCGATCTGATCCATTTCGCCGGCCCCTATTTCGAAGAGGTCGACAACCGGCTGATGAATCTGCACCTGATCCGCAGTTGGCTGACGCGGGCGGTGGTGTTCAACCCGGCCGGCGAGATGGTGGTGCCGGGCGAGCTGTTCCACCGCAAGCCGGTGATGGTGATCCGCGGCAGCTTCAAGCCGGTGACCTGTGTCAATGTGGACATGATGACTGCCGGCCTGAAGCAGTTCAGCCAGGTCGCCGCGGTGGACCAGAGCGAGATCGTGTCGCTGGCCGAGATCACGATGAATTCGCTGATCAGCGGCGACAGGGTCGACGGTGCCGACTTCCTCGCCCGCATCGAACTGCTCGCCTCACAGGGCTACACGGTGATGATTTCCGATTACGTGCGTTTCTTCCGTCTGCGCGCCTATCTGCGGCGCTACACGCAGAAACCGATCGGCATCGTGCTGTCGGTGCGTGATTTCGATTCCCTGTTCGACGAGAAATACTACGAAGGCCTCGAGGGCGGCATCCTGGAAGCCTTCGGCAAGCTGTTCCCGGACAACACGCACGTCTATGTGTATCCGTCGCGTCCCAGCGGCGGCGGCGCGGAGCGGGTGACGCTGGACAACGTGCAGGTGCCGGCCAAGCTCCGCCACCTGCTCGCCCACCTGATGGACAACGACAAGCTGCTCGCCGTGCAGCCGCTCGACGACAGCCACTTGCACATCGACGCTGCCGAAGTACTGGCCGGCCTGCGCCGCGGTCGCGGCGCCTGGGAGCAGGACGTGCCCGAACCGGTGGCACAGCGCATCATCGACGGGCGTCTGCTGGGTTACGACATCGCATAGGCCAGAAGAAGATCATCGCCCTTCAGCGCATCGTGCCGAAAAACTCGGCGTTGCTCTTGGTGGCCTTCAGCCGGGTCAGCAGGAACTCGACGGCTTCGAGGTCGTCCATGCCGTGCAGCAGACGGCGCAGTATCCATGTCTTCTGGAGTTGATCGGGCGGTACGAGCAATTCTTCCCGCCGGGTACCGGAGCGATTGACGTTGATCGCCGGATACACCCGCTTTTCCGCCAGACGGCGGTCGAGGTGGAGCTCCATGTTGCCGGTGCCCTTGAATTCCTCGTAGACCACATCGTCCATGCGGCTGCCGGTGTCGACGAGCGCGGTGGCGATGATGGTGAGCGAACCGCCCTCTTCGATGTTGCGTGCGGCGCCGAAGAAGCGCTTGGGTTTTTGCAGCGCGTTCGAATCCACGCCGCCGCTCAGGATCTTGCCCGACGCGGGTGCTACGGTGTTGTACGCACGGGCCAGCCTCGTCAGCGAGTCGAGCAGGATGACGACGTCGCGCTTGTGTTCGGTGAGGCGCTTGGCCTTCTCGATCACCATCTCGGCGACCTGGACGTGGCGGCTGGCGGGTTCGTCGAAGGTGGAGGCGATGACTTCTCCCTTGATCGAGCGCTGCATCTCGGTCACTTCCTCGGGGCGTTCATCGATCAGCAGCACGATCAGCACCACGTCCGGCTGGTTGGCCACGATCGAGTGGGCGATGTGCTGCAGCATCACCGTCTTGCCGCTCTTGGGCGGGGCGACAAGCAGGCCGCGCTGGCCCTTGCCGATGGGTGCGATGAGGTCGATCACCCGGCTGGTGATGTTCTCCTCTCCACAGTTGTCCCGTTCGAGCTTGAAGCACGCCTGCGGATGCAGCGGCGTGAGATTCTCGAACAGAATCTTGCCCTTGCATTCAGCCGGCGGGCGGCCGTTGATCGCGTCGACACGCTCCAGCGCGAAATTCCGCTCTCCTGCCTTGGGAACGCGGATGATTCCTTCGATCGTGTCCCCGGTGCGCAGGTTGAAACGCCGGACCATGGAGGGCGAGATGTAGATGTCGTCCTGGCCGGCCAGGTACGACGAGTCGGCCAGGCGCAGGAAGCCGAAGCCATCGGGCATCAGTTCCAGGGTGCCGTCGCCATGGATCGGCCCGCCGCTGCGCGCATGGAGCCGCAACAGGGCAAACACCAGATCCTGCTTTCGCAGGCGCTGCGCGCCCTCCACACCCTGCGCCTGCGCCATCGCCAGCAATTCCGAGACGTGCAGGGATTTGAGTTCCGACAGGTGGAGCAGCGGGCCGGTGGGGGCATCCGTCCCCGCGAACTCCTCGCCCTCGGTCGGCTCGGGCAGGTCGTATTCCTCACCGGGGCCGCCGGCACCATGCCGGGCAGCGCCTCGGCCGTTCTTCCCGGGGCCGTTGGGAGTGTGGGAGTTGTTGCGGCGCCTGCGTGCAGGATTCTTCGAGCGCGGTTTCGCAGCGGGTTGGGGAGTATCAGTCACTCGTAAATACCGTGCAAAGGAATCGAACGGAAGGCTGTGCCCTCGTGCAGCGGTGCACTTCGCACGACGCCGGCGACGCGGGCCAGGAAAGCCAGCTCGTCAGAGCTTGCTGCCCACCCACTCTCTGACGCCCGCCAGCGCCGCTGGCAGGTTTTCCGGCTGAGTGCCGCCGGCCTGGGCCATGTCGGGCCGGCCGCCGCCCTTGCCGCCGACCTGCTGGGCGACGAAGTTGACCAGCTCGCCGGCCTTGACCCTGGCGGTGCTGTCGGCGGTGACCCCGGCGATCAGCGAGACCTTGCCGTCGGCAACCGACGCCAGCACGATGGCAGCGGTCTTGAGCTTGTCCTTGAGCTTGTCCATGGTGTCGCGCAGCGTGGGCACGTCGGCGCCGTCGAGCGTGGCGGCCAGCACCTTGATGCCGCCGACCTCGACCGCCTGGCTCACCAGGTCGTCGCCCTGGCTGGCGGCGAGCTTGCTCTTGAGGCGGGCGAGTTCCTTCTCGAGCGCGCGGACGTTGTCGAGGATGCCGGCGACGCGCTCGGCGACCTCGTCGGGCTGGACCTTGAGCAACGCCGACATGCCCTGCACGCGGCGTTCCTGCTCCTGCATGTAGTGCAGCGCGTTTTCGCCGGTGATGGCTTCGACACGGCGAATGCCGGCGGCGACACCGCCTTCGGCGACGATCTTGAACAGGCCGATGTCGCCGGTGCGCGCGACGTGGGTGCCGCCGCACAGTTCCTTGGAACTGCCGATGGTCAGCACGCGCACTTCGTCGGCGTATTTTTCGCCGAACAGCATCATCGCGCCGGATTTCTGCGCGTCGTCCAGCGCCATCACACGAGCATCGGTGGCGGCGTTGGCGAGGATCTCGCGGTTGACGATTTCCTCGACCTCACGGATTTCCTCGGCGGTCATCGGCGCGGTGTGGGCGAAGTCGAAGCGGGTCTTGTCCGGGTCGACCAGCGAGCCTTTCTGCTGCACATGGGCGCCGAGCACCTGGCGCAGCGCCTTGTGCATGAGGTGGGTGACGGAATGATTGCGCGCCGTGGCAGCACGCGCGGCGACGTCGACGCGCGCGGCGACGCCCTGCCCCACCGACAGCTTGCCGGTGCGCACCACGCCGTGATGGCCGAACACACTGGCCTGGATCTTCTGCGTGTCCTCGACGCCGAAGATACCGCCCGCCGCGCGCAGTTCGCCACGGTCGCCAACCTGGCCACCCGACTCGGCGTAGAAAGGCGTGTCGTCGAGCACGACGACGCCCATGTCGCCTTCGAACAGTTCATTGACGGCCGCGCCGTCCTTGTACAAGGCCAGGATATTGCCCTTTTCTTCCAGGCGCTCATAGCCGTGGAAGATGGTTTCGGGGCCGTCGTATTCCAGGTTGGCCGCCATCTTGAACTTGCCGGCGGCGCGCGCCTGCTCCTTCTGGCGCGCCATGGCGGCATCGAAGGCGGCGGCATCCACCGTCACCTCGCGTTCGCGGCAGATATCGGCGGTGAGGTCGAGCGGGAAGCCGTAGGTGTCGTGCAGCTTGAAGGCGGTGTCGCCGTCGAAGACCTTGTTGCCGGCCTTTTCCATCGCGTCCAGTTCGGCCTCGACGATAGCCATGCCATTCTCGATGGTGGCGAAGAAGCGTTCTTCCTCCTGGCGCAGCACATCCATGATGCGGCGCTCGCCGTCCTTCAGTTCGGGATAGGCGGTGCCCATCTCGGCCACCAGGTCCGGCACCAGCCGGTGGAAGAAGGCGGCACGCGCGCCGAGCTTGTAGCCGTGGCGGATGGCGCGGCGGATGATGCGGCGCAGCACGTAGCCGCGGCCTTCGTTGCCCGGGATGACGCCGTCGGCGATCAGGAAGGAACAGGCGCGGATGTGGTCGGCCAGCACCTTCAGCGACGGCGAGTCGATGTCGTTGCCCGAGGTTTCACGCGCAGCGGCCCTGATCAGCGCCTGGAACAGGTCGATTTCGTAGTTGGCGTGCACGCCTTGCAGCACCGCGGAGATGCGCTCCAGGCCCATGCCGGTGTCGACCGAGGGCTTGGGCAGCGGGTGCATGACGCCCTGCTCGTCGCGGTTGAACTGCATGAACACGTTGTTCCAGATCTCGATGTAGCGGTCGCCGTCTTCGTCGGGCGATCCCGGCGGGCCGCCCCAGATGTGCTCGCCGTGGTCGTAGAAGATCTCGGTGCAGGGGCCGCAGGGGCCGGTGTCGCCCATCATCCAGAAGTTGTCCGAAGCGTAGCGCGCGCCCTTGTTGTCGCCGATGCGGATCACGCGCTCGGCGGCGACGCCGACTTCCTTGGTCCAGATGCCGTAGGCTTCGTCGTCCTCGGCATACACCGTGACCCACAGCTTGTCCTTGGGCAGCTTGAAGACCTCGGTCAAAAGCTCCCAGGCGTACGCGATGGCATCGCGCTTGAAGTAGTCGCCGAAGCTGAAGTTGCCCAGCATCTCGAAGAAGGTATGGTGGCGCGCGGTGTAGCCGACGTTTTCCAGGTCGTTGTGCTTGCCACCGGCGCGCACGCATTTCTGCGAGGTGGTGGCGCGGCTGTAGGGACGCTTGTCGAAGCCGAGAAACACGTCCTTGAACTGGTTCATGCCGGCATTGGTGAACAGCAGCGTCGGGTCCTCGTGCGGCACCAGCGAGCTGGAGGCAACGATCTGGTGGCCTTTCGATTCGAAGAACTTGAGGAAGGCGTCGCGAATTTCGGCGGATTTCATGGAGGCTGGCGTGTTTTCTGGACAATGGACCCGCGCCGCGGGCGAACGTGCGAGTTTATCATGAGCTCAAGCGGGCCACCGGGCAGGCCCCTCGCCTATAATTGACGCGAACGTCAACCAATAACAGGGTAGGAGCACACATGGGACACCGCCTTTCCAAGATCTACACCCGCACCGGCGACGCCGGCACCACCGGCCTGGGCGACGGCAAGCGCGTCTCCAAAGACAGCCTGCGCATCCACGCCCTGGGCGAGGTGGATGAGACCAACGCCATCGTCGGCCTGCTGCTGTGCGAGGACTTGCCGGAGGATGTGCGCACGCTGCTGACCGACGTGCAGCACGACCTGTTCGACCTCGGCGGCGAGGTGTGCATCCCGGGCATGAGCATGATCACCGACAGGCAGGTGACCCATCTCGAAAACGAGCTGGACCGCTTCAACGAACCGCTCGAACCGCTGAAGGACTTCATCCTGCCGGGCGGCACCCGCGCCGCCGCGCTGGCCCACCATGCGCGAACCGTGTGCCGCCGCGCCGAACGGTCGCTGGTGGCGCTGGCGCTGGAGGAGGCCGTCAACGACGGCCCGCGCCAGTACCTGAACCGCCTGTCCGACCTGCTGTTCGTACTCGGCCGCGTGCTGAACCGCGCCGGCGGACGCGGCGACGTGCTGTGGCAGAAGCGCAAGAACGCCTGAACCGCCCCCTGGCTTCAGCGCGTCCGCACCGAAGCCTCCGCACCCTGGGCGGAGAGCAGATCCCGGAACAGCGCCGAATGCTGCGCCAGCTCCCACGCTGTTCCCATCGCCTCGATCCGCCCCGCGCGCATCAGGATGACGCCGTCGAAGCGGTTGAGCAGGTGCAGCCGATGCACCGAGGACACGACGGCGGCATCGGCGAAATGCTCGAACAGGCGGCTGTAGACGCGGCCTTCCGTTTCGGGATCGAGGCTGCTCGTGGGCTCGTCGAGCAGCACCAGCGAACTGCCCTCCGCCGCCAGTACGCCGCGCGCCAGGGCCAGACGCTGGCGCTGGCCGCCCGACCAGTTCGCGCCGCCCTCGCTCACGCGTGAATTCAGGCCCTGCGGCAAGCCCTCGACGACCGTGTCGGCGCAGCTTGCATGCAGCGCCGCGGCAATCCTCGCGGCGGGGGCTTCGCCGCCGAGCAGCAGGTTCTCGGCCAGCGTGCCGTCGAACATCTCGGCCTGCTGCGGGATCAGCGTGGCCATGTGGCGCAGCGTGTCCGCCACGGCGGGCACTGCCCGGCCATCGACGCCCAGGCTACCGCCTTGCGCTTCGTCCAGCCCGGCCAGCAGGCGCAGCAAGGTGCTCTTGCCGCCACCGCTCGGCCCGACCAGCGCATAGCGCCGGCCGCGCGCGAGGCCCAGCCGTTCGACATGAAACGCCGCACCGCCGCGGGCCGCGGCGTGGGCAAAGCGGACATCGCTCAGCTCCAGCGCCTGCCAGCCGGCACTCTCGGCATCGGCCAGCGGTGCCGGCGGCAAGGCCCGGCCGGCATCCAGCACCGGCTGCGCGGTGGCGTAGTCCGCACGCTGGCGCGCCAGCGACTGGAAATGCGCCGCGATCGCCGTGATCACGCCGCCCGCCTGCTGCGCGTACTCGTACACCATGAAGACCTTGCCCAGCGCGATGCCGCCGGCCGCGCCAGCGAGCAGCGCCACCCCGCCCCCCGGGCTGATCACCCCCGCGGCCTCAGCGGCATAGATGCCGACCAGCACGCACCACAGCGCATTCGCCAGCAGGTCGACGGAGCACCACTTCAGCTCGTTGAGCACGATGCCGCGCCGCAGCGGGCCGAACACCGCCGCCAGGCGCGTGGCGATCAGATGCGCCACGCCTTCCCCCCGGCGCAGCGCCAGCACCGAGAACACGTTGCCCAGCACATCCACGAGCGTGGCCGAATAGGCGCGCTCGGCGCGGTTCTCGTCCAGTGCGATGCGCATCATCACGCGGTCGAAGCGGGTGATCAGCAGGCCGATCAAGCCATAGCCCAGCATCGCCACGGCACCGACCAGCGGCGAGATCAGCCACAAGGCGATGATCGGCCCCACCAGCCTGACCGTGTTCTGCAGATAGATGAACTGGCTCTGGGCGAAGTCGTAGAGGGCGCGCGTGCTCTGCTGCACGCGGTGGGTGGTTTCGCCCGAATGGTGGCTTTCGTGCCATGCCAGCGGCGCGCCCACCAGGCGCCCCACCAGCAGGGCCGACAGGCGTTCACGCACCTTGAGCGCGACATTGCGCTCGAGAATGCGCCCCGGCCCGTGCAGCAGCCAGCTGGCGACGATGGCCGCGAACACCAGCGCCAGCCAGCGCGACGCCCCCGGCAGCGCGTCCACGCCGCCGGACTGGATGGCATCGATGGCGTTGCCTGCCAGCCACGGCACGCCGAGCTTGAAGAGCTGCGACGCGAGCAACAGCACGAAGGCGAGCAGGATCAGGTGCCTCGCGCCCGCCGCGTGCTGCCACAGCGCGCGATAGAGCGCCGCCAGGCTGGCCGGCCGCTCCCGCTCGGCCTGCGCGGCGGGAGGGTGATCGGCGGCATTCGCCGCGGCATCGGCACGTTCGGCCATCAGGGTGTTTCCTCGGCGGGATGGGCATCGAGCAAAGCCCGGGCGCGGGCTTCGCGGCAAGAACCGGCATGGTGCTTCAAACGGCGAAATCCAGCGAGATCTGCGTGACCCCGGACGGCGCATGGGCGTCCTCGGCAAAACGCACGCCCACCCCCAGCAGCCGCACCGGGCGCGACTTGCGTGCATGCGCTTCTTCCAGCAGGGCCTGCCAGACGGACTCGTCGGGCGCCTCGCACACGCATTCGGCCGTGGTTTGGGTGAAATCGGAGAACTTGATCTTGACCACCGCCTTGTGCACCGGCCGTGCCTCCTGCGCGCGCCCGAAGCGGGCGCGGAATTCCTCGATCAAGGCCGGCAGCGCCGCGCTGCAGGCGGCCAGGTCGGGCAGGTCGGTAACGTAGGTGGTTTCCACCGACAGCGACTTGCGGATGCGGTCGGGGCGCACCGGCCGCTCGTCGATGCCGCGGCACAAGCGGTACAGGCTGGCGCCGAAACTGCCGAAGGCCTGCGCCAGCTCGGCCAGGCTCCAGGCACGCAGGTCGCCGCAGGTCTGCACGCCCAGCCGCTGCAGGCGCGCGGCCGTCACCTTGCCGACGCCGAAGATCTTCTTCACCGGCAGCGCCGCGACGAAGGCATCGACCTCGTCCGGGCGCACCACGAACTGCCCGTCGGGCTTGTTCCAGTCGCTCGCGACCTTGGCCACGAACTTGCTGGGAGCGATGCCCGCCGATGCGGTGATGCCGACCTCGGCCCGGATGCGCGCGCGGATCTCCTGCGCCATCAAGGTCGCCGAACCCTTGCAGCGATCGACGCCGCTCACGTCCAGGTAGGCTTCGTCCAGCGACAAGGGCTCGACCAGCGGCGTGTAGTCCCGGTAGATGGCGAGAATCTGCCGAGACGCGGCGCGGTAGCGCTCGAAATTGGGCGGCAGCAGGCGCAGTTGCGGGCACAGTTGCAGCGCCCGCGCGGTGGACATCGCCGAATGGACGCCGAAGGCGCGCGCCTCGTAGTTGCAGGTCGCGATCACACCGCGCGTTTCCGCCCGCCCGCCGACGGCGAGCGGGCGCCCGGCCAGCGACGGGTCGTCGCGCATCTCGACCGAGGCATAGAAACAGTCGCAGTCGCAATGGATGATCTTGCGCATCGCGGTTCGAAAACGCGTGCAGGAAGCGCGGAGCGGCCGGCGACGCTAGAGGCGGTCTCTGCGCGATGCGATGCAGACGGTCGCAATGGTCCTGCTCATGGGCTCTCCTCCGGTTCGGACAGGCTGGAAGGAGGCGATGGTACGACTGCACGGCCGCCGCGGCCAGCGCCAACCCCCAGCAGCAGCGTCGCCACCGCACAGCAGAAGAGCGTCGCGGCCAGCACGACGGCGGTGGTACCGAAGCTGCCGGCCAGCAGCCCGATCACCGCGCCGCCGGCATACTGGCTGGCGCCCATGAAGGCCGACGCCACGCCGGCATGCTCGCCGGCGTGGGACATGGTCAAGGCCGCGAGATTGCCGAAGATCAGCCCGAGCACGCCGAGGCAGCACGCCAGCAGCGCGACGAACAGCCACGCCCCTGCCTGCGCCGATGCCGCAAGCAGCAGGGCCAGCGCGGCCAGGGCGTGCAGCCCCAGTCCGGCGAGCAGCAGGCGGCCGGGTCCGAACACCGGCAGCAGGCGGATGTTCAACGCGCCGCTGGCGATGATCAGGCAGGCGATGCCGCCGAACGTGAGCCCGAACTGGATGGACGAGAACCCGAATCCGCTCATCAGGATGAACGGCGAACTGCTGATGTAGGCGAAGAGGCCGCCGAGCAGGCACGCGCCCGCCAGGCTGTAGAGCACGAAGGCGCGGTCGCGCAGGAGGCCGGCATAAGCTGATGCGACCGCGCGCAGCGACAGCGGAGACCGCCGGTGCCGGGGCAGCGAATCGGGCACGACACGATAAGCCGCCACCCATGCCGCCAGCACCAGCAGCGCCAGTACGCCGAAGCAGGCGCGCCAGCCGCCCCATTGCAGGATGAACACGCCCAGCAGCGGCGCGGCCACCGGGGCGGCCATCTGGATCTGCCCCAGCACCGAATAGACCGCGGCGGCTTCGCGCGCGGAGAACATGTCGGTGACGATCGCCCGCGGCGCCACCAGCCCGGCCGCGGCCCCGGCCGCCTGCAGCAGCCGTGCGCCCAGCAGCACTTCGATGCTGGGCGCCAGCGCCGCCAGCACCGAGCCCGCCACGAACAGCGCGATGCCCGCCAGTAGCGGCAGCCGGCGGCCGAAGCGGTCGAGCAAGGGGCCATAAGCCAGTTGGCCGACCGCCAGGCCGAAGATGAAGACCGACAGCGTCGCGCGTACCTGCGCCTCACTCGCGGCAAAGGACGCCGCCACGGCGGGAAACGCAGGCAGGTAGAGATCGATGGCCATGATGTCGGCCATCGTCAGCATCGCCAGCACGATGACCAGCGGCCAATGGTCGCGGTAGGTGATGCTCGCGTTCATTTCACGACCGCCATGCTTCAGTGATCGGGGTCTTGCCCGGCCGGCTTCGTGCGCGAGAAGCGCGACAGCACCCAGACGAAGAAGATCGGGACGAAGATCACGCCGAGCAGGGTCGCCGTCAGCATGCCGCCGATCACCCCGATGCCGATGGCGCGCTGGCTGGCGCCGCCGGCGCCGGTGGCGATGGCCAGCGGCACCACGCCGAGGATGAAGGCCAGCGAGGTCATGACGATCGGCCGGAAGCGCAGGCGCGCAGCCTGGATCGCCGCCTCGGCCAGCGACTGGCCCTGCTCGCGCAGGCTCTTGGCGAACTCGACGATGAGGATGGCGTTTTTCGCCGCGAGGCCGATGATGGTGATCAGGCCGACCTTGAAGTAGACGTCGTTGGGCATGCCGAGCAAGGTCACCGCGAGCACCGAGCCGAGCGCGCCGATGGGCACGATCAGCATCACCGCGGCGGGGATCGACCAACTCTCGTAGAGCGCCACCAGCAGCAGGAACACCACCAGGAATGACAGCCCCAGCAGCAGTGGCGCCTGGGCGCCGGCGGCCTTCTCCTGGTAGGACAGGCCGGTCCATTCGTAGCCGATGCCTTCCGGCAGCTCGCCGATGATCCGCTCCAGCTCGGCCATCGCCTCGCCGGTGCTGTGGCCGGGGGCGGCGTCGCCGGAGATTTTGAACGCCGGGTAGCCGTTGTAGCGCGAGATCTGCACCGCGCCATTCTCCCAGGCGGTGCTGGCGAAGGCCGCCAGCGGCACTTGGTCGCCGCTGGCGTTGGGCACGTGCAGGCGCAGGATGGCCTCGGGGGTCATCCGCTCGCCGACGTCGGCCTGCACCACCACGCGCTGCAGGCGCCCGAGGTTGGCGAAGTCGGCGACGGTGGCCGAACCGTAGGCGCTGGCGATGGCGCTGCGGACGGTGGCGAAGTCGATGCCCTGCGCGCGCGCCTTGTCGCGGTCGATGTCCAGGCGCAGTTGTGGCGCGTCTTCCAGGCCTTCCATCATGGCGTAGAGGATCAGCGGCGAGGTGTTGGCCTGGTACAGCAACTGGTCGCGCGCGGCGTTCAAGGCCTCACGGCCCAGGCCGCCACGATCCTGCAGGCGCAGGGAAAAGCCGCTGGCGTTGCCCAGGCCGTCGATCGGCGGCGGGTCCACCGCCATCACCCGGGCCTCGGCGAGGCCGGCGAAGCGGGCGTTGAAGGCCGCCACCTCGGCGCTGGCCGACTGGCTGGCGTCACGCTCGGACCAATCCTTCAGCAACGGGAAGCTCAGGCTGGCATTCTGCCCGGTGCCAGAGAAGCTGAAGCCCATGATCATGGTGGTGGACTGGGTCGCCTCGCGTTCGAGCAGGTAGCTTTCCAGCTCGCGCACCACTTTCTCGGTGCGCGCGTGGGTGGCGCCCGGCGGCAGTTGCACGTCGATGATGTAATAGCCCTGGTCCTCGATCGGCACGAAGGATTCGGGCAGGCGCAGGTAGAAGAAGCCGAGCAGCGCCACGATCCCGACATAGATCAGCATGTAGCGTCCGCTGCGCCGCAGCAGGCGCGAGTTGAGCAGGGTGAAGCGCTCGGTGAGGGCGGCGAAGCGGCGGTTGAACCAGCCGACGAAGCCTTTCTTCTCGGCGTGGTGTTCCTTGTCCAGCGGCTTGAGCAGGGTGGCGCACAGCGCCGGGGTGAGGCTCAGGGCGAGGAAGCCGGAGAACAGGATGGACACCGCCAGCGACAGCGAGAACTGCTGGTAGATCGCGCCCACCGAGCCGCTCATGAAGGCCAGCGGCAGGAACACCGCCGACAGCACCAGGGTGATGCCGACGATGGCGCCGGACACCTGGCCCATCGCCTTGACCGTGGCCTGGCGCGGCGGCAGCCCTTCCTCGGCCATGATCCGCTCGACGTTCTCCACCACCACGATGGCGTCGTCGACCAGGATGCCGATGGCCAGCACCATGCCGAACATGGTCATCATGTTGACCGAGAAGCCCAGCACGTACATCACCGCCAGCGTGCCGGCCAGGCACACCGGCACGACGATGCTGGGGATCAGCGTGTAACGCAGGTTCTGCAGGAACAGCAGCATCACCAGGAACACCAGCACCATGGCCTCGGCCAGGGTGTAGAGCACTTTCTGGATGGCGATATCGACGAAGCGCGAGGTGTCGTAGGGCACCGAGTATTCGATGTCGGCCGGGAAGCCGGCGGACAGCTCGGCCAGCCGCGCCTTGACCGCCTCGGCGGTCTGCAGCGCGTTGGCGCCGGGGCGCAGTTGCACGGCGGCGGCCACCGACTTCTTGGCGTCGTTGAGAATCTCGAAGTTGTAATCCTGGCTGCCGATCTCCAGGCGCGCCACGTCGGCCAGGGTCACCCTCGAGCCGTCGGCGTTGGTGCGCAGCAGGATGCGGCCGAACTCTTCGGGGCTGTCGAGCATGCCCTTGACGGCGATGGTGGCGGTCAGTTCCTGCTCGGCGCTGCCGGGGCGGCTGCCGAAGCTGCCGGCCGGTACCTGGGCGTTCTGCGCAGCGATGGCGGCATTGACGTCGGCCACCGAGAGGCCGTAGCCGATCAGCTTCTGCGGGTCGATCCACACCCGCATGGCCGCCTCGGAACCGAAGAACTGCACCTTGCCGACGCCGTCCACCCGGCGGATCTCGTTGTTGACGTTGCGCGCCGCGTAATCGGCCAGGCCGACCACGCCCTTGTCGCTGTCGTCGCCCTTGTAGCGCAGCGCATAGATCATCAGGAAGCCGGAGCTGGCCTGCTCGATCTGCAGCCCCTGCTGGGTGACCTCCGTCGGCAGGCGCGGCTCGGCTTTCTTGATGCGGTTCTGCACGTCGACCTGGGCCAGATCCGGATCGGTGCCGGGGGCGAAGGTCACGACGATTTCGCCGATCCCGGTGGAGCTGCTGGACGACTCGTAGTACAGCATGCCCTTGGCGCCGTTCAGCTCCTCTTCGATGACGCTGGTCACCGAATCGACCACGGTGGACGCCGAGGCGCCGGGGTAGGTGGCCCAGATCGAAATTTGCGGCGGCGCCACCACCGGGTACTGGGCGACCGGCAGCGAGGGCATCGCCAGCAGCCCGGCGAGGATGATGAAGATGGCGACCACCCAGGCGAAGTTGGGGCGGTCGATGAAGAACTTGGGCATGTCCTATCCTTGGAAACGTGCGCAGGCGCGGCGTCCGGGCTCAGTTGGTGGCGGAGGCAGGCGCGGCAGGCTGCACCGGCGCCGCGACGCTGACCTTGTCGCCGGGCTTGGCGCGACCGCCGACGATCACCCTGTCGCCGGCCTGCAAGCCTTCGGTGATATGCCACTGGGCGCCGTGCATCGTGCCGGTTTGCACCGCACGCGCCTGCGCCGTGTCGTCCTGGTCGACCACCAGGACCAGCGGCTTGCCGTCGGTGCCGCGCTGCACGGCACGCTGCGGCACCAGGATGGCTTGCGGGTCGGTGCCCTGCGGGGTGTGCACACGCACATACATGCCGGGCAGCAGCAATCCGTCGGCGTTGTCGAAGCGGCCACGCAGGGAAATCTGCCCGGTGCCGCGATCCACGGTGATGTCGGAGAAAAGCAGGTGTCCGTCGCGGCGCTGACCGGTGCCTTCGACGGTGACCGAAATCCGCGCGCCCTTGCCCTCGTCCTGCGCCAGGCGGCCTTCGGCCAGCGCCTCACGCAGGCTCAGCACCTCGGCCACCGGCTGCTTGAAGTCGACATGGACCGCGTCGATCTGCTGGATCGTCGCCAGCGGCGTGGCCTCGTTCTGGCCGACCAGCGCGCCTTCGGTCACCAACGCCCGGCCGATGCGTCCCGAGATCGGCGCCGTCACCGTCGCATATCCGAGGTCGAGCCTGGCCGTCTCGATGCCGGCCAGCGCCGCCTGGCGCTCGGCCTGTGCGCTCTTCAATCTGGCCTGGGCCGCATCGTAATCCTGCCGGCTGACCGCCTCGATCGCCACCAGGGGCTCGTAGCGCCGCATCACCGCCTGGGCATCGAACAGGCTCGCCTCGGCCTTGGCCAGTTCGCTCTGTGCCCGCAGCAGCGCTGCCTTGAACGGCGCGGGGTCGATCTGGAACAGGCGCTGCCCGGCCTTGACGTCGGCACCTTCGGTAAAATTGCGGCTGAGCACGATGCCGGCGACGCGGGCCCGCACTTCGGCGACCCGGACGGGCTCGACCCGCCCCGGCAACTCGCTCGACAAGGCCAGCGAACCGGCCTGGACCACAATCGCCTCGACCGTTTGCGGCGCCCCGGCATCCTGCCCGGAGGCGTCGCGCTTGCCGTCGCAACCGGCGACCAGCACCGCCGCGGCAAGCATGAGCAGGGACAGTCTCCGTGTTCTTGGGCTCTTCATCATCGACACCTTCCGTGGCAGGACTACAAAAGATACGGATGATTCCACACAAAATCCAATGAATCAATATTGATTCACAAGATCATGTTTGAATTCACCAATCGATCATTTCAGCCAGAATGACGACATGCCCGGCAGTTGCGCGCTCATGAGTCGGACATGATCCAATTCATGAGTAGAATTACCGGTATGAAACCATGTGAATCGGCCTGACCATGTCCGACCTCGAGACGGAAGACAAGAAATTCCTGGCCGCGCTGGCCCTGGCGCTCGTCGACCAGCCCAGGGCTTCCCTGCTGGAGCTCGCCCGCGCCATCGGGGTGAGCAAAGCCACGCTGTACCGCTTCTGCCGCACCCGCGAACAGCTCATCGAACGCCTGATGAACCACTGCACCCACGTGTTCAGCGAAGCCATCAGCACGGCGGAACTGGATACGGCGCCGGTGCCGGAGGCCTTCCGCCGCCTGACCGCCAACAACCTGGAGCACCGCGAACTGACCGCTTTCCTGACGTATTACTGGAAGGACGCGTTGAAGGACCCCGGCGTCGAAGCCGGCTGGGACACCGCCCTGGACACCTTTTTTCTGCGCGGCCAGCAGGAAGGAGTGTTCCGCATCGACATCCCCGCGCCCGCGCTCACCGAGATCTGGGTATCGATGGTGATCGGGCTGGTGGACGCGGAACGCCGCGGCAGGGTCGCCCGCGCCGGACTTGCCGCCCTGCTCGAACGCGCATTCCTGCAGGGTGCCGGAGCGCACTGACCGCGCGCCCGAAGCTGGCTGGAAAGGCCGGCCGGTCCGGCCCGCCGCACGAGAAATTCAGCCGCCGCGATTCGCGTCCGGCCGATGCGAGCTCGAAGGCCCGCCCGCCGACGCCAGGCATTTCGGCAGTTGTGCTTTCGGGGTGCGCTGGATCCGGCGCAGCAGGTCGACCGACACCTGCGGCACCCGATGGCGGAGGCGCAGTTCCTCCTCGAGGCGAACCAGCAGGCTCGCCGCCATCTCGGCGTCGGCCAGCGCGCGGTGGTAGCGGCCGGCAACCGGCAGCTTCGCGTATTCGACCAGCGCACCGAGCTTGTGGCTGGGCGCCAGCGGAAGCAGACGGCGGGACAGCAGCAGCGAACAGAGGAAATCCTGGCTCCGCGAGCGCTGGATCCGGGCGAGCTCGCCATCCCAGAACTTCGCATCGAAGGCGGCGTTGTGGGCGACGAGAGGAATGCCGCCGACGAAATCCGACACGTCCCGCATGACTTCTCCGGCAGGCGGCGCGTTCCGGACCATCGTATTCGAGATCCCCGTCAGCGCTTCGATGTATGCCGGAATGCGGACCCCTGCATTCATCAGGCTCTGGTATCGGTCCACCACCCGGCCGCCTTCCACGATCACCGCCGCGACCTCCGTTGCCCGGTCGCCCTGCGCGGGCGATAGCCCGGTGGTTTCGAAGTCGATTACCGCCACTACTTCCATGGTCAGCGCCCTCCTGATTCATCCGCGACAGGACCGTAGCCGGCATCCCATGAAAAAAGCGCCCAAGCGATCGATTCGCTTGGGCGCTTTTCGGGATTTTTGGTCGGGGAAAGAGGATTCGAACCTCCGGCCCCTGCGTCCCGAACGCAGTGCTCTACCAGGCTGAGCTATTCCCCGACACTTTTCTTTGCTGTCTTGCCAAGCCGGCTACTATATCAGTGATTTCGCTCAACTGCAAAGTTCGACAATTGTAGCAGCGCATCCTTGAAAATGGAAGGGGGAAGCGTCGAAATCGCCTCGATCGCCAGCTTGGCTTCGGCCTCGGCATAGCGGCGCGTTTCTTCCAGCGCACCGGTCGCCCGGATCGCGGCCAGTACCGCGGCGAAGTCGTCGCGCCCGCCGTTTTCGATCGCACCGCGCACCAGCGCGGCCTGCTCGGGCGAGCCGTGCTGCATGACGTGGATCAACGGCAGCGTGGGCTTGCCTTCGGCCAGGTCGTCACCGAGGTGCTTGCCGGTATCGGCCTCGTCGGCGGAATAGTCGAGCACGTCGTCGATGAGCTGGAAAGCCGTGCCGAGATGCATGCCGAAAGCCGCAAGACA
The DNA here is from genome assembly GCF_000310205.1 of Thauera linaloolentis 47Lol = DSM 12138. GTDB lineage: Bacteria > Pseudomonadota > Gammaproteobacteria > Burkholderiales > Rhodocyclaceae > Thauera > Thauera linaloolentis. Next base: position 48,930 of record NZ_AMXE01000009.1, on the reverse strand, counting down.
GGCTTCGGTCTCGGCATCCGCGCCACCGACGATGCCCCCCAGCCTCGACGCGGCTTCGAACAGCTTGGCCGTCTTGTAGCGGATCACGCGCAGATAATCCTCGATGAGGACATCTGCGTTGTGACAGTTGAGCAGTTGCAGGACTTCGCCTTCGGCGATGATGTTGGTGGCGTCGGCCAGCACACGCATCACATGCATGTTGTCGACCCCGACCATCATCTGGAACGCGCGCGTATAGAGAAAGTCGCCCACCAGCACCGAGGCGGCGTTGCCGAACATGGCGTTGGCGGTCTTGTTGCCGCGGCGCAGGTCGGATTCGTCGACCACGTCGTCGTGCAACAAGGTGGCGGTGTGAATGAACTCCACCACCGCAGCCAGTTCATGGTGCTGCGTCCCCCTGTACCCCATCGCACCGGCGGCAAACAGCACCAGGGCGGGGCGCAGGCGCTTGCCGCCACTATGGATGATGTATTCCGCCACCTGGCGGATCAGAACGACGTCGGAGTGGAGACGGCTGCGGATGACCGCATCCACCGCCTGCATGTCGACGGCGATCGGCGCAAAAAGCTGCTTGACGGACAAGGCGGACACGCTGGCGGAAAAAGTGCGGATGGTAGGCGCCCGTGTCGACCCGAGTCAAGCCACGCCGCCACCCATCTTGCGCTATGTGATCTAGCGGCAATACCGTTCAGATAAGCGCAGCTTGTTTCTGTAGGAGCGGACCTGGCCGCGAACACGGCCTGATTCACGGCTAAAGCCGCTCCGGGGCGCGCGTTAACTGAACCGCATTGGATCTAGCGGGCGGCCGCAGCCCGCGCCACCGCGTTGTCCAGCGCTTCCTTGGCGGCCGTGCGGTCGGCCCACACGCCGGCAAGCTCTTCGTCCAGGATGCGGCGCACGCGCTCGCGCTCGACCACGGGCTGGGCGCCGGACTCGGTCGTTGTCGGCTTGTTCGTGAGCTGCTCGACCGCCACGCGCACGTTGTCGAGATCGTCGCCCAGCAGTTCGCTGCTCGACGCGAGCAGGCCGGCGCGGTTCAGTGGCAGATAGCCCGTTTCGCGCTGCCAGGCTACCTGGTTCTGCGGCTGTAGCCAGAAAGCGATGAAGCGCGCGACGGCCTTGTATTCGGCCGGCTTCTTGCCCGCGGATGCCCACAGGGCCGGGCCATCGGCCACGGTGTTCTGCGGCGCGCCGGGAAAATCCTCGTGGTACGGCAGGCGCGATACGGCGACATCGACCTTGCCCTGGCGGCGGAAATCGGCCCAGCTCGACGACGGTGCCGCGATCACGGCGCAATCGCCGGACGCGAAGCGCTGTTCCGCCTCACTGTTGTGCTCGAAGACATGCAGATAGCGGGCGCGCGACCAGCTCGCCATCATCGCCACGTGCTTGACCTGGAACATGCCGTTGAAGGACGGCGCCATCGTCGCCGCCTTGCCCTTGCCTTGAGACTTGGCGACAGGCTGGTTATGCCAGGCGCTCAGATTCTCCACCATGACGCGGCCCGGCTCGGCAACGGTATACGGACAGCTGTGGCCGGTGTCGGCCAGACGGCCGAGCGTCTCCTGCAACTCGAACCAGGTGGCGACCTGGGCGGTCTCCGGGTTGACGCCCGCCCGGCGCAGCGCGTCGCGGTTCAGGAACAGCACCGGGGTGGACAGGCCGACCGGCAGCGCCAGCAACTGGCCTTTGGCGTTGACCGGGGTGCGCGTCATCATCGCCGGCGGGCGCAAGGTCTGCAGCGCCACCCCGGCGTCCTTCATCAGGACGTGCAGCGCCTTGTAGCGCGGCTTGCCGGCGACGAAGGCCTCTTCGTCCTCGCCCTCGAGGATCAGCATGTGCGGCGAGGCATTGCGCCAGTCCACATCGGACAGCACCACCTTGGCGTTCTTCTCCTGCGCGTTGAAGCGATCGACGAGCTCCTTCAGCGCCGCCGCCTTGCTTTCGGGGAGCCGATGAAAGAGCTGGATCTGCATGCCGGCATTCGCCTGCACCGTGGGCGCAGCGGCCCCGAACACGGCAAAGGTGGCAACGGCGAGTCCTGCCGTCTTGAGACATTTGATATTCATGAGCCTGGCGCGAGAAGGATGATGAGCAAACGAAACCCGGTTAACCCGCGAATTATAGTGCGCCCCGGATCGCGCGGACGAGGCCGGATGTAACATCCACCGCCACCGGACGGGCGCCGGCAAGCGCTCTGCCCCGGATGCGGAGGCGGCCTTCAAGATATGGCCGACGATGCCGTTAAGGTCCACCACAGCCCGCCCATATTCCCACCGTCCATGCGCAAACCCGCCCTGCCTTCCTCACTCGCCCGAGCCCTCCTCGTCGCCCTGCTGGCGCTGACCGCCGGCTGCGACATGCTGAGCGAGCTGCTGGATCTCCCCAACCCGGCGCGCGAACACGCGATGAAGGAAGCCGAAGGGCGTGCGGTCGGCAGCGCCTGCCGCCACGCCGGGCGTTCCCTGGAAGACTGCTACGCGCTCAACCCCGCGTCCGAGAAAGCCTCTGTGTTCGCCGGCTGGCGGGACATGAACGACTACATGATGGAGCACAAGCTCGACGTGGTCCCCTCCAGGCTCGTGCCCAACACCCTGCAGCCCGCCGCCGACGCGGCCCCGGCTGCGGCCGATGGCGCCGGCGGGGACGCTGGCGCGCGGCAGTAGGCGTCCGCCCCGCCCGTCCATGCGGCACGGCCCGCTCGCCTGATGCGGCGCACGGGCTTATCATCCGCGCTTCCGCCCATCCACGATGGGACCGCTCCCATTCAGCGCACCGCGCATATCACCGATGAACCAACATACGCCCGCCGCCGGACTCCTCTGCTCCGGCCTGATCGGCTATTGCCGTGCCGGCTTCGAAAAGGAACTCGCCGGCGAGATCGACGACCTGGCCGCCGAAGCCGGCCTGATCGGCTTCGTCCGCGCCCAGCCCGATACCGGCTACGTCGTCTTCGAAACCTTCGAGCCCACCCCGCTCGGCAGCTTCGGTGAAGCCACCGACTGGCGGCGCCCGTGTTTCGCGCGCCAGATGCTGCCGTGGTTCGCACGCGTCGAGGATCTGCCCGAGCGCGACCGCGCCACCCCCATCGTGGACGCGGTCAAGGCCTCCGGGCAGCGTTTCTGCGGCGTGGTGCTGGAGACACCCGACACCGACGAGGCCAAGCAACGCTCCGGGTTCTGCAAGCGCTTCACCGAGCCGCTGGCCAAGGCGCTGGAAAAAGCCGGCTGCCTGCGCAGCAGCCGCACCGGCCTGCCGGTACTGCACGTCCTGTTCTCCGACGCCACCACTGCGTGGCTCTCGGCCGGCCAGAACGGCCAGTGCGCTCCCTGGCCGATGGGCATCCCGCGGCTGCGCATGCCGTCGAACGCCCCCAGCCGCTCGACGATGAAGCTTGCCGAAGCCTTCATGACCCTGCTCGAAGAGGGAGAACGCGACAACATCCTGCGCGCGGGGCAACGCGCGGTCGACCTGGGCGCCGCGCCGGGCGGCTGGACCTGGCAGCTCGTCGGCCGCGGCCTGCGCGTGACCGCGATCGACAACGGCCCCCTGCGCGACAGCGTGATGGCGACCGAGATGGTCGAACACCTCAAGGCCGACGGCTTCACCTGGCGCCCCCAGCGGCCGGTCGACTGGATGGTGTGCGACATGGTCGAGCAGCCTTCGCGCATCGCCTCGCTGATGGCCGAATGGATCGCCACCGGCAAGTGCCGCTACACCATCTTCAACCTCAAGCTGCCGATGAAGCGCCGCTTCGAAGCCGTCGAGCAATGCCGCGAACTGATCCGCAAGCGGCTCCACAGCGTCGGCCCCTTCGACCTGCGCATCAAGCATCTCTACCACGACCGCGAAGAAGTCACCGCCTTCCTCACGCTCAAGCGCTGACCCGGCATCCACCCGCCCCGGGACAGAAGCGCCGGCCCTCGCCGAAGCCCCTGTCCCGTAACGGTTTTCCATGCCGTGTATAATCCGTTGTTTCGCAAATCAGGCGGTCGGCTGCCGGCCGCATTCAACGCAAAGGCGCCCATGAGTTTCGCCGACCTCGGCCTCATTCCCGAACTGCTCAAAGCCGTCGCCGACGCCGGCTATTCCGAACCCACGCCGATCCAGCGCCAGGCCATCCCGACCGTCGTCGCCGGCCACGACGTAATGGGCGGGGCCCAGACCGGCACCGGCAAGACGGCCGGCTTCACGCTGCCGCTGCTGCATCGCATCGCCCGCCACGCCAACACCAGCACCTCGCCCGCACGCCACCAGACGCGCGCCCTCATCCTCGCGCCGACGCGCGAACTGGCGATGCAGGTGTACGAGTCGGTCAAGACCTACAGCAAGTACCTGCCGCTGCGTTCGGTGTGCATCTACGGCGGCGTGGACATCAGGCCACAGCAGATGGAGCTGCGCCGCGGCATCGAGGTGGTGATCGCCACACCGGGCCGCCTGCTCGATCACGTCGAGCAGAAATCCATCAACCTGTCCCAGGTCGAAGTCCTGGTGCTGGACGAAGCCGACCGCATGCTCGACATGGGCTTCATCCCCGACATCAAGCGCATCCTCGCGCTGCTGCCGGCCAACCGCCAGAGCCTGCTGTTCTCTGCCACCTTCTCGGACGAGATCAAGAAGCTGGCCGATCAGATGCTGAAGAACCCGCAGCTGATCGAAGTCGCGCGCCGCAACATGGTGTCGGAGACGATCACGCACGTCGTACACCCCGTCTCCAGCGGCATGAAGCGCAACCTGCTCGCCCATCTGCTGCGCCATCAGCCGGATACGCAGGCCCTGGTCTTCGTCGATACCAAGATCGTGTGCGGCAGGCTGGCCCATTTCCTGGAACGCAGCGGCATCTCGGCCGACGCCATCCACGGCGACAAGAGCCAGCAGCAGCGCACCGAAACCCTGGAGGCATTCAAGGGCGGCAAGCTACGCGTGCTCGTCGCCACCGACGTCGCGGCGCGCGGCATCGACATCGATGAACTGCCCTACGTCATCAACTTCGAACTGCCCCACACCGCCGAGGACTACGTTCACCGCATCGGCCGCACCGGCCGTGCCGGCCACAAGGGCAACGCGGTGTCGCTCGTCAGCACCGAAGAAAAGCACTGGCTGGCGGAGATCCAGAAGCTGATCAAGCTCGAGATCCCGCAGGAGATCATCCCCGGCTTCGACCCCGAGCCCGAATTCTCCGAGGCCGGTAGCCGCTCCCGCGGCCGCCGCGCAGCCCCCGTGGCGGATGCCGCACGCGCGCCCCGTTCCTCCGCGGCGCCGCGCCAATCCTCCGGGGCTGCACCGCGTTCCGGCGCCCGGCAACGTCCGACAGTGGCGTCGGACGGCTTCGATTTCAGCAAGCCCTACCAACCCGCCTCTCCCACCATGGCCGTATCCGACGATGCCCGTCCGGCAGCGGCGGACGCCCGGCCCGATGCACTGCGCCGCTCCCAGCGTCCGATCGCGGTACTGCTGGGCGGCCTGGGACGAAAATAGCACGGACACCGGCACCTATTCCCGGCTCGGCGACGACGTGGGTTCAAGTATTCTCACGGCGATGCCGTAGATCATCTACCCGACCACTGCAACAGCCGCCGCCGTGAATATTCCTGGACGTCAGCCCGCCCCTTCCCCCGCGCCGCACGAGCCTTTCGTTGCCGATTTGTCGGAGGGCGCGGAGGCCGGTGTCTACCTCGCCCTGCTCGAACTGATCGACGAGGGCCTGATCATCACCGGCGACGAGTTGATCCTCGATGCCAACAGCGCCGCCTGCAAGCTGCTGGAACGCGACTACCGGCAGATTGCCGGGCGCCCTCTGGCAACGCTCTTCCCGAACGAGGAACGCTTCCTCGACGTCCGCGCCAGGCTCCTGATCCAGGGGGAGCGGCGCAGCCAGGTGGGCTTCGCCCTGCCCGACGGACGGACGCGCGAGCTCAAGGTGCTCTGTGCCCCCAGGCTGCGGCCCGGCGTCCATGCGCTGGTGCTCAGTCCATCCAGCACACGTTCCCGCAGCGCATCCCGCTCCGAACCGGCCGGATCGTCCGAATCGGCGGCCCACGCCCGCTTCGCAGCCCATCTCGACCCCGGGCGCCGTGTCTTGAGCCGTCCCGGCAGCCTGTTCGATGCTGCGATCTGGCCAGACGCCGGTACGAGCAGCTTCGAACCCAGATTGTGGCAGGCATTGGACCAGGACGAATTCTTGCTGAACTTCCAGCCCCTGGTCGACACCCGCAGCAAGCGCCTCCGCGCGGGAGAGGCCTTGCTGCGCTGGCAGCACCCCACACTCGGCCAGCTTCCGTTCGGGCGCTTCAAGGCTGCGATCCACGACCCGCAACTCATCGCCCGCCTCGGTGACTGGGCGCTCAACAGCGCGTGCCGCAGCGCGCGCACCTGGCAGGGCCCCAACACCGACCAGCGGGTGAAACTCACCGTGAACGTCGCCACCGAGCAGCTGCTGCACGGCGATTTCGCTGAATGCGTGAGGCTGGTTCTGGAGGACAACGACCTGCCGCCCGGTCGCCTGGAACTCGACCTCGACGAGAAGGTGCTCGAAAGCGACAGCCCCGGTCTGCTGGCCACGCTGAAAGCACTGTCCGCAATGGGCGTACGCCTCGCCATCGATGATTTCGGCCGCGGCCTGTCATCGATCCCCAGGCTGCGCCGCTACCCGCTGAACGCCATCAAGCTCGCCCCCGGCCTCGTGCGCGGCGTCGGCCACGACGAAGACAGCGAGGCGGTCGTCGAGGCGATCGTCGGCCTCGCCGCGACGCTGGGGCTCGAGGTGTTCGCCCGTGGCGTCGAAACCCCCGCCCAACGGGATTTCCTCAGCGCGCTCGATTGCCATCTGCAACAAGGCCCCCTGTTCGGCCAGCCGATGACGGCACACGAGTTCTCGCGCTTCGTGCCTTAGGGCTCGGCACCGGATCCGTTCAGGCCTGCTGGGGGCGCTCCCGATCATCGGCGGGCCGGCGCTCGTACTGCTGCACCGCAAACGATGAAACCGGGCGAAAGCGCCACGGCCGGGAGATTCCGGCTGTGCTTGAGCGCAGCCGGATGGGCGGCCCGCCACCTGTCTCAGTAATCGAGCAGCGTCTGGCAGCTTTCCTCGCGCCCGGTCATGGCGCCGAAACGGTCCAGGCGCTCACGCACGAAATCGTCCGCTACGCGGGGATTGGCGCAGAACTCCCGCAGCTGCATCGCATAGGCCAGGTTCTGCATGTCTTCGACCGTTTTCGCCACGGCGGGGAAGCGATAGCCCTCGGTCTTGCGCCACTCGGGCGGCTCCGGCTTCACTTCGGCCCCGGGCTTCTGCACGCCATCGCCGGACGCGGCCGCCGGCTGCTGCGCGGCTGCCGGCAGCAGGACGAAAAACAGGCTCATGAAAAGCAGTGCGCGCATGAAAGACATCGGGCCGTAAGCAGAAGAGCATTCTCCTGCTTACGGCCCGATGAAGCCAGGCTTTAGCCGGCCCGCGCCCCCGAGTGGCGGGGAACGGGCCGGGAAACCCGGGTCAGGACTCCAGCGCCTTGACGTGGGTGATGACCTGGCCGATGGCATCCTGCGCGCTGCCGTACAGCATGCGGCAGTTGTCCTTGTAGAACAACGCGTTCTCGATGCCCGAGTAGCCCGCGCCCTTGCCGCGCTTGACGACGATGACGTTCTGCGCCATGTCGACGTTCAGGATCGGCATGCCGTAGATCGGGCTGGTCTTGTCGGTGCGTGCGACCGGGTTGACCACGTCGTTGGCGCCGATCACCAGCGCCACGTCGATCTGCGGGAAGTCGGCGTTGATCTCTTCAAGGTCGAAGATCTTGTCGTAGGGCACGCCCGCCTCGGCCAGCAGCACGTTCATGTGGCCCGGCATGCGGCCCGCGACCGGGTGGATCGCGAACACGACCTCGACGCCGGCCTCTTCGAGCAGTTGCGCCATTTCCCACACCTTGTGCTGTGCCCCGGCGACCGCCATGCCGTAGCCCGGCACGATGGCGACCTTGCTGGCGTAGCGCATCACCGACGCGGCGTCGAGAGCGGAAAACTCCTTCATCGTGCCTTCGATCGCCTCGCCTTCGCCACCGGCCGCCGCACCGCTGATCGGCGTGAAGATGACGTTGGTGATCGGACGGTTCATCGCCTTGGCCATCAACTGCGTGAGCAGCGTACCCGAGGCACCGACCACGATACCGGCGACGATCAGCGCCGGATTGCCCAGCACATACCCCTCGAAACCCACCGCCAGGCCGGTGAAGGCATTGAGCAGCGAGATCACGACCGGCATGTCGGCGCCGCCGATCGGGCTGGTCAGGATCGCGCCCAGCGCCAGCGCCAGCACGAAGAACAGCACGATCAGGGTCGAAGAGGGCTGGTCCGACACGACGATCGCCAGCCCCAGCAGCGCGGTCAGCGCGGCCAGGCCGATGTTCACCATGTTCTGCTGCGGCAGACGGAAGGCGTTCTTCATGATGCCCTGCAGCTTGGCATAGGCGATGCACGAACCGGAGAAGGCCACCGAGCCGATCAGCGCGCCGAGCACGGCCAGCGTCGCCACCACCGGATCATGGATTTCGCCGCGGGCGAACTCCAGCGCCGCGATCGCTGCCGCCGCGCCGCCGCCCATGCCGTTGTAGATGGCGACCATCTGCGGCATGTCGGTCATCTTGACCGTCTTGCCGCTCCACCATGCCACCGCGCCGCCGGCGACGATGGCCAGCACCATCAGGCCGACGTTGCCGAGGCCGGGGGTGAAGAAGGTGACCACGGTGGCCGCGACCATCGCATAGCCGGCCCACACGATGCCCTTGCGGGCCGTCACCGGGGAACTCATCGCCTTCAGGCCGAGGATGAACACCACGGCAACGACGAAGTACGACGCCTGAATGAACCAATTCGCCATTTATGCGCCCCCTTCCTTCTTGTTGCCACCCTTGAACATCGCGAGCATGCGCTCGGTCACGACGTAGCCCCCGGCCGCATTCGCGGCGCCGAGGAAGACGGCCACGAAACCGATCACCAGTTGCACCGGGTCTTCCGGGTCGGCATGGCCGAGCACCACCATGGCGCCCACCAGCACGACACCGTGCACGAAGTTCGAACCACTCATCAGCGGCGTGTGCAGGATCACCGGCACGCGCGAGATCACCTCGTAGCCGGTGAAGGCGGCCAGCATGAAAATATACAGCGCTGCAAATCCTTCCATCATGGTTCTCCTTACAGACCCAGGACCTGCTTGACCCCGGCATGGCGAAGCTCGCCCGCGTGGGTCAGGCACGTACCGGCCATCACCTCGTCGTCCCAGTCCAGCGCCAGCGCGCCGTCCTTGATGAAGGGCGAGATGAAGTTGAACAGGTTCTTGGCATACATCTCCGATGCATGCACCGGCATGCGGCTGGGGATGTTGGCCGGGCCGATGACGAGCACGTCGCCCACCCAGACCTTCTCGCCCGCCACCGTGCCCTCGACGTTGCCGCCGCTCTCCGCCGCCATGTCGACGACCACGGCGCCCGGTTTCATCCTGGCGACCATGTCCGCGGTGATGATGCGCGGCGCGCGCTTGCCGGGAATCGCGGCGGTGGTGATCAGCGCATCGCACTGGGCGACGGCCTTGGCCAAGCGTTCGGCCTGCTTGGCCTTCTCCTCGTCGGTCAGTTCGCGCGCGTAGCCGCCCGTGCCCGCCGCGGACACGCCGGTGTCGACGAACTTGGCGCCGAGCGACTCGACCTGTTCGCGCGTTTCGGGGCGCACGTCGTAGGCCTCGACCATCGCGCCGATGCGGCGCGCGGTGGCGATGGCCTGCAGGCCCGCCACGCCGCAGCCGATCACCAGCACCTTGGCCGGGCGGATCGTGCCGGCCGCATAGGTCAGCATCGGGAAGAACTTCGGGCTGTGGTCGGCCGCGATCAGCGCGCATTCGTAGCCCGCCACCGCACCTTGCGAGGACAGCGCGTCCATGCTCTGCGCACGCGAGATGCGCGGCAGCAGTTCGAGCGCGAAGGCAGTGATCTGGCGCTCGGCTAACTGGCGCGCGCGCTCGACGCTCGTCCACGGCTGCAGCAGGCCCAGCAGCAGACTGCCCGGCTTGATCGCAGCAATCGTATCGTCGGCCGGCGGCTGCACGCAGAACACCACGTCGGCCTGCTCACAGACCTCGACCGCGCTGTCGGCGAACGTCACCTCCGGAAATACGCTGTCGGGGAAATGCGCCGGCACCCCCGCCCCTTTCTGCAACACGACCCGGGCACCGAGGCCCTGGTACTTCTTGACCACATCCGGCACGACGGACAAACGCCGTTCGCCCGCAGCAGTCTCCGCTAGCACTCCGATTGTCAGAGGCATAGGCTGATCCTCCCTGTTGTTTGGCATCGAAAACCTGTTGCACATTCCGCCGGCGTCACCTGCCCTTATATCTTGATTTATTCTGCAACCTTTCGTTGCAGCACCGGCGAACCCCGGACATTAGACGGATTTGCTGCACCACAGCAACAAGGGTGAACCCGAAGACGGGAGAAAAGCCGCGAAACGCGCTGCCGCCGCGCTCAGCGCGCAATGCCGCCGCCGGCCGGCGGAACGAGCTTGACGATGATGAGGGAGATGTTGTCGCCGGCACCGCCGGCACGCTCCCGCGCCATGCGGACCAAACACTCGGCCGCCGTGCGGGGCGGATGCGCCTGGATGGTTGAAGCCAGCTCGAAATCGGTGAAGTATGCCCACAGGCCGTCGGAACACAGCAGGAAGCTGTCCCCCGCGTCGGGCGCCTCGGCAAGGCCGTACTCGATGCACGGCTCGCGCTCGCTGCCAAGGCAGGACAGCAACACGTTGCGCTGCGGATGCTTGAGCGCCCCGGCCTCGTCGAGCCGGCCCTTGCGCATCAGTTCGCCGACCAGCGAGTGGTCGCCGCTGCGCGACACGGTATCGGTGCCGCGAAAGTAATAAAAGCGCGAGTCGCCGCAATGCGCCCAATAGGCCTTGCCCTGCTGCAGCAGGAAGGTGACTGCGGTACTGTGCGGATCCTTCTCGCTGGTGAAGCGGGTCAGCTTGATGACGGTGTGCGCTTCATCGATGACGCTCGACAGCAATTCCTGCGGCGTCTCGTGCAGCGGCGCATAGGATTCGAGGTTCTGCCTGGCGCGGATGATCACCTGCTCGGCAGCCATCGCCCCCCCGCTATGTCCGCCCATGCCGTCGGCCAGCGCGGCCATCATGATGCCGGGACGCTTCGGATGCGCGAAAAGACCGACACGGTCCTGCTGCTCCGAACGGTCGCCGATATGCGTGGCAACACAGGTTTCCGCGGAAAAGGCCATTGGCGAACATTCTTTGAAGAGGCGCAGATCATATCAACCGGATATGGAGCCGGGGCGGCCGCCAACGCCGAAAACGCGCCGGGCCATCCGGATGCCGTGAAAAAAATCACGTCCCTCCCGATATCGCCTCCTTCATCGACACGAATCCTTCCATGCCCGCGCCGGCCGACACACGCGCATGATGCCCCCACGCCAAACCCGACCTGCCCGCCTCCGATCGCGTATGCTGCTGATTGCCATTGACTTTCCCCAGGGCGACGGTTAGAGTTCTCGATTCTTTGCAAACCCATCAACTGGAGCAGCACCATGTACGCGGTGATAAAAACCGGCGGCAAGCAATATCGCGTTGCCGCTGGCGAAAAGATCAAGGTAGAACAGATACCGGCCGACGTGGGTTCCGAAATCACCATCGATCAGGTTTTCATGGTCGGTGAAGGCGAGTCCGTGAAGATCGGCACGCCGGTGGTCTCCGGGGCTTCCGTCAAGGCGACTGTGGTTTCGCACGGCCGTCACGACAAAATCAAGATTTTCAAGATGCGCCGCCGCAAGCACTACCAGAAGCACCAGGGGCATCGTCAGAACTACACCGAGCTTCGCATCGAAGCGATCTCGGCCTAAGGCGCAGGGGGTAATCCGACATGGCACACAAAAAAGCTGGCGGCAGTTCGCGTAACGGCCGCGACTCGGAATCGAAACGCCTCGGCGTGAAGCGCTACGGCGGCCAGTTCGTGCTCGCCGGCAACATCATCGTCCGCCAGCGCGGCACCGAGTACCATCCGGGCGACAATGTCGGCATCGGCAAGGACCACACCCTGTTCGCGCTGAAGGACGGCGTCGTGCAGTTCGCGGTCAAGGGCCCGTCGAAGCGCCGCACCGTGATCATCGTGCCCGAAGCGGCCTGATCACTCGCGCCACGCGCTTTGCAGCACCAAAGCCCTATCCTTGCGGTAGGGCTTTTTTCATTTTGAAGGTTGATCAGGCATGAAGTTTTTTGACGAAGCCCGCATCGAAGTCTTCGCCGGCGATGGCGGCAACGGTGCGGCCACCTTCCGCCGCGAGAAGTTCATCCCCAAGGGCGGCCCCAGCGGCGGCGACGGAGGGCGTGGCGGCAGCGTCTATGCCATGGCCGACCGCAACCTCAACACCCTGATCGACTACCGCTATACCCGCAGCTTCCGCGCCGAACGCGGCGAGAACGGCGGCAGCCGCGACTGCTACGGCAAGGGCGGCGAGGACATCACGCTGCGCTTCCCGGTCGGCACCGTGATCCGCGACCTGGAAACCGAAGCGCTGATCGCCGACCTCGACGAAGACGGCAAGAAGGTGCTGATCGCCCGTGGCGGCCGTGGCGGCCTGGGCAACATCCACTTCAAATCCAGCGTCAATCGCGCCCCGCGCAAGAAGACCATGGGCCAGGAGGGAGAGCGCTTCGCGCTGCACCTCGAACTCAAGGTGCTCGCCGATGTCGGCCTGCTGGGCATGCCCAACGCCGGCAAGTCCACCTTCATCCGCAGCGTGTCGGCCGCCAAGCCCAAGGTCGCCGACTACCCGTTCACCACCCTCGCCCCCAACCTGGGCGTGGTGCGCACGTCGGAGAACCGCAGCTTCGTCATCGCCGACATTCCCGGCCTGATCGAAGGCGCGGCCGAGGGCGCCGGCCTGGGGCACCAGTTCCTGCGCCACTTGCAGCGCACCCATGTGCTGCTGCACCTGGTCGACCTCGCCCCCTTCGACCCCGAAGCCGATCCCGTTGCCGACGCAAGGGCCATTGCCGGCGAGTTGCGCAAGTACGACGAGGCCTTGTACGACAAGCCGCGCTGGCTGGCGCTGAACAAGCTCGACCTGATCCCCGAGGAAGAACGGGCGGAGCGCGTCGCTGCCTTCCTCGAAGCCTACGGCCCGGTCGAGCGCCATTTCGAGATTTCCGCACTCAAGAGCGAAGGCACGCGCGAACTGATTTTCGCGCTTCAGGACTTCCTCGATGCGGAACGCGCGCGCATCGAAGCCGAACGTGCCGAACGCCATGCAGCCGAGGCCGCGCGCCTGGCCGCGATCGAAGCCGAACGTGCGGCGGCCGATGCCGCCTACGTGGCTGATAGCCTGGGCGAAGACGAGCTGCCCGAAGACGAAAGCGCCGGAAACACCCCCGACGACGAAACCCGCTGAGCCGGCACGTCGCGCCCTGTTTTGACCCCAAGGTCTGCCACAGATGAGAACCAAGATCCGCAACGCCCGCCGCCTCGTGGTGAAAGTCGGCAGCGCCCTCGTCACCAACAACGGCGCCGGCCTCGACAAGGAAGCACTCGACGGCTGGGCACGCCAGATCGCCGTGCTGCGCGCCGAGGGGCGCGAGGTCGCGCTCGTCTCCTCCGGCGCCATCGCCGCCGGCATGCAGCGCCTGGGCTGGCTCCGGCGCCCGCACGAGATGAGCAGGCTGCAGGCCGCCGCGGCCGTCGGCCAGATGGGGCTGGTCGAAGCCTATGAAAAAGCCTTTTCCCGGCACGGCCTGCAAACCGCGCAGATCCTGCTGACGCACGAAGACCTCTCCGACCGCACGCGCTACCTTAATGCCCGCAGCACGCTGACCACGCTGCTCGAACTCGGCGTCGTGCCGATCATCAACGAGAACGACACGGTCGTCACCGACGAGATCAAGTTCGGCGACAACGACACCCTCGGCGCGCTGGTCGCGAACCTGATCGAAGCCGACGCACTGATCATCCTCACCGACCAGCAGGGCCTGTACACCGCCGATCCGCGCCGTGACCCCACGGCCACACTGATCGCCGAAGGCCGCGCCGAGGATCGCCGCTTCGAGGCCATGGCCGGCGGTGCCGGCAGCGGCATCAGCAAGGGCGGCATGATCACCAAGATCCGCGCCGCCCAGCGCGCCGCACGCAGCGGCGCCCACACCTGCATCGCCAGCGGGCGCGAACGCGACCCGCTGCTGCGCCTGAGCGCGGGAGAAGCCATCGGCAGCCTGCTCTACGCCAGCAGCAGCCCGCTGCAGGCGCGCAAGCAGTGGCTGGCCGACCACCTGCAACTGGCGGGCGACCTGATCATCGACGACGGCGCCGTGCTCGCCTTGAAGAGCGGATGCAGCCTGCTGCCAGTGGGGGTTGCCGAGGTTCGCGGCGATTTCGCACGCGGTGCGGCCGTGGCGTGCCGGACCACTGCGGGAGAAGAAGTGGCGCGCGGGCTGGTCAACTACAGCGCGGCCGAATGCCGCAGGATCGCGCGCAAGCCGACGGCCGAGATCGAGAGGCTGCTTGGCTACGTCGATGAACCCGAGCTGATCCATCGGGACAACATGGTCAGCCGATAGACGGCCGCGCCGAAGCACACGCCTTACCACGCACACCGCTGGCGTTTTCCCGGCGATGCCATCAGAATCGATGCATCGCCTATTCACGCTGCCGTCCGTCATGCGCCGCGGTTTCACGAGGCGCTTGGCGGGCGGATTTGTGCCTGGACTGAAATGATCTCCTTGCCGGACACCATCACCGCTCGCCTGCGCGAAAGGGCGCGGCGGGACGCGGCTTCTCCAGCCTACCTCTTCCAGCCGGAAACCGGCGGCGCGTGGTGCGCCATCGGCTGGCAGGAAGTCGCCGCGACCGTCGATCGCCTCGCATACGAATTCGCCAGGCTCGGGTTGAGCCCGGGCGACCGTATCGCCATCATGCTCCCCACGTGCCCGGAGTGGGAGTTCTGCCACCATGCAGCGCTGGCGGCAGGAGGTGTCGTCGTCGGACTCGACCGCCATGATGCCGATACGAACCTCGCGCACATCCTGTTGCTGACCGAGCCGCGCATCGTGATCGCACAGGCTACGAACGATCTCGACCGGCTTTCGGCGCTCTGGGGAGGCGAGGCGATCGGTATCGTCGCCTCCGCAAACGCTGAAGCACCGGCGCGCGGACGGCTACTCTCCGACCTGCTCGCCTCCCGCCCGGAAACGATGCCTGTCGCGCACGTCCCGCAAGCCGAAGACACCGCAACGATCGTATTCACCTCCGGCAGCACCGGTACCCCCAAAGGCATCGCCTATTCGCACCGGCAGATCACGCTTGCGGTTGACGCCTTGATCGCGTGTTTTCCCAGCGTACGCAACGGCGCGCGCACAGTGTGCTGGCTGCCACTGGCGAACCTCTTTCAGCGCATCCTGAATCTGGTGGCGCTGAATTGCGGTGCCCACAGTTACTTCGTCGGCCAGCCCGACAGGTTGGTGCAGTGCCTGCCCGAGATTCGCCCGACACTGTTCGTCGGCGTCCCGCGCTTTTATGAAAAACTGCATCAGGGGATCGTCTCCCAAGTGCGTCGGCAACCGCTCCCCCTGCGCATCGTCGTAGAAGCGGCCTGGGATATCGGCTGCCGCCACGCCGCCGCGCTGCGGGACGGCAGGTCTGCGCCTCCCTGGGTGCGCCTGCTACATCCGCTCTCACGCAGCATTCTCCAGCGCATCCGCCTCCTGGCCGGCCCGGAGCTTCAATTCATGGTCAGCGGCTCGGCCGCCCTCCCGCCCTGGCTGCTGGAACGCTTTCACGGCCTGGGCTGGCTGGTGCTCGAAGCCTATGGAATCAGCGAGAACGTGGTGCCCATGACGATCAACCGGCTCGACGACTTCCGCTTCGGCAGCGTGGGACGCCCCTTGCCGGGCAACCAGTTGCGCATTGCCGACGATGGCGAACTGCTCGTGCGGGGCCCCGGTGTTTTCCGCGGCTACTATCGCGACACCGCTCCTGCAGACTCGCTGGACGGCGACGGATTCCTGCACACCGGCGACTTTGCACGTCTGGACGATGAAGGCCGCCTTTGGCTCGAAGGACGGAAAAGCGAGATATTCAAGACATCGACCGGACGACGTGTTGCACCGGTACCCATCGAAACAGCCCTGAAGCAGATCGACTACGTAGACCACGCCGTCGCCGTCGGGCGCAATCGGCCCTTCCCGATCGCAATCCTGACACTGGACGCGCAGTCCGAACATCTCGCCGAGCTCGATGCCACAGCCCGGGCGCGTATTGCCAACGACGTCGCTAGTGCCTGCGCCGGACTTCCCGTGCATCAGCATCCAGGCGCCCTCATCGTGTCCAGGCGCCCGCTGAGCGTGGCGGACGGAGAGCTGACGGCCAACCTGAAGCTGCGCCGCGCCCGGATAGAAGAACGGTTCGCCGCCGGCATCGATCGGGCCTACGCCGATTCACAACAGGCGGCACGAACCACGCTGCCCATCATCGAGATGCCATGAACCACTATTTCCTTACGGGTGCCTCCGGCGCCGTAGGCAGCGCCATCGTGCCAATGCTGCTTGCCAAGCCCGGCAGCATCGTGCGAATGCTGCTGCGCGCCGACTCTGCCGAACACCTCGCCGAGCGCTTCGAATCGCTCTGTGCATTCTGGCGCCTGGCGCCGGATGACCCCGCAAGGGCACGCCTGATACCGCTGCGCGGCGATGCCGCCCTGCCCGGTTTCGGACTGGCCGCGGAAGCCTATGAGACGCTGCTGGCCGATACCACGCACGTCATCCACTGTGCCGCAAGCGTGCGCATGAACGACCCGCTCGACGCGGCGCGCCGCTCGGCGGTCGGCTCTGCCCTGGCCATCCTCGATCTAGCCCGCCGCCTAGCGGAAAACGGCGTACTGGAAAAAGTGGAGTTCGTGAGTACCGTGGGAATCGCCGGCAAGCGCCAGGGCATCCTGCCTGAACGATGGATCGACGAATCCCGCAGCTTCCACAACACCTACGAACAATCCAAGGCCGAGGCCGAGGCGCTCGTTCGCAAGGCGATCGAGGACGAACATCTGCCGATCACCGTGCACCGCCCCAGCATGGTCATCGGGGATTCACGCGACGGCCGCATCATCCACTACCAGATCTTCTACTACATCTGCGAGATCCTGTCGGGGAGCAAGACCTTCGGGCTTTATCCCGATCTCGGCGATGTACGGCTGGACATCATTCCCGTCGACCAGGTCGCAGCGGCAATCGTCGCTGCAAGCGGGGAGCCGGCGACAGCCGGAAGGATCTTTCATCTCTGCTCCGGCCCGGGCACGGCCCCGCGGCTGGATGAACTGAAGACCATCCTGCGCGAGATCTTCAGCAAGCACGGCCGCAAGACCCCGCGCAGCATCACCCTCCCGGCGAGCTGGTTCAGCGCCCTTCCACGGATCGCCGGCTGGCTTCTCCCGTCGCGCCGCCGCGCCCTCTCGACACTGCCGATCTACATGGATTACCTGGCGGACCAGCAGGGCTTCGGTAACGATGCCTATCTTGATTGGCTATCGCAGAGGGGCGAGGCACTGCCTTCCCCATCCGCCTACCTTCCCGTCGTCGTCGGCCGCTACCTGACACGCGGTACGGCCAAGACATAGGCCCAGCATCAGTCCTTGCTTCGCCGCCAAACGCGAGCCTGCCGCAACTTGCTCCACAGCACCAGCAATGCGGGCAGCAGCAGCAATTCGAGCATCTGCCCCGAAAGCAGGCCGATCGCGGTCAACATGCCGAAATTGGCGGTGGGCACGAAATCGGATGTGGACAGCAGCAGGAACTGCGACACCAGCAACAGCGAAACCGCCATCACGGCGCGGCCCGAGGCCTCGAAGCTGCGCGCAACGGCAAACACGGTGCTCATGCCCTTCGCACGGCGTTCGTGATAGCTATGGAAGAGGTGGATCGTGTCGTCCACCGTGATGCCGAGGACCACACCCGCGATCAGCACCGTCGCCATGTCCAGGTTGATGCCCATGCCCCCCATCAGAGTGAACACGAAGTAAAGCGGAGCAAGGTTGGGCAGCATGCCGATGATGGCGGTCGATACCGAACGCCACAGCAGTGCGAGCAAGATGAAGATCTGCCCGAAGGCCCCCATGAAACTGTGCAACTGCCCCGTGACCAGCAGGTCTTCCTGGTCTGCGAACAGACGCCCATAGCCGGCGAACTGCCATTTCAGGCCCGGCACGCCTTCCGCTGCAATCAAACCCTCGATCTTCCCGATGACGTCCTGGATCGCATTCGCGCCATGGACATTCAGGTTCAGCAGGATCCGCATGCGCTGGTACTCGCCGTCGACGAGCTCTTGCAGGTCCCGCCCGTCGTAGACCAGCAGCAACTGACTCAACATCCTGTCGTCGTCGGGCAGGCGGCGGAACTGCGGGTCTTCTTCGTTGAACGCCCAGTTCATCTCCTCGACGATGTCCATCATCGACAGCGCGCGATCGACTTCGGGCAAGGCTTCCACCTTCGACTGCAATGCCTTGATGGCGCCGAGCCGCTGTGCGTCCTTGAAGGCATCGCGCCCGGTGCCATCGACCACGATCTCGAGCGCGGTCACGCCGACGAGTTCGGCCTCCACCCGGGCGGTCGATTGTGTCAACGGATGCGCCTCGCCAAAGAACTTCAGGAGGTCGGACTCTGCCTCGACGTTCAACACCAGTGGAACCGTCGCGACCACCACCACCAGCGCACTACCGACCACCCAGCCGGCGCGCCGCATGCCGAAGCGGGCAAACGCGTACGAAAGGCGCTTCGTCCAGGCAAAGCCACTCCCCTCCCGTGGCCAGCGCCGGTTGTCGAATTTCATCAACAGGGCGGGGACCAGGTAGAAGACGACGAAGTAGATCGTCAGCACGCCCAGCGCGGCAACCATGCCGAACACCTGTATCGGCGGGATCTGGACGAGCACCAGGCTCAGCATGCCGGCCGCGGTGGTCAGGACGTTGAACATCGAGGGCGCATGCACGGTCTGCAGCGCAAAAACGATCCGCTTCGGCCGCCGGAAACCCGCCTCCTGCATCCGCTTGGCCGCGGCGTACAGGTGAAGCAGATTCGACACGGTATAGGCCGACAGGAGTGTCGGTACCATCGCCGTCACCAAAGTGTACGGCAAGCCGATCGCCGCCATCACGCCGACGCAGAACACCACGACCGTACTCATCGCCACCGCGCCAATCACGACCGGGGCCAGCCGCCCCACCACCCAGTAAAGCAGCAGCAGCCCCAGCCCCATGACCAGCGGCGTAAACACCAGCGAATCGTGCAGCATCGACCGGAGTTCGGCCGCATCGAGCGCGACCGTGCCGGCAACCGCGACGAGCTTGTCCTGCAGGCGCTCATCCTCCACCGCAGCATGAAACTCGCTTTCGATCGACTGGCGCTGGCGGCTTTCGTCGAGCTGCTGGGTGCGTACGATCACTGCAAGCGAGCGCCCGTCGCGCGAGGCGAGCCATCCCGGTGCAAAGCGGTCTCCGAGAACCCTCGCCCTGCGCGCCTCCTCGGTTTCGTCCGCCAGGCCGTCCGCATCGACCAAGGGCTCGACGACGAAACCGTCGGCACTGCCGGCGATGTGATCGACGCTGGTCACGGAGAACACGCGATCGACGTCGGCATGCCGCCCAAGCCGCTCCACGAGCCGATGGATCGCCGCCACCGTCTGTGCCGAGTAGATCCGGTCGTCGGAGAAAAGGCCGACGAGAAACTCATCGTTCGGAAACTGCGCTCTCAGCTCGCGCTCCAGCACGCTCGCCGGCGAATCCTCGGGAAAATAAAGCCCGGGCGCGTTATTCAGGTCGAGCCGCAGCAGCAACGCGCCGCACACCAGGTGCACGGCGATGATGATGGCCAGCGCCGGGCGCCAGCGCATCAGGCGCGGTTGCATGACCACACGCTTCAGGGACTGAAACCAGGAATTCTGCATTGTCTGCCTTGCACACGGACCTGAATCAGCCAGAACCGGCGACGGCTCCGCCCCTAAGGCTCCGCCTTGTCAGAACTTGGCCAACCAGCCCAGCATGACCGAGTCATTGCGGTCATAGTAGCCGCCGAGCGTCTTTTCGGCACCGTCGAAAACATGCGCGGCGATGAAGATCTCATGCTCGTCGATACCGGTGTACGTCAGTTTGGGGTTCAGGTAGAGATCGCGCTCGCCGATACCGACGACGAAGCGCAGGTCGGCACGCCAGCGTCCTCTGGCGAACGGATGCTCGATCTCTCCATTGAAAGCATAGAACTCGGTCCGGTCCAGCACCCGCTGGTCGACCGAGGTCTTGTGCCCGCTCACTTGGAGCGTCACCCGCGTTTCTCCATCACCGGGGAAGAACTCGGTGCCGAGCACCACGTCGAATCCGCGTCGGGTGAGGAAGCGGAAGTCCCGGGTCGTGACCGGAACGTCGCTGCTCCAGGCCGCCTCCATGCGCCAGGTCGCGCCCAGGCGCTCGGCTTCCAGTTCTCCGCCGAGCACCGTGCTGTACGGATGCACCGCCTGCAGCACGCCCGGCGTCACGCGGTAGTAGGGCTGCGACTGCCGTACGCGCTGGATGCTGAAGCCATAGTCCAGCTCATCCCCGCCCTTGGTGACACGAATGCCTCCGCCGCCACTGCCGTTCTGGTCCGCCTCCTTCACCCTGAAGCCCTTCAGCAAGGGTATCTCGCCCAGGCCCAGCAGCCGGCCTCCCTCGGTATCGACCGGATGCCACACGCTGCGCCGGTCGGGCATCACGGCATCATCGAAGGCCGGCAGCCATACCGCGTCGATCTTGATTTCGTCGACATAGTGTTCCACGCGCACCGCGGGCACCGCGCGGCGGCGCTCGGGAAGCTTGTCGAGAACGATGCGGGTCAGATCCGCCCGGCTCATCCGATCGATCGGAGATATCTCGTCGACGCGCCCCCACATGATGTTCTGTGCGCCCACCGTGACACGCGTGTCGTCTCCGCGCCAACGCAGATAGTTCTCGGCATAGTCGACACGCAGGCGCGTGTAATCCTGGCCCCCGAACTGGGTGTTGGCATCGAAGCGCGCGCCAAGCATGTACTCCCACGCGCCTGCATGCCCTCTTCCGCTTACCGCACCATGCAACAACCCGGAGCCCGACGCCTCGGGATGGTCGACAAGGCCGCCGGTTTCCAGCCACAGCGTATCCACCCTGGCGTCGAACGCGCCTTCGTCGTCCTCGGCCGCCAGACTGCCCGCCGCGCCCCCTGCCGCCAGGCACAGCGCCACGACCCGTGCCAGTCCGCTCAATCCCTTCATACGTGCTCCCGAAACCATCCCATCCCTATGCCCGGCGCGGATCACGGCCGAAACTCCTTCTCCATTCGCTCTTCTTCCAGGGCCTTGGAACCGAACAGGCGGGCGGGCAGCTTGCGGTCGTAGACAATGCGATTCACCGTCAACCGGGTCTGATGCCCACTGCCGAGGTCGGTCAGGACACTGTCCATCACCGTCCAGTACCCTTCCACCTGCGCGTGCTTTTCCACCAGCAGGCGTTTGCTCGGCTTGTCGGCGCTCTTCTCGAAAAAATCCACCCGCAACGGCAGCAGGCTCACCGGATCGATCCAGCTCACCCGCCGGACATACACCGAATTGCCCGCCTCGGCCGGAATGCTTTCGAGCACCTCGCAATCGATCTCGCCGATGCGCTCCTGGCCGATCACCCGATGCACGTCCTTCGTCGGCTTCCGGTCGCGCAGATCCTCGAAGTAATAATCCGAGTTGACGAAACGCCCGCCCTTGCGATTGGAGTCCACCCTGCGCACCCGCTGCATCGCGGGCAGGTAGATCCACTGATTGGTCTCGCCATCTGCCAGGTCCTGGGTAAGCAGGCCCGTCCCGTCGATATCGGCCGGCGCGGTAAACCGGATCAGCGTCGACACGTTGCCCGAATCGGCACTGGCACGATACAGAAACAGACTGCGCACACGCGGGCTGCGATCCTTCTCGGTCAGCGTCATCGTCACCGCCGAGGATGCATCGTCCCCATCAGGGCGGTCGTATACCTTTTGCGCCAGCTGCATCCCGGCATCATCGGCGAACGACTGCGCGGCCAGCACCAGGCCGGCCAGCAATACCAGCACCCCGCGCTGCATGCCCGGCCAGCCGCAGCGGGAATGAAATGGTGTCGTCGTCATCACTCCTCCGTCGAAATTCCTGCCGCACCAGGCAAGGCCCGGCCGATTCTAACCCAGCACCGCCGCTCGCCCTGGCCTCAGGATGCCGCGCCGAGCTTTTCCAGGCGCCGCTTGGCGACGTAACTCTTCAGGCGCTGCAGGGGATGCCGGTTGCCCATCCATAGCCGGCGATGGCGGAAACGCCCGAGGCGCGCATCGAGGTAGGTATACCACGGCACGCAGCGCAGCTCCTCGGGGTGCAACAGCGCAAGCAGCGCCTGCGTGGTGATGAATCCGGTGCACAGCTTGCATCCCGCGATCGAACTCGGCCCCTTGCGCGCCTTGAGGTTGATGAAAGCCGGATCCAGATACTTGAGGTGGTACATCTCGGGCGCGAAGCCGAGCATGAACTGGACGATCTTCTCGTCCTCGCTCATGTCCGGCGTAATCGCAAAGAAATCCGCATAGGACATGCCCTGCGGCCCGAATGCCAGCACACCGGCCCCCAGCCCGAGCGGCACCGCGGCGATCGTCGCCAATCCGCGTTCGGTTGCGGCATTGACCAGCAGCGGATGAATGTCGACTGCGAAGGCATCGACCGCATCGATCGCCAGGTCGACACCGGCAAGGAAGGCACCGATATTGGCCGTGTCGATCCCCCCCGGAAAGGCCTCGATCTGCAGCTCCGGATTGATCTGGAGCGCGTACTCGATCATCACGTCGAGCTTGCGCCGGCCGATCGTCTGCATGTTCGCGCCATACTGACGGTTGAAGTTGACCAGCTCGAACTCGTCGAATTCGGCAAGGTGGAAATGTCCCACGCCCGCCCGCACCAAGCTGATCAGGTAGTCGCCTCCCACCCCGCCCATGCCGGCGATCGCGACCGTGGCATTGCGCAAGCGCTGATGCTCATCCGGACTGACGACACCGAGGTTGCGGCTGAAGGCTGGGTTGTAGTCGAAAGCAGTCAAGATGATCTCCACAAATCACGTTGATGCGATCTTTTCGCACAACGGCAGCCGTGGCAAGCGGGGCGGTGTCGATTTTTTTTACACCCCACTCGCAAGGTCCGCAAACAAAACGCACAACAAGATGTTTTATATAGATTTTTTAAACATGGCACGCCGCATGCTTATACAGCGCAAGGGTATATAACCGCAGTGGTCAGACAACCCTCCACACAGGAGTACTAAACATGAAAATCAAGGCACTTACCGGGCTGCTCGCCGCTTCCACGATCTTCGCGTCTGGCGCTGCGATGGCCGATCCGTTCTATCTGAATGTCGGCACATTCACGCCGAACTATTTCCAAGACGGCGTCACGTCGAACATCGCCCAACTCGGAGTGAACTGGGCCGCGACCTCCACATTCACCGACGATGATGGCACGCTTGGCCTGAGCATCGGCGACTCCGTGCTAGACATTGGTCGCGGAACCGTCAGCAGCTTCCTGGGGGGTGCTGGAGCGATCACCGGCGGCAACAACCACGAAGGCATTGGCAACAATTATTCCATCTGGTTTGAATACAACGACCTCGCAGGCACGATTGCCGCGGTCAATCCCGGCAACGGCAATGTTCTGGCGAACTACACCTCGGGCACGATCAAGGTTTATGGCTCAGAAATTGACGGCGATGGTAACACCCCCAACGCCATTGAGCTTCTGACGCTGAACGTCTTCGGCAGCGATGCGGATTTCGCCAACGCCATCATTTACGCAACGGTCTCTGACCCGCTGCCCGGCACCTGGTTCTTCCCCCCCGCAACCGACTGGAGCGGATTGACCGTGGCGATCAACATGCGCCTCGACACCAATCTGGATCCCGATGCCGCCGTGACAGACAATGGCGACGGCACGTACAGCCGCTCGAGCACCCTGGATGGCAGCGTGGTATTCAACCGCGTTCCCGAACCGGGCGTCCTTGCGCTCCTCGGCATCGGCCTCGTCGGTCTTGGCGCTGCTCGTCGCGCGAAGAAGATCGCGTAAGCCAGACTTCGGCAAGACAAAAAACCCCGCCTGGGATATCCCAGGCGGGGTTTTTTATTCTCGCGTTATTAGCGCCCCTCAAAGCACAGGCAATAAGAACCGTGCTTTTCCAATGACGGTTGGGAGTTTTTTTAACCTGACGGGCAATCGAAGCAGCCAGAGAGTAGACCAACAAAGCGCTCTTGCCGCTACACATTCTCCGCACCCCGGCACATACTCCTGCGCGCGGCAAGAGTCTCATACAGCCAAGCGAAGATATTCCCGTCGAACCTCGGGCATGATCACGCTGCGCCCCCAGCCCCCTTCGGCTGCAGCCGATTTGGTCCTGTCCGCACTCATGATGAAATCGTAAACACTGACATTGCGGCTTGCGAGCGCAGCACGCACGGCATGCGCACCGACGACATAGGGCTGGCGCGCAGGCACCACGTCGCCATTGAGCGGCCCCGCCTCCACGAACGGGAAACCCAGCCGATTCAGCAGACGGGCCAGCGAAGGCTCCATTGCGGCAAGGCAATGCGTGATGCCATATTGCCCGGCAAGATGGAAGAGCTCCCGATACAGCCCCAGGGCCACCATCGAGCCGTCGCGCCGAAATCTCTGCCCGCCCCTCCTGCTCTCCAGCATCTGCCCACGCGAACGGCGCAGGCGTGGAGACAGCGTCAAGCGACCGATTTCACCCAACTGCTGCCTTGACACCCCCCCGAACTGCGACATGCGATAGCGCGCGCTTACATTGAGCCCGTTGGGCCCCGGGAGTATCAGCCTGGAGCACCCGACTGCATCTCCCGCCTCTCTCGAGCGGCAAAGCACATGCACACTGTGAATGTCGTACCTGTCGCTCTCGATCGCCATTCCCTTGGCGCACATGCCGCTGGACGGGACGCGCTTCAGCTCTTCACAAAAGACTTCGTGCCTCAAGGCAAGATAGTCGCAATACGCCGCGGTACCTGGCGCGACCACCAGGTACTCGTATTCCGTCAAGAGCATTTACACATTCTCCGCAGCGCCTTGTTCTGCTGCACACTTGTTTTATCCAAATATGCCCGGATTGGGGTATCCGGTGTATTTGCACGAAAGTACCGCAGATCGCGCGGCTTCGCCCTGCTGCAAGTGTAAATGTGTTCGTGAAAAATTTCACGGATCGAAGCTTATTTATGTTGCCTCACCGGACTCCTTCCAGGCCTGCATGAAGCGCAGCACGTCCGCCTCGCGCGCACCCAGGCTGCGCTCCATTTCCGTAGCGCTGATCAGATACACGCGCCGCGGCGGGGCTACCTGTTCATTGACGGGTCCAATCGCCACGAACGGAAAACCGAGGGACGTGAGCGTGCGGCTGAAGAGGTTGTCCATCGCCGCTACGCAATAATCGATGCCGACCTCTCGGCAGAGGCGGTAAATCTCGCGGTACATGCCGAGCACGAGCTCCGGCTGATGCCTCCGGAAGCCATCGGGCTTGCGCAGCATTTCGCTTTCAGGGTCCCCATGCGCCGGTTTGCCCTGATCGCTGTGGCGGCGCCGATACCGTGCGGCGATCGCCATGCGGGAAATCTCCCCGATCCGGTCCGCAGTCGCACCCGGATACGGCAGTGGATCGTCGATGACATAGCGAGGCGTGACGTTCAGCCCCATCTCGCTCGGCAGAATCACCCGCGCGAAACCGGCAACCGAGCCCGTCTCCTTGTGCGTTGCCAGAAAGTGCCGGCTATGGCAGTCATAACGATCGGTCTCGATCGCCTGTCCATTGCTTGCCATCAAGCCCGTCGGATCGACCCTGTGCAATTCCTCGCAAAACACTTCATGGCGTGCCGCAAGGTAACGCTCGTACGCCGGCGTTCCCTCCTTGACTTCATCGAATCGAAAATAGGTGGTTTCCATATTGACCTCTACAGATCCTGCGCCCAAGACCGCGGATCAGGCCTTGTGACCCGTTACGATAAAAACGCCTGCCGCGACCAGGCGTCTTCCTGCAGCGACATCCGCTGCCAGATCTTCGTACAGCTTGCGGCAATCGAGCGCATCCCCGATCAGCGATGCCTTGTAGCCGAGCAGTATGTTGAACAAGACCTCGAACGGCAGGTCCGTGCTCGTCATGGCGAGAACGCGCGTGCTGACCTTCGTGAATCCAGCAGCATGCATCATGCCCTGGAGCTTTCTCCCTACGAAGCGGTCGCCCCCTCGGGCTGCCTGCACCTCCTGCGCCTTGTCGAGCACGGCGGCAACGCGCGCCTCCTCTGGATGGCAGATGACGAGTCCATCGTCCGAATCGACCACGCAGAACACCCCGCCGGGGCGAAGCGCGCGATAGGCTTCAGCGACAACGTCCTGCCGCTCGGGCACGTGCTGAAGGACAAAGCGCGCATAGGCGAAATCGACGACCGCGTCGGCGAGCGGCAACTTGCTGCCATACGCCTGATGAAGGAAAAGCCCCTTTTTGGGAGGGCGCGACACATTCCCTTCTACCTGGGAGAGCAGGCTGGGGCTCGGCTCGACAGCGTGCACCCTGCCCTCCCGCGCCAGATCAGCCAACAGGTCCGTGACGAAGCCCGGGCCGCAACCTATCTCCAGAACATCATGCTCCGGCTTGATGCCCGCCTGCCGAAGAATACCGGCCTCCAGGGCACGGATCGATCCCGCCTGCACACGCAGCCTCTCGGTCTGGTAGCCGGCATCCTTCATTTTCTCAATGTCATAGGAACCGCCTGACATGCTGACACTCCTTTTTTCCGAGCCCCCCAGCCCTTGTGGCAAGCAAGGACACCAGCCGCCAGACCGGCTCGCGATGACGCGAGAACGGCAATCCGGAGGTAATCTCTAGATTAGTCCAAGACAGCATACATATCCTTCCCCTGTGCAGCGAAAAGAACGCAATCAAGCGACAATGTCGCTGTCGCTCTCAATGATACACATCCCGCTCTTCCGCCAACGGAGGATCATTCGCCCTCTGCGCGAACAATGACGTTTAGTTTGTGGGAACATGGGAGGTGCTTCCCTCTCCCCGCTCGCCTGTGTCAATCAGCATATTGCCCATCGAAACGAGCCGCGGAGGGCCCCGAGGAACAAGTCAGAGACCAGAAACCCGTGCCAGCATTCGACGATTCCAACCTCCGCAGCGGCTTCAATCGCTATTTCCGAATTGATACTGCGCTCGATGGCGCCTTGCTTGATGAGGCCTTCCGCCTGCGTCATGCGGTGTACTGTGAGGATTTGCGATTCGAGCCCCAGCGCCCGGACGGCAGGGAATATGACGAATTCGACGCCCACAGCATCCATTGCCTGCTGCGTAGCATTACGCCACCGAACGAGTCCGTCGGCTGCACGCGGATCGTGTTCGCCAACCCCGAGAATCCCGAGCTCCCCCTGCCGTTCGAACGGAGCTGCGCCGATGTGCTTGATCGCAGGATCATCGACCCGGCGAAACTGCCTCGTGACCGAATCGCCGAGATCTCGCGTCTGGCGGTGGCAAAACGCTACCGGAGCCGCAAGGGGGAAAGGCAGGCTCAATTATCGATAGGCCCGGACGATTTTTCCGGCACCAGCCAGCCACGTTTCCCATACATTCCCGTCGGGCTTTACATGGGTGCGATTTCCCTCGCCATACGCAACGACATCGACACCCTGTTCGTGCTGACCGAACCTCGCCTCGCGAGCCATTTTGCCCGCCTCGGAGTTGATATCAGGCAGATCGGCGGCCCGATCGAGCACCGCGGCACGCGTGTGCCTTCGGTCGTCGACGTCCCGAGTGTCGTCCGCAACATGCGCATGATCATGCGCCCGCTCTGGCACACGATCGACGAGGAAATCGCACGCAGCCTGAAACAGCGTTAAAAACAAAGCGGCCTCGAGCATTGACGCCCGAGGCCGCGGTAAACACCGTGACCGGTCATGGCAAGCCGAAGCTCGCCGTGATCGTCCTTATGATTTCAGCGCTGCCTTGATCTGATCCAGCGTGCTCGGATCGTCGATCGTCGTCAGGTCGCCTGCATCGCGGCCTTCGGCCAGCGCCTGGATCGAGCGTCTCAGCATCTTGCCGGAACGCGTCTTGGGCAGTCCGCCGATGAAGTGCACGCGCGCCGGACGCGCGATGGCACCCAGGCTCTCGTCGACTTTCTTCATGACTTCCTTTTCGAGCGCGGCACGCTTTTCTGCGGTATCGACGTCATCGGCGTTCTTCACCACGGCGAAAGCCATCGGCATCTGGCCCTTGAGCTGATCGGCCACGCCGACCACGGCGACCTCGGCAATCGCCGGGTGGGCCTGCACCGCCTCCTCGATCTCACGCGTGCCGAGGCGATGGCCGGCAACGTTGATGACGTCATCCATGCGGCCGAGGATGGTGTGATAACCCTTCTCGTCCTTGATGCCCCAGTCGGACGAGGAATACACCACCGGTTCGGCGAACAGGCTGAAATAGGTGGACACGAAGCGGTCGTCCTGCCCCCATACGGTCGACAGGCAGCCCGGCGGCAGCGGCGGCACGATACCGACGATGCCTTTCTCGTTGGCGCCGCATTCGGTGCCGTCCTCGCGGAAAATGCGCAGGTCGTAGCCATACACCGGGAAGGCGGGCGAACCGAGCTTGATGGGGCTTTGCTCGACGCCGCGGCAGATGGCGAGCATCGGCCAACCGGTTTCGGTCTGCCAGTAATTGTCGATGACCGGAATGCCGAGTTCTTCCATGATCCACTGGTGCGAGGTCTCGTCCAGCGGCTCGCCGGCCAGGAACAGGTGCTTGAGCGAGGACAGGTCGTACTTCTTGAGGTAGGCCGGGTCCTGCTTCTTGAGCACACGTACCGCGGTGGGCGCGGAGAACATCACGCTGACCTTGTACTTTTCGACGATCTGCCACCAGATGCCGGCATCCGGCCGCAACGGCGTGCCCTCGTACATGATCGTGGCCATGCCGGCGATCAGCGGGCCGTAGATGATGTAGCTGTGGCCGACCACCCAGCCGATGTCGGAGGTCGAGAACATCGTCTCGCCCGCATCGCCGGTGAAGATGTGCTTCATCGACGCGGCCAGCGCCACCGTATAGCCGCCGGTGTCACGCTGCACCCCCTTCGGCTTGCCCGTGGTGCCGGAGGTATAGAGGATGTAGCTCGGCTCGGACGACTCCAGCCACTCGACCGGCACCCTGGCATCGATGTGCCTGGCGCGCAGTTCAGCGTAGTCGACGTCGCGGCCCTCGACGCGCGGGAAGCCCTTGTCCAGGCCGCGATCGACGATCAGGACCTTGGCCGGCGGGAATTCCGCGAGCTTGCACGCTTCATCCACCAGGTGCTTGTAGGGCACCGGCTTGCCATTGCGCATGCCGGCGTCCGAGCTGACCATCAGCACCGGCTTGGCATCGTCGATGCGGGTGGCGAGCGATCCAGCTGCGAAGCCGCCGAACACCACGGAATGGATCGCACCGATGCGTGCGCAGGCCAGCATGGCGAACGCGGCCTCGGCGATCATCGGCATGTAGATCAGCACGCGGTCGCCGCGCTTGACGCCGAGGTCCTGGTAAATGGCCGCCATGCGCTCGACTTCGCGCTGCAGTTCGGCAAAGGAGTAAACCTCTTCCTCGTTGGTCTCGGTGGAGATGTACACCAGCGCACGATCGTTCGGACGCTGGGCCGCATGGCGGTCCACCGCGTTGTAGCAGAGGTTGGTTTCGCCGCCCTTGAACCACTTTACGAACGGCGGTTTCGAGAAGTCGCAGATCTGCTCTGCGGGCTTGTTCCAGTGCACGAGCTGGGCCTGCTCGGCCCAGAACCCGTCACGGTCCTCGATCGAACGGCGGTGAAACTGTTGATAATCGGTCATTGCATCCTCTCCCTCGTTGATTCCCTCTATCCTGCAAATGACTGTCGCCCATGCCGGTGCGCCGGGAAAGCGCCTGCGTCATGCGCGACGATTTTCGACTCAGATGGTGGTTTGCGTTCCATCCACATCGCCACTGCCGGTGTCCGACCTGTATTGGTATCGTTCGAGCTGCTCGATCGGCAACCCGCAGTGAAGTCGAGATTCTATCAATTCGAATAGCGGCATAAGCACACCGACGATATCGGGCAGGCGTGCCTCGACCTCGCCGCGCTCGCCGGTGCGCAACTGGCGCAAGGCGGCATCGACGCTGCACATGCGCTTGACCTGGCGCGCCACCCAATCCGGAGCGACCCTGCCATGGTCCGCGATCACGCAATTCCCGCCTGCCTCGCCCCCTTGACGGGTGCGTCCGCATGCAATCGCCAACAACTCGCTGACCTTGCCGCGACCATCGACGGCGGAATTTGCCACACCGATGCTCACCGTGACGCGGATACGCTCCTCGCGATACGCCAGCAACAGCTTCTCGAAGCTGCGGCACAGGCGCAGGGCGAACACACAGCTCGATGCCAGGTCGATACCCGGCGACAGCAACGCGAACTGCGTGGCCGAATGCTGTGACACGCTGTCCTCGGTGCGAATCCGGCCAGTGACCATCTTCGTCAGCTTGCGCACGATGAGTTGCACGACGTGCGCGCCGTAACGCTCGAGCAGGGCCTCATGGGCATCGAGTTCGATGACCATCACCGCGATGTCGGAGTGCCGCCGGCGAGCTTCCGCCAGCGCCTGCTCTCCATGGTGTTCGAGGTAAGCGCTGCTCACCAGGCCGGTGTCCGGGTCCTTCGGAGTCTTGCGTGCAAGGGCCTCACGGCTGCGTTCGAGCTCGGTTTGGGTACGTGACAGCCTCGTCAGCGAGTTCAGCGTCGCCAGCAGTTCGACACTGCCCACCCCTTTGGCAATGAAACCGTTCGCTCCGAGAGCCAGGGCACGTTCGCGCGCATGCTCGTCCTCGTCTCCCGAAATGATCACCACCGGCAGGTCGCGCACCCTCGCCATCCGCGAGGCACGGATCCGTTCGAGCAGGCCGAAGCCGTCGAGGCGCGGCATGCCGATGTCGGTGAGTACCATGCCGATCGACGGATCGACCAGCAATGCCTCCCAGCCGGCCTCGCCGTCGACCTCCTCGCGGGCCTCGAAACGGCCGCGGATATTCTTGAGAATGGACGCCCGCACCATGCGCGAATCGTCCACCACGAGAATCCGGGGCAACTTGCCGTCGTCGATCACCACGGACGCATCCAGCCTTCGATCCCGGCTCAGGCGCCGATACGCACGACCGTGCGTCCCTTGACGCGGCCGTGGATGAAGTCGTCGAACGCGCCAGGCAATGCGTCGAAGTCGATCGTGCGCGTCACGGCTGCCAGGTGGCGCGGCTTGAGGTCCGTCGCCAGACGCTCCCACACACGCCGGCGCGTCGGGAAGCCGATGTAGCCCGAGTCGATGCCGAGCAGGCTGACCCCACGCAGGATGAACGGAAACACCGTCGTACTGAGGTTGAAGCCCGACGCATTGCCTATGCTCGCCACCGTGCCGGCCTGCTTCATCGTGGCCAGCACCCAGTTCAGGATCTGGCCACCGACGTTGTCGACGGCCCCCGCCCATTGCGCGGCCTCGAGCGAACGCACCTTGTCGAAGTCGATGTCGGAACGCAGCCTAACTTCGGCGGCCCCCAGCATCTTCAGATAATCGTGTTCGCTCTTCTTCCCGGTGAGGGCGACGACGTGATAGCCGAGATGCGCCAGCATGTCGATGGCGAGGCCGCCGACCCCGCCGGTGGCGCCGGTCACGACCACCGGCCCATTGGCCGGCGCGAGGCCGTTGTCTTCCATTCGCACGATGCCGAGGGCCGCGGTAAAGCCCGCGGTACCGAGCGCCATGGCCTCGAACAGGTCCAGCCCGTCGGGCAAGGGCACGACCCAGCCGGCCGGCACGCGCGCATACTCGGCATAACCGCCGTGGCGCGAAACGCCGATGTCGAAGCTGGTGGCAATGACCTTGTCCCCCGGCCTGAAACAGGGGTCTTCGCTCTCGACCACCTCGCCCGCCAGATCGATGCCGCCGACACAGGGAAAACGCCGGATGATCCTGCCCGCCCCGGTTGCAGCCAGAGCATCCTTGTAGTTGATGCTCGAATAATGCACGCGTATCGTTACCTCTCCAGCGTCGAGCTGCTCGACTGCGAGCGTCGTCATGCCGGCCACGAGCATCTTGTTCGGGTCCTGATCGATCACGAAAGCTTTGAAAGGACTCACTCGGGCGTTCTCCCAGCGGTGGAATGTCACGGAAGGTTTCTACGCGATTCGCGATAATTATAGCGCCATAGAAGAGTCGTCCCGGCATGCGGCTTCAACTCGGACGGCACCGGCCGACAGTCCCGACACTCAGGTCCCACACCCATGTCCATGAGCCCGTTGCTTTCCCCCTTGCCGTCGGTGGATGCCTATGTGGCGCATTTCACCCGGCGGCCATTACCCGTGCTGCGCCGTACGGTGCGCGAACTGGATGCGCTGCGCGCAGACCCGGAGCGCGCCGGGGGACGCCAGATTGCTGCCATCGTGCTCGACGATCCATTGATGACGATGCGCCTGCTGACGTATATCGAAACCCACCGCCGGCAGTCTCAGAACCACGACATCACCACGATCGAACGCGCGGTCATGATGATCGGCATCGAACCCTTTTTCCGCCTGTTCGACAGCTCGCCGACCGTCGAAGACGCATTGAAGGATCACCCGCGCGCATTGGTCGGCGTGCTCAAGGTCATCACTCGCGCCCGCCACATCTCCGGACTTGCGCGGGAATTCGCAGTGATGCGGCACGACCTCGACGTGCAGGAAATCACGGTCGCCGCCTCGCTGCACGAAGCGACCGAGATCATCTGCTGGATCCATGCCCCAGGCCTCACCGAACAGGTCTACGCGCTGCAGACGGCCGACCGTCGCTTGCGCTCGGCCGATGCGCAACGGCAGGTCTTCGGCGTCACCGCCGGCGAACTCCAGCTCGGCCTGATCCGCGCCTGGCGCCTTCCGCGCCTGCTGATGCAATTGCTCGACGACAGCCAGCAGAACGACCCGCGGGTCAGGACGGTGAGTCTTGCCGCACGGATCGCCCGCCATCTCGCCCGCGGCTGGGATGATCCCGGCCTGCCGGACGACATCGATGAACTCGAGGCCTTGCTCCGGGTATCGCGCGAAACCTTGCTCAAGCGCCTCGGTGCCCCGGACGATGCACGCGGCTACCTGCTGGCGCCGCCTCATGCGAGTGAATGACCGGGGTTCGCATCGCGTCGCCACCCCCTGTGCCCGCACTGCGGAGTAACATGGCGCCACCTCCCTGGAGTCGTACACATGAGCATCTCTACCGCCGTGGTCCTCGGCCTTCTCGTACTGGCGCTGGTGTATGGCGTGATCGTCTATAACGGACTGGTCAACCTGAAGCACGGCGTGGCCAAGGCCTGGGCGAACATCGACGTGCTGCTCAAGCAGCGCCACGACGAACTGCCCAAGCTGGTGGAGGTGTGCCGCCGGTACAAGCAGTTCGAGCAAGCCACGCTCGCCCGCGTCACCGAGGCCCGCGCACGCGTGGCCGCAGCCCGGGAAACACATGATGTCGAAGCGCTTGGCGCGGCCGAGGGCCTGCTGCGTGCCGGCCTGGGCCAGATCTTCGCCGTTGCCGAGGCTTATCCCGAGCTCAGGGCGAACGAGCATTTCACGCAATTGCAAAGCCGCATCACGGCGCTGGAGAACGGCATTGCCGACCGCCGCGAGTGGTACAACGAGGCGGTCAACCTGCACAACGTACGCATCGAGCAGTTTCCGGATCTCATCGTCGCCCGGATGTTCGCCTTCGTCGATCAACCGCTGCTGCAATTCTCGAACTCGGAAAAATCCGACGTCGACCTCAAGGCGCTGTTCAACGCCTGAACGCGCCTACCCACGGCTGCGCCGCACATGCTGGTCCGCCTCGCGCATGCCCGACTGGACACGGCCTTGCCGCTGCTCCAACTGGGTCTTGTTGCGGCGGTACTGCGCGTCGATGCCGGCTGGGGCAAAATTGCGGCATTGGCCCTGCTGCTGGCGGCCAGCCTCTATGGGTGGACACGCACACTGCGCCATGCCCGCCTGATCGCCGACACCCCGACGTCGCGGATCGCGTCCGCCGCCCAGGGCTATGTCGAACTGCGCGGCAGGGCACAAGCACTCGAGGGCTCCCCGCTCCACTCCCCGGTAGATGGCCTTCCGGTCCTGTGGTATCGGCTGCTCACCGAGCGCCGCGAGTCGGACGGCAAGTGGCGCACGGTCAACAGCATCGAAAGCAATGCCTCGTTCCTGCTCGATGACGGCAGTGGTATCTGTGCGGTGGATCCGGACGGAGCAGAGATGCTGGTACGGCGCCGCGACGTCAGCACGCGCGGCGACATCCGTTACACCCAATGGTCGCTGATCCGCCACGACACCGTGTATGCATTGGGCGATTTCGCCACGCT
Source organism: Thauera linaloolentis 47Lol = DSM 12138 (assembly GCF_000310205.1). GTDB lineage: Bacteria > Pseudomonadota > Gammaproteobacteria > Burkholderiales > Rhodocyclaceae > Thauera > Thauera linaloolentis. Next base: position 14,425 of record NZ_AMXE01000009.1, on the reverse strand, counting down.
CGGCAGTATCAGCCCGGACTTCGACAGCCGGACCCAGGTGCGCGAACTACTGGCTGCCTGGAAAGCGGATCGTGCCGAGTTGCTGCGACGCTTCGATCTCGACGGCAATGGCGAACTCGATCTGCGCGAGTGGGAGCTAGCGCGCCAGGAAGCGAAGCGCGAAGTCCGTCGGCGCCAGGCAGAAATGCAGGCGGCCCCCGAGGCGCACGTGATGCGCAAACCTCCGGGCGGGCGGCTGTTCCTGATCTCGGACCTCGACCCGGACAGGATTGCGCGCCGTTATCGCTGGCTCGCGGCCTTTCATCTGGCGGTATTCCTCGGCGCCGTGGTGAGCACGGCCCGGCTCGGCCAGATCGGCGCCCTCTGAACCGCCCTCGCCTGGGCTACGCGGACGCGGCGCGCGACTCCAGTTCTTCCCAACGCAGCATGGCTGCCTCGATCTCGGTTTCGAGCGCCTCCAGCCGGGACTTGACCTGCGCCACCTCCTGTCCTGCCTGCTGGTACAGCGCCGGGTCCGCCATGCGCGCATGCAACGCCGCCTGTTCATCTTCCAGCGCGGCGATCCTGTCGGGCAGCGCCTCAAGTTCGCGTTTGTCATTGAAGGACATCTTCGCCGGACGATTCGCCGCTCTGGGTTCGGCCGGACGCGGCCTGTCGGCAGGCGCGGCAACGCGTTTCGTCGTTTCGCGCTCGGCCTGCTCCCCGGCCCGTGCCAGCTTCACGCGTTGCCAGTCGGCATAGCCACCGGCGTATTCGCCCCAGCAGCCATCGCCTTCGGCGGCGATCACCTGGGTGACGACGTTGTCGAGGAAGGCCCGGTCGTGGCTGACGAGAAAGAGCGTACCGTCATAACCCGCCAGCAGCTCCTCGAGCAGATCCAGGGTCTCGATGTCGAGGTCATTGGTAGGTTCATCGAGCACCATTACATTCGCCGGGCGCGCAAAGAGCCGTGCCAGCAGCAGACGGTTGCGCTCCCCGCCGGACAAGGACTTGACCGGCGAGCGTGCGCGCTGGGGTGCGAACAGGAAATCGCCGAGGTAGCCGATGACGTGTTTCCGCTCGCCGCCGATCTCGACGTAGTCCGATCCGGGGCTGATCACCTCGGTCAGCGGCAGTTCGGGGTCGAGTTGGGCCCGCAACTGGTCGAAATAGGCCACGGTCTGGCGGGTACCGCGACGCACCGAGCCTTCATCGGCCTCGATTTCACCGAGTATGAGCTTGAGCAAGGTTGTCTTGCCGGCCCCGTTGGGGCCGATGAAGCCGATACGATCGCCCCGCATGATGCGAGCGGAGAAGTCCCGCACCACCACGCGCTCGCCGTAGCGCTTGGTGACCTGGGTCAGTTCGGCCACCATCTGGCCGCTCTTTTCGCCCCGGTCGACCGCCAGGCTGACATCGCCTAGGCGATCACGGCGCTCGGCACGTTCGCGGCGCAGGCTCTCGAGACGGCGCACGCGGCCCTCGTTGCGCGTGCGCCTCGCCTCGACGCCCTTGCGGATCCACACCTCTTCCTGCGCCAGAAACTTGTCGAAGCGCGCAGCGGCCTTGTCCTCGGCCTCCAGTTCCTCGGCCTTGCGCCGCAAGTAGTCGGAAAAGCGTCCCGGGTAGCTTGCCAGCCGGCCGCGGTCGAGCTCGATGATGCGAGTTGCGACGTTGTCGAGGAAGACGCGATCGTGGGTGATGACGATGACCGCACCGCGAAACTCCCGGATCAGTCCCTCCAGCCAGAGGATGCCGTCGAGATCAAGATGGTTGGTCGGCTCATCGAGCAGCAACAGGTCGGGCTCCGCCACCAGCGCCCGCGCCAGCGCCACGCGCTTGACACCGCCACCGGACAGACTGGACACGCTGGCTGCCGGATCGAGCCCAAGCCGGGCGAGCATGTGTTCGACACGCTGGTTGAGACGCCAGCCTTCGGCAACCTCGACCTGATGCTGCAGCACATCGAGCCGGGCAAGTGCTTCGGGCGTGGCCTGCTCGGCCACGGCCAGCATCGCCGCATGATAGTCGACGAGCAATTGCGCCGCGTTGCCCAGCCCGTCCGCAACAGTTGCGAACACGTCACGCCCGAGGTCGAAGTCGGGCTCCTGCGGCACGTAGGCAGTCACCATGCCTGCCTCGCGCCACACCGTGCCATCATCCAGCGCCGCCTGCCCGGCCACAGCCCGCAGCAGGCTGGATTTGCCCGAACCATTGCGTCCGATCAAGGCCACACGCTCTCCTGCATCCAGCTGGAAGGCAACCTTGTCGAGCAGATCGACATGGCCGAAAGCGAGGCAGGCGTTTTCTACGGACAACAGAGGCATGGCGTGAAATCGGCCGGAAAGCGGCCAGCAAGGATCGAAGCCGAATTCTAGCGGCCCGCTCGCGATCTGGGCGAATTACCCGGGAAATCCCGCGAATGTGTCGCCCTGCGGTCCCCAGACGCCGGATTCGTGCCGCATGCATCCCACCTGCCCGCTGATGCCCCGCCGCTACGCATGGTGTCGCCACTTGGTGAGCGGCCGTCAAACGGCTAGAATGCGCGACCGGTAGCCGGCTCGTCATAGTTCAATGGATAGAACGGGCGCCTCCTAAGCGCCAGATCCAGGTTCGATTCCTGGTGACGGGACCAATTCAAAGCACCGAGCAGCACCCCGGAAGCAACATAAACCCGCGCAGCCACTGGCCCCGCGGGTTCTTTATTGCACCCGTTTGCACCATACCAATACTCGATTTCTGGGGGTATTTATGGGGACAGCTGCCCCCTGGAAATCTCAACGTACCTCGCCAAGCAGCTTGTGCAGATACTCGACGGGAATCGCGTAGCTGATTCCCGACGGATCGGACAGCGCACTTTCCTTCGTCGATTTGACGAACACCATGTTGATGACACCGATGACCTCGCCCGTCTTCGGATCGAAAACGGGGCTGCCACTGTTGCCGGGATAGGCGGTGGCGTCGAGTTGGTAGACGCGGAAGACGTCGTTTGCCAGGCGGCGGATGAGGGCGGGATTGAGATCGCGCGAATTGGCCTGCGGAATGCCGATGGGTGTGATTGCCGAGACGATTCCGCGATGCGTGACCGGCGTCATGCCCAGAACGGCGCCGATCGGGAAGCCGGTGAATGCGATTTCCTGGCCCTCTTGTACTCGCTCGCGCGAAGCCAGCGACAGGGCGGGCAAGGCAGCACCACCTTCGAGGCGCAGCAGCGCAAGGTCGCGGCTGCGTTCGCTGGCGACACGACTCACCTGACGCACCGTCCCCTGCTGGTCCTTGCCAGGGACGACGATGGCCAGCGTTTCCATGTTTTCGCCCGCGACGGTTTCGGGCAGGACGTGGGCATTGGTCGCGATCAGGTGTCCGTCGCCGACGACGAAGCCGGTGCCCCTGAACTGGAAGGCAGGGCTGCGCGTGCGCTGGTAGGTCCCCACCGCGACGATGGAAGGCTTGATCTGCGGCAGGACGCCGACCAGGTCGGCCCGGGCGAGCACGGGCACTGCCGCAGCCATCGCAAATGCGCAGGCAGACTGCAGAACCCGGCGGCGCATGCCGGAACGTCGCGTATTCGAGAGCCCCTCGTTCATGTTTCATGATCCTCTTGGGCCGCCAGACGCAAACTGCGCAGCATCCGGCTGGGTCCGACCACAGCGCTGTCGAAGGGGTGTCTGTGCTGCCCCACGTGACGCAGGATGCGGTCGACATAGGCACGCGTCTCACGATACGGCGGCACCCCCCGATGACGGTCGACCGCGCCTTCTCCCGCATTGTAGCCGGCTGCGGCCAGGGCAATGTCACCTTCGAAATAAGCCAGCAGCCAGCGCAGATAGGCGAGACCGCCACGGATGTTCTGCTCCGGATCGTAGGGGCGGCTGACGTTGAAACGCAGCGCAGTTTCCGGGATCAACTGCATCACGCCCATCGCATTCTTGGGCGACAGGGCCTCCGGATTCAGCGCCGATTCGGTGAGTCCGATGGCCAGTGCCAGCGCAGGCTGAATGCCATATTGCGGCGCCAGGTCGGCAAGCATGCGCGCAACCGCCTGGCGTTCGGCCGACAGGCGGGCGATCAGTCCCTCCACCGGCCAGCGCTGCTGCAGAATCTCTGACGGCGTATGCAGGCAATCGGGAACCGCCCCTGTGTAGTCTCCCGTATAACGCTGCATACGCTCGGCATGCGTATTGCCGATGAAGGCCGCCATGGCGAACAGGGTATTGGCATAGGCGTCGTTGCGCTCGACACCACGCCCGTTGGCATACATCCAGCCCAGGGAATACATGGCCTCGGGATCGCCCAGGCGGGCCGACTCGCAATAGAGCCGCGCTGCATAGGGCTGATCACGGGGCACGCCTTCACCATGCTCGTAGCTCTGGGCTTCTTTCGCCAGGTAGCGGGCCTGCTCGGCAAAGGCTTGAGCAACACGCTTGTCGTCGACGGCGAGCGCAGCAGGCGCCGGCAGCGCCAGCAGGAGGCCGATCGCCCATTCCACCCCCGTCCGGCGGCCGGGGCGGCCAGGCCTGCGACGGATCGACACGGACCGTTTCGTCATCCTTGCCTCGCCAATCCGGCCCCGGCGCTTACAAGCGCCAGACGGTCGCCCCTTCGGCTGCCAGCGCTGCCGGGTCGTAGGCCGACTTCACATCGCTGAAGACACCGCCGGACGAGAGCTTCTGCAGCAAGTCCGCGAGCGGCATGTCGAGGTACGCCTGGTGCGCAACGGCGGCAACGATGGCCTGTGCCTTCGGCAAGGCTTCCCATGTGCTGAGCCTGACGCCGTATTCGTGCTCGGCCTCGGCAGATTCGGCCACGGGATCATGGACATGGACCGTGCAGCCATAGCTCTGCAGCTCGCGGATGACGTCGATGACCTTGCTGTTGCGCAGGTCAGGGCAGTTTTCCTTGAAGGTCAGGCCGAGCACGATGACATCGGCGCCCTTGATGCTGGAACCCGCGCCGATCATCTGCTTGACGGTCTGTTCGGCGACGTACTTGCCCATGCCGTCGTTGATCCGGCGCCCGGCAAGGATGACTTGCGGGTGATAGCCGAGCATATCGGCCTTGTGGGTCAGGTAGTAGGGGTCGACACCGATGCAATGGCCTCCGACCAGGCCGGGCCGGAAAGGCAGGAAATTCCATTTGGTACCGGCCGCCTTGAGCACTTCGACGGTATCGATGCCAATCCTGTGGAAAATGACGGCAAGCTCGTTCATCAGCGCGATGTTGAGATCGCGCTGAGTGTTCTCGATGACCTTCGCTGCCTCGGCGACCTTGATCGAACTGGCCGGATAGACACCCGCGGTAATCACCGAACCATAGATTTCCGTCACCGTCTCGAGCGTTGCCGGGGTATCTCCGGACACGACCTTGACGATTTTCGTCACGGTTCGCTCCTTGTCACCCGGATTGATGCGCTCGGGCGAATACCCAACGAAGAAACCCTCCTTCCATGCGAGGCCGGACTCACGCTCGAGGATCGGAATGCAGACCTCTTCGGTCGCGCCCGGGTAGACGGTGGATTCATAGACCACGATCGCGCCGCGCTTCAGATGACGGCCCACCGTCTCGGAGGACTTCACGAGTGGCGTGAAATCCGGCTGATGGGCCTCATCCACCGGCGTCGGCACGGCAACGACGATGAAATCGGCCTCCTTCAGCACGGCAGGATCCGTGTGGCAACTCAGATGGACCGCTGCACGCAGATCCTCGGTGGCGACCTCACCGGTCGGATCGATGAAATCGCGGTAAGCGGCAACCTTCTCGGCGGAAAGGTCGAAGCCCAGCGTCTTGTACTTCTTGCCGAATTCCACGGCGAGCGGCAGGCCTACATAGCCCAGCCCGATGACGGCGATGGTAGTCATGAAAGGGTTCCTTGTTGCTGCGTATTCAAGTGTTCATCAAAGCGATTTCAACAGTTCAGTCGCCTGCTTGTGCAGGGGGGTGCCATCCTGCAGCTTGGGCATCAGCGTATCGAGTTCTTTGCGTGCATCGTCCTTGCGTTCCAGCTTCGCGTAGGACCGAGCCAGGCTCAATCGCAATTCAGCGAGTTCCGGCGCAAGCGAAACGGCCCTCTGGATGTTGGCCAAGCCCTTGTCGGCCTGGCCACGCTCGATCTGGATCACACCAAGCGTGTCGAGGATCGCGGGGTTGTCGGGCGCGAAGCTCAGTGCCTGCTCCGCATACCCGAGCGCCTTCGGGTCCTTGAGCTGGTTCGCAGCCCAGGCCAGGTTGTTGAGCACGAGAGGATTATTGGGCGATGCCTCGTTCATCGCGCCGAAACCATCTGCCGCATCCGCATAGCGCGCCTCAGCCAGCGCGCGTTCAGCCAGATATCCACGCATCGCCAAGTCCTTGGGCTGCTGACGCAGCCAGTCGGCCGCGAAGCGGTCGGCCTCGCCCTTGCGGTCCGCACGCACCAGCATGGAATGCAGGCGGGCAGCGACATCGCCACCGGCTTTGCGCTCGATGGCGCGGCGATAAGCCGAGACGGCTTCCGCCCATCGGCTACCGGCGGCCTCGATCTCCGCCTCCAGCACATGGCCAGCTGCACTCTCGGCATGCTGTTGCTGCACGTTCCGTGCGATCTTCAGCGCACCGGCACTATCGCCACGTTCGAGCAGCAGCCCGGCAAGACGCTGCTGGACATCGATCGCATCGGGGCGGAGCGCGAGCGCCTTGCGTAAAGCCTGTTCGGCAGCGGCATTGTCCTTCGCCCCCCGATGCACGTCTGCCAGCATGATCAAGGGAGCAGCAGACTGCGGGCGAAGCGCGGCGAGCTTGTTCAAAGACGCGATGCCTTGCTGCGTGTCGCTCGCAGCCAGTTGGGCACGCGCGAGCGCCTCGACGGCGCGCACGTCGTTCGGATATGCCGAACCAAGTTTCTGGGCGGCGGCGAGGGCTTTCGGAAACTCGCGGTTGCGCAGGTGGTGCTGAATGATCGCCAAAGCAGGGGGCAGCGTTCCGGGCGCAGCGGCTTCCGCACGTTCGAGCGTGGCGAGCACATCGGCAGATGCGGCGCCCGTCGCAAGCTGCAACTCGGCCAGCGACAGACGCGCCTCGGCGTTCTTCTCGTTACGATCGGCAATGGCGCGGACACGCGCCAGCGCCTCCTCTACCTTGCGCTCGCCGATGTCGAGGCGTGCGAGGTTGAGCGCAGCAGAGAGAAAGTCCGGATTGAGCGACAAGGCCTTTTCGAATGCGGCCCGGGCGGCAGGAACGTCCTGCTTGGCGAGCATCACACCGCCACGCAGGTTATACACGAGTGGATTCTGTGGCTGCTTACGCTCGAGTTGCGCCTGCGCTTCGAGCGCCTTGTCGGCCTCGCCCCGACGCAGATAGGCGGCCACCAGCGCGAGGTCCGCCTGGATGGCAGTGTCGTCCATCTCCGATGCGCTTTCGAAATCGGCAAATGCCCCTTCGGCGTCTCCCCCCGCCAAGCGAGCGGCGCCCAGCCGCAGCCGGGCCTGGGGGTCTTCGGGCGCAGCCTTTGCCGCGCGCTGCAGAAAATCCTCCGCCTTCGCGAAATCACCGTTGGCAAGGAACACCTGGCCCGCAAGGCCGAGTATGCGTGCATCATTGGTCGGCGCTTCGAGAAGCGGCTGCAACAGCTCAAGTGCGCGGGGCGCTTCACCGGAGGACAGATGCGAGCCGATGAGCTGCGTACGGGCCATCAACTGCCCGGGCGCGCGGCTAAGCACGGAATTCAGATAGCTGCGTCCCTGAGCCTGGTCGTTGAGCCGAAGCAATACGGTTCCGGCCAGGAGCTGGGCAGGCAGGAAGTCGGGGGCCTGCTTCAAGACCCCCATCAGTCCGTCTCTGGCTTCGGTGAGACGCCCGGCACGCACATCGATGAACGCCTGCAGGTAGCGCGTCGAGGGATGGTTCGGCGCCACCTTCTTCATCGCCTCGAAGCGTTCCACGCCATCATCATAGCGATTGCTGCGGAACAACTGCGATATCAGCGTGTAATGATATGCAGCATTGTCAGGGCGCAGCCGCAAGGCCTCCTCCAGCGCCTTGAGAGCTTCTTCCTGCTTGCCCTGCACCTGCAGGGCATCGGACAAGGTCGCAAACGCATTGCCATTATCGGGGCTGTGAGCGATGACGGCCCTGACGGCCTCCTCAGCTCCGACCGGGTCGTTGTTGAAGATGCGGGCCCGCGCCAGGCCGATGCCGGCATCCGCATCATCCGCACGCAAGACAAGCGCCTGCTGATAGATCCGAATGGACTCTGAAACGTTTGCCTTGCCGAAATGGGCATCGGCAACGGCACCAAGCAGAGTCCCCTGCGCAGCAGGGTCATCCAGTTCAAGACTGCCGAAGTCGCTCAACACGCGATCGAACTCGCCGGCACGAATCCGCGCTCTGGCCAGCAGCGGAACGACTTCCGTCTTGGCATACCCGAGTTCGAACGCACGCTGCAGTTCCTTGACTGCGCCGGGCACGTCGCCTTGCTCCAGGTTGATCCGACCGAGGAGAAAACGGGCCTCTGCAAGGTTTCCGTCTTCCTGCAGGGCATTCTTCAACTGGATGGCAGCGGCGCTGGAATCGTTCTTGGACAAATAGGCCTTTGCCGAGGCAAGCATCTGCTCAGGGCTGTCACCACAAGCGCTCAACAAAGCAGCAGAAATCAAGGCCAAGGCAAGCCCCCGAGAACGCCCGCTCCAACCCGAAACCTGCTTACCCCTTGTGGTGCTGTTCACGATCCGTTCTCCTTCTTCAAACCAAACCGGTTCATCAAGTCGTAGAGCGAGGGGCGGCTGACGCCGAGGACTTCGGCCGCCCGCGCGATATTGTTGTTGGTACGTGCCAGAACGCGCAGCACGGCTTGGCGTTCGGCCTCGTCCCGCACCTGCCGCAGGTTGAGCCGTTCGAGATCTTCCTCGACCGCATCCAGACCCAGATCATCTGCCGTGATCCGGTTTCCGTCCGCCATGATAACTGCTCGCTTCAGGCAGTTTTCGAGCTCCCGCACGTTTCCAGGCCATGGATGAGCTTCGACGGCATTGATCGCATCATCGGTCAATGCCATCGCGCCGCGGGCATTCTCGCGCGCATAACGCTGAACGAAGGCATGGGAAAGCAGCACTGCATCGCCCTGCCGTTGGCGCAGGGGCGGAATGTCGACGACCACTTCGGCAAGGCGGTAGTAAAGATCCTCCCGGAACGCCCCCGCCTTGATCTGCGCCTTGAGATCGCGATGCGTGGCACATACGATACGGACATCGACCGGAATCTCGTCCCTGCCACCGACCCGCTCGATGACCCGCTCCTGCAGGAATCGCAGCAACTTGGCTTGCAGCGGCATGGGAAGATCGCCGATTTCGTCGAGGAACAGCGTGCCTTTGTTTGCGGTTTCGATCTTCCCCAGCGTCTGCTTCACCGCTCCGGTGAAAGCCCCTTTCTCGTAGCCGAAGAGTTCGCTTTCCAGCAGCGTGTCGGGAATCGCGGCGCAATTGATGGCAACGAAACGTTCCGCTGCACGCGAGGACAGCGCATGCAGCCCACGCGCCAGCACTTCCTTGCCCGTTCCGCTTTCCCCCAGCAGAGCCACCGTCACCGATGCCGACGCAAGCTTCTCGATCGTGCGGCAGATCTTGAGCATGCCCGGATCGCGCGTCAGCAGACCGGACAGGGGGCTGCTTCCCATTGCGGAAAGACGCGCATTCTCGAGCTGCAGATCATGCATGCGGAAAGCCCGCTCGATGGTGAGCGACAGCAGCTCCGGCTCAAAGGGCTTGGCAAAGAAATCGTATGCGCCCAGCCCGATCGCCTTGACCGCATTCTCGCGATCGTGCTGGCCTGTGAGCACGATCACTTTCGTATCCGGTGCCAGCGCAAGGATTTCGCGCAGCAGCAGAAATCCCTCGGTAACATCGTCCGGCGCCGGCGGCAGGCCGAGATCCATCGTCACGACAGCGGGCTCGTGGCGGCGCAACTGGGCGATTGCCCCTTCCCTGTCGCTGGCAACAATCGTCTCGCAGGCATCGAAGGCCCAACGCATCTGCTTCTGCAGCGCGGGATCGTCTTCGACGATCAATAGCGTTCGCTGCTTTTCAGGCATGAGTCTCACTGGCTCCGTCATGTAGGTACTGCCGGCCGTCCGGCAGGCGCGGAAGCAGGATGGTTACGCACGTTCCCCGGCCGATTTCGCTCTCGAACTGGAGGTCGCCACCGATTTCGTTCAGATACTGACGTGTCTCGAACACACCGATGCCCATACCGCTCACCTTTGTCGTCTGAAATGGACGGGACAGGCGATCACGAAGAAAATCGGGCGACATTCCGCATCCCGTATCCGCAATCACGATCCTCACCCTGCCGTCATCGTCCAGGGTGAGCCGAGCGGTCACCTTACCATCGTCGTCCGTCGCATCCAGTGCATTTTGCACGACATGACCGACGATTCTTTCGAGCCGCTCCGGATGGGCCCGGACAAGGGTCTGGGCGGGCAGCGGGTCAAGCAACTGGATCACGGGTAGCTGCACGCGCTTGGAATCACATACGCTACGCAGGATTTGAGCGACATCCACGCCACGCGGCGGATCGATGGGGCGCTTCTCCTGCAGTTGAGTCATCAGCCCGCGCATCCTTGCTTCCACGTGCGAGACCGTTTCGAGCATGTCCTGCTGAAACTCAGGCTTGTGCCCATGCCGCTCCGCATTCTTGAGCATCAGCGAAAGCTGCGCCACGAGGTTCTTCAGGTCGTGCACGATAAAGGCGGACATGCGGTTGAACGAATCGAACTTGCGCGCCTCGAGCAACGCCTCCGCCGCGAGCATGCGCTCGAGATAGCCCGCAGCCTGACGCTGGGCCGTCTTGAGCAGGTCGAGCACCTCCCAATTCACTTCGAACGGAGCACGCGGTGCGGAGAGCACGACGAAGCCGAGCAGCGAATCAGTGCTCTTCAGCGGAATGACGAGCCATGCGTCCGGGAGGCTGGACAACCAATCCGGCAGGACCAGGCCGCCGTAGGGTTGGGGACGGATCCGGTACTCTTCGAGGTTGATGATCCACTCGCGCTCGCTGAGGAAGCGGCACAGTTCCGAATCCGCCGATTCGATCACGTCGATCTGCGGACGGTTCAGGCGGGCATACGGCGCGAACTTGCCATAGTTGTCGCGCAGCCACAACAATCCGCCGGGGCTCTCGACAAGGTCGGACAGCGCCCTGACGACCGACTGCCCCAGATCCAGTCCCTTGTCCGCGGATGCGAGCGCCTGTGTGAAGCGCAGCCATTCGTTGCGATAGTCGTAGCGATACGAAAAAAGGTGCTTGCTGAGGAACACCTTGAGACGAGCGCGCTGCGCTCCCGAGAAAAGCAGGGCGCCCAGCAGCACGAGCCCGGCGAAGAGCAGGGCCATCTGCAGCGCACGCCCCCAGCCACCGCCGAAATAGCGCACGTAGTACGCCACTGCTGCAATCACAAGAAGATAAATGCCGGCAACGGCAAGCGCCGTCGAATGGAACACCATCTCGCGCGACATCGCCATGCGCAATGTCCATGCGGGGCTGCGGGTTCCGGAGAGGGCAATCAGCGGGATGAGCAGGGCGTGAGCCACGCCACGAACGGAAAGAACGTCGGCATCGACCCGGTTGAACAGGGCCGCATCGGCAAAAAGATACAACTCGAAGATGTAACCGGCCCCCAGCGCGATGCAGAGCGGCTTGATGCCCCAGCGCGATGCATCGGGCAGCGCCCGATAAAGGTGCTCGACGAACATGAGGCCAACCACGGCATGCGCAAGCCAGGCGACCAGCATCGGGCGCATCGGAAGCGTGTCGATCGGCAGGAACAGCTCCAACCCCAGTGCAAGCACCTGGCTGACGACCACGCCGACGGCAAGATAGGCCGGCCATCGAACACGCCCTCCCCACAGGGGACGCATCAGCACGACCAAGAAGGCAAACCATGCCGCACCGCGCAGGCAGTCGAGAAGGACGCCCAACACTGGCCAGGCCGCGCCCGTGAGACGGACCGAACTGGCCTCCGTTACGGCCCAGAGGCAGGAGAATACGACGGCCACGAGCAGGACTCCCCCCGGAAGCCCGCCCCGCCATGCGAAAAATACGTAGAGACCGAATAAAAAGAAGGCCAGTGCCGCAACGCCGTAGCCCCAAAAGGCAAGCTCCAGCACGTCAAGCCTCCCGCGTCAGATCAGGACCACCCCGCACGGCCCGACCACCGCCGACCCGTGCATGCTGCACCCATTTCAATGCGCACCCTCACCGGTCAGCACGACGCGAACGGTCTCGAAAAGGACGAGGGTGTCGAGAATCAAGGTGTGGTTCTTGACGTAATAAAGGTCATACTGCAGCTTCTCCATCGCATCATCGACGGAGGCTCCGTACTGGTATCGAACCTGCGCCCACCCGGTCACACCCGGCTTGACGCAGTGCCGGACATTGTAGAAAGGAATCTCCCGCGCCAGTTGATCGACGAAGAAGGGGCGTTCCGGCCGCGGCCCGACGAGGCTCATGTCCCCGAGCAGCACATTGAACAACTGTGGCAACTCATCGATGCGCAGCTTGCGAATGACGCGCCCGACGCGGGTCACACGATCATCGTTCGAAGTCGCCCAGCGCGGCTTGCCATCCTTCTCCGCATCACGGCGCATGCTGCGGAACTTGATCACACGAATCACCCGCCCACCAAGCCCGACCCGCTCTTGCCGATAGAACACGGGCGCACCGTCCTCGATCACGATCAGGAACATCGTCACGAGCATGATGGGCAATGTCAGCACAAGCAGCAACAATGCCACAACGATGTCGAATACGCGCTTGACGAAGGTCCGGGCTAGGCCCTGCCGGAATCCGTCGCCGTAGATCAGCCAACTCGCCCGGAGGGAGTCAAGCCGGACTTGCCCCTGAACCCGTTCAAAAAACGATGACAGATCGACGATCCGGACACCCGCCAATTTGCAGTCTAGCAGCTCACGGATCGGCAGAACGCCGCCCCTCCGCTCCCGTACGGCAACGATCACCTCATTGACCTTCATGGCCTGCACTGCATCGAGCAATCCCTGCGCAGGAAGGACCTGCCGCGCATCGACCTCGAGCTTCTCGTCTCCACCGCCGCGCAGGAAGCCGACGATTTCTACGCTCCGCTGCAATGGGCGAGTCAGATCACGGTAGACCTGGGCTGCATCATGCCCCGTGCCAATGATAAGCACTCGAGGAGAGAACAGGCTGGACGCCTGCCGCTGATTCACAAGGCCGCGCATCAGCAAGAGGGAAGAAAGCAACAGCACGACACTCAACTGCAGGGAGTGTGGCGCCATCTCCGCCCAAGGCAGCAAACCAAAGATCCCGTATGCAACGGGTATGCTCACCAGCAGGGACAGCGCCACACGTGCAAACGCCTGCCGATGGCAACGACGCAACACAGGACGATAAAGCCCCATCGCCGTGTTCAGCCCCACCATCAAAAGCGCAAACGTAAGTGCCGACGGCACGAACACCGCCCAATCGGGCACGCTTGGCGAAGCGAGGAAAACCACCGCGACCAGCACAACAAGAAAGAGCAACAGGGCATCGAACAGCACCTGCTGCAGTGTGTGAGACGGAAGATAGTGACTGAAGACCTTCAGCATCTTTTACCCCAGACTGAACCCATCTACTTCAAAGCTAACTCGAATGCTGCCCGCCCATGGCGTCGGCAGTTGCAAACAGACTATCCGACTGACGCCGATTCAGGCGTTAAACCCATCACACCAGCCACGCCAAGTGATGAATCAAAATCCGCCCAAGCTTCATGGTCATGAAAACCTCACATCCCCACCTCACGCTCACATAACCGCCTATATTAACACGGCATTTCGATGCATCAGCTCCTGGACGATCGCCTCCCAAGCAGGGCGATCAGCGCAACACCCAGCCAGCAGATGCTAACTGGAGCTTGCTACGGCCAGTAGCGTCCCCGGCATCGCGCTTGCGCGGGATGATGGGGCAAAAGCATGACGAGACTAAGGATGAAGTGTTTAAGTACTGCGCACACCTGCAGTCTGATCTCCCCTACTGAGGGCTGGGCGGGTTTCTGGTGACACGAATCCGGTTCATCTTGACGAGGAATTTGCGGCGAGCACGATGTTTGGGGGGCGGATTGCGCACGGGATGCTTTCGGCGGGTCTGATTTCGGCGGTTTTCGGCATGCGGCTGCCTGGCCCGGGGTGCATCTATCTGTCGCAGAGCCTGAAGTTCAAGGCGCCGGTGAAGATTGGCCAGACGGTGGTGGCGCGGGTGACGGTGAAGGAGCTCAAGGTGGAGAAGCGCCGGGTGGTGTTTTCGACAGTGTGCAGCTGCGGCGACACGGTGGTGATCGACGGCGAGGCGGAGCTGCTGATCCCTGCGCGCGGGTAAGCATGTTTTTCTGGTTGACCTGCCCCCTTCAGCCGTGCCAATGTTGAGTTAGCGAGTCCAAGGGTTTGGAGATTACTGGATCTCCGGT
>NZ_AMXE01000008.1 GCF_000310205.1 Thauera linaloolentis 47Lol = DSM 12138 | reverse complement strand
GCAGGTGCTGCCGCGCCTGACGCTGGCCGGCGTCGCCGCCGAGACTGCCGGCGCGCGCGCCTGCGTCGCGGTCGACACCGGGCTGGGCCACCTCGCCGCGGCGCTGGCGGTGCCGACGGTATCGCTGTACGGTCCGACCAATCCCGGCTTCACCGGCGCCTGGGGCTTCGCCCAGCACCACCTGGCATCGGATTTCGCCTGCGCGCCCTGCCTGAAAAAGCAGTGCAGCTATGTGCCGACGGCGGAGGAGAAGGTACGGCCGGATTTCGCACTCACCCAGCCGCCCTGCTTCACCCAACTGCCGCCCGAGCGCGTCTGGCACGAGCTGGCCGTGCTGCTGGGCAGGCAGACCCCTGTTCCATCCACGTCCACGATTACATCCGCCAGCGCATCTTCCGCCGCACTTGCCGCCGCGCCTGCCAGCGCAGCGCCCTCCACCGAGGCCCGCTGATGCAACTTGCCTTCTGCCTGTACAAGTTCTTTCCCTTCGGCGGCATGCAGCGCGATTTCCTGCGCATCGCCCAGGCCTGCCAAGCGCGCGGCCACGCGATCCGGGTGTATGTGCTCGAATGGCAGGGCGAGGCGGCGCCCGGCTTCGAGGTGGTGCATGTGCCGGCGCGGGCGCTGTTCAACCACCACCGCTACCGCAAATACACCGACTGGGTGCAGGCCGACCTCGCCCGCCGGCCCGCCGACCGCGTGGTGGGCTTCAACAAGATGCCGGGGTTAGACGTGTATTACGCCGCCGACCCCTGCTTCGAGGACAAGGCGCAGACGCTGCGCAATCCGCTGTACCGGCTCGGCGGCCGCTACCGCCATTTCGCCGCTTACGAACGCGCGGTGTTCGGGCCGGACAGCCGCACCGAGATCCTGATGATCTCCAGCGTGCAGCAGCCCTTGTTCGTGAAGCACTACGGCACGCCGGCCAGCCGCTTCCACCTGCTGCCGCCTGGGATCGCGCCGGACCGCCGCGCGCCGCCGAACGCGGCCGGCATCCGCGCCGATTTCCTCCGTGAATTCGGTCTGGGAGAGGAGGATCTGCTGCTGGTGCAGATCGGCTCCGGCTTCAAGACCAAGGGCGTCGACCGCAGCCTGAAGGCGCTGGCCGCGCTGCCCGATGCCCTGAAGCACCGCACCCGGCTGATGGTGATCGGCCAGGACGACCCCAAGCCCTTCAAGCTGCAGGCGGCCGCGCTCGGCCTGGGCGAGCGCGTCGAATTCCTGAAAGGGCGCAGCGACGTGCCGCGCTTCCTGCTCGGCGCCGACCTGCTGATCCACCCCGCCTACAACGAGAACACCGGCACCGTGCTGCTCGAAGCCGTGGTCGCCGGGTTGCCGGTGCTGGCGACGGCGGTGTGCGGCTACGCCCACTACATCGACGACGCCGATGCCGGCCGCGTCGTACCCGAGCCCTTCGCCCAGGACGGGCTCGACCGCACGCTGGCCGACATGCTGGCCGACGGCGACGCGCGGCGGCGCTGGCAGGCCAACGGCCTCGCCTTTGCCGGCCAGGCCGACCTCTACAGCCTGCCCGAGCGCGCCGCCGACGTAATCCTGGGCCTGCCGGCGACAGGACGAAGCGCATGAGTGCCGTCGCCCCGCCGTCCGAAGGCGGCGCTCTCCTCCCACGGGAAAGTGGTCGCACCAGCAACCGGAGGGTCGTCCAGTGAGCACGCTACACCTCGACGAACCCTTCCGCAGCCTGTGGCAGGGCCGCGACGCCTTCGACGCGGTCGAGGCCCTGCAAGGCGAAGTCTTCCGCGAACTCGAAGGCCGCCGCACGCTGCGCACCGAAGCCGGAGGCAGGGCGTATTTCGTCAAGATCCACCGCGGCATCGGCTGGGGCGAGATATTCAAGAACCTGCTGTCGCTGCGCCTGCCGGTGCTCGGCGCGCGCAACGAATGGGAGGCCATCGCCCGCCTGAAGCAGGTCGGCGTCGCCACCATGCATGCCGTGGCCTACGGCGAGCGCGGCGCGAACCCGGCGCGCCGGCATTCCTTCATCGTCACCGAGGCGCTCGCGCCGACGATCAGCCTCGAAGACTACTGCCGTGACTGGCCCGTGCAGCCCCCGCCACCCGCGCTGAAGCGCGCGCTGATCGCCCGCGTGGCGGACATGGCGCGGCGCATGCACGAAGGCGGCATGAACCACCGCGACTTCTACCTGTGCCACTTCCTGCTGCACACCGATCCGCCACCCACGCCGGACGCGCTGCGCCTATCGCTGATCGACCTGCACCGCAGCCAGGTACGCGATGCCACGCCGCGCCGCTGGCGCGACAAGGATCTGGCGGGGCTGTATTTTTCGGCGCTGAACATCGGCCTGACACAGCGCGACCTGCTGCGCTTCCTGCGCGGCTATTTTGCGCGCCCCTTGCGCGACACGCTGCGCGAGGAAGCCGCCCTGCTGCGCACACTGGCACAACGGGCGGAGAAGCTGCAGGCGCGCTACCTGCGCAAGTACGCACCGGGTGCGGCAAACGGCAACGGAGAAAGCAGGTGAGCACTGCCGCCCGCCCGCCCGAACAAGGCGAAAGGCCGCGCCGGCAGCAGGCAGGCCATCCGGCAGGCAATGCCGCATCGCCCCCCGCTTGCGCGCAGACCGCCGAGGCGCTGCGCGCCGCCGGGCGCAGCCCGCCCCTGCCGTTCGCCGTGCGCCTCGCGGACGGACGCATGCTGACGCTGCACCGACTGCTGCGCGTGCTGCCGGGCAAGCGCCTGGTCGGCGAAGCCGGATTCGGCGGCCGGCGCGTGCTGGCCAAGCTGTTCATCGCGGCCGGCAGCGCGCGGCACTGGCAGCGCGAGCGCCAGGGCATCGACGCGCTGGTGGCCGCAGGCATCCCCACGCCCACACTGCTGCATGCCGGCGAACTCGCCGGCGGCGGCCATGTGCTGCTGACGGATTTTCTTGCCGACGCGGCGAGCCTGGACGAACGCTGGCAGACCGTCGCCCACCTGCCCGCGGGCGATGTGGCCGCCTTGGCCGTGCTGCGCCCCGCCTTTGCCATGCTCGGCCGCCTGCATGCGCACGGGCTGACGCAGGAGGACCTGCATCTGGGCAACTTCCTCCTCAGCGGCGGCGAACCGATGGTCATTGACGGCGATGCGGTACGTGCCCTGGCGCCCGGCCGCCCGCTGCCGGCCGGCGACGCCATCGCCAACTTCGCCATCCTCGCGGCGCAACTCCCGTCCACGTGGGATGAACACCTGGCCTGCCTGATCGATATCTGGCGCGAAGGCGGCGGCGATGGCCTGCCCGCGCTCGACCCCGTGCCACTGCGCAATGCGATCGCCCGCATCCGCGCGGTGCGGCTCCGGGATTTCCTCGCCAAGACGAAACGCGACTGCACGCTGTTCCAGGCCGAAAGGCGCTTCGACCGCCTGGCGATCGCCGTGCGCGACGAGGCCGAACGACTGGCGGACGTACTGGCCAACCCGGATGGCGCGATCGCCCGCGGCAGCGTGCTGAAGGACGGCGGCACGTGCACGGTGGCAAGGCTGGAACGGGACGGCCAGGCGCTCGTCATCAAGCGCTACAACATCAAGAGCGCCCGCCATGCCCTGTCGCGCGCCTGGCGGCCGAGCCGGGCCGCGCATTCGTGGGCGGAAGGCCACCGACTGGCCTTTCTCGGCATCGCCACCCCGGCGCCGCTGGCAATGATCGAGGAGCGCGCGGGGCCGCTGCGCCGCCGGGCCTGGATCGTCAACGCCTGGTGCCCCGGCCAGGACCTGGCCACGCACCTGGCCGGCCATGTGCATGACGGCCCGCCGCCGGCCGAGGCCGAGGCCCTGCGCACCTTGTTCGCCACCCTCCATCGCGAACGCATCTCGCATGGCGACTTGAAGGCCACCAACCTGCTGTGGCATGCGGGGCGCATCGTGCTGATCGACCTCGATGCCATGCAGCAGCATCGCAGCGCGGCATCCCATGCCCGCGCCTGGCGCCGCGACCGCGCCCGCCTGCTGCGCAACTGGCCGGCGGACAGCGCGCTGTGGCGCTGGCTCGACGCCCACCTTCCCCCAGCCTGAAGCCGGCAGAGGTGGGACTGATATGGCATTACTCATATAATCAATACGGTTCATTTAGTACGCTCCCCGTCACTGTAGGAGCAGCTTTAGTCGCGAATGCCTGTTCAGTAAATGCGCCATATCTTTCGCGGCTGAAACCGCTCCCACGGAAACGAGCCGCCACGCTTGTCTGAACCGTATTGCAGCTAAAATACACCTGTAATGTTCCAGGCGTATGGGCATGCCAGGCAAGAGAACCGACTATCTCGCTCTGCGTGGCGGCGCCGAAGTCATCGAAGCCGATGGCCACGGCGAGAAGGTGCTGCGGCTTCCCGACGGCAGCTACCTCAAGGTCTTCCGGCGCAAGCGGCTGTTGTCGTCTGCAGCGTGGTACCCCTATGCGCAGCGCTTCGTGGACAACGCGGCCTCGCTTGCCCGGCTGGGCGTTCCCTGTCCGCGGGTGATCCACGTCCATCGCTTTCCGATCATCCGCCGCGACGTGGTTCATTACCATCCCCTGCCCGGCATCACGCTGCGCCAGATCGTGCGGGACGCCGGCCCGGAAACCGATGCCCCCGCCCTGCGCGCCCGGCTCGGCCGCTTCGTCGCGGAACTGCACGGGCTCGGCATCTTCTTCCGCTCCATCCACCTGGGCAACATCGTTCTCGGCGAATCCTGTCGACTCGGCCTGATCGACATCGCGGACATGAAGATCGGCAGCCGGCCGCTCTCCCGCTTCAAGCGCAAGCGCAATTTCGCCCATCTGCTGCGCTATCGCGAAGACCGGGCCTGGCTGCTGGCCGACGGCGGCAAGGCCTTCGCCGAAGCATATGCCCTGCAGGCGGGCACAGGCTATGCGGCGCCAGACCTGCAGGCGTGGCTCGACGCTACCGACGGCGCGGAGCGCTGAACCGGCGCCGCGCCGCTCAATCCACCTCGCGGAACTGGTGCGCGTGCAGGCCGGCGTAATGTCCGCCGGCGGCCAGCAGTTCCGCATGGGTGCCGCGCTCGACGATGCGGCCATGGTCCATGACCAGAATCAGGTCGGCCTTCTCGATGGTCGACAGCCGGTGGGCGATCACCAGCGTGGTGCGGCCGGTCGTGGCGCGGTCCAGCGCCGCCTGGATATGGCGCTCGGATTCGGTGTCGAGTGCGGAGGTGGCTTCGTCCAGGATCAGGATGGGCGCGTTCTTGAGCAGCGCACGCGCGATGGCCAGGCGCTGGCGCTGGCCGCCGGAGAGTGTCACGCCGTTTTCGCCGATCTCGGTATCCAGCCCCTGCGGCAGGCGGTCGATGAACTCCTTGGCGTAGGCGGCCTCGGCCGCGGCCTCGATCGCCTCGCGCGGAGTACCGGCGAGGTCGCCGTAGGCGATATTGTTGGCCACGGTGTCGTTGAACAGGGTCACCTGCTGGGTGACGAGAGCGATGTGGCGGCGCAGGTTGCGCAGGCGGTAGTCGCGGGCCTCGACGCCGTCGATCAGGATCTGCCCCTCACCATAGTCGTAGAAACGCGGGATGAGGTTGGCGAGCGTGGACTTGCCGCTGCCCGAGCGACCGACCAGGGCCACCATGCGGCCCGGCGGGATGTCGACATCGATGTCCTGCAGCACCGGTTGCGCCATCCCCGAGTAGCGGAAAACCAGCCCCTTGATTTCGACATGCCCCTGCAGGCGGTCGCGCTCCACGGTACCGGTGTCTACTTCCGGCGCCTCGTCGAGCTGCTCGAAAATGCTCTCGGCGCCGGCAACCCCGCGCTGGATGGTGGAGCTGACCTCGGACAACTGGCGGATCGGCTTCGGCAACAGGCCGGCCGCGGTGATGTAGGCCACCAGGTCGCCCGCGGTGGCATCGCCACGCAACAGCAGTACGAGGAAAAGCACCACCGCCATCGCGCCATAGGTGACGACCTGCAGGCTGGGGGTAAAGACGGCGTTGGTCTTGACCATCTTCAACTGCTTCTTCGTGTTGTCGACACTGGCACGGACGAAGCGCCCGGACTCGTAGGTTTCGCCGCCGAAGCTGCGCACCACCCGGTAGCCCTGGATGCTCTCGGATGCGACATGCGTCAGGTCGCCCATCGCCACCTGGATGCGCTTGGCCTGCTTGCGGAACTTGCGGCTGGCGCGGCTCACCAGCACGCCGATTACCGGCAGCACCGCGACCATCACCAGGGTCAGTTTCCAGTTCATCCACAGCAGGTAGATGACCAAGAAGATCGCGGTCAGCCCCTCGCGGAACACGACCTTGATCGCATCCGTCGCCGCCCCGGTGACCATCGTCACGTTGAAGGTGATGCGCGAGATGAGGTGGCCGGAGTTGTGCTGGTCGAAGTAGCGGTTGGGCAGGTTCAGCAGGCTGTCGAACAGGCTGACACGCAGGTCGTGCACCAGGCCGAGGGAAACGCGGGCAAGGAAATAATTGCCGAGATACGACCCCAGGCCCTGCCACAAGGCGATCAGCACGATCATCAACGGCACGGCTTTCATCAGCGAAACGCCGTCCACGAAACTCCACCCCAGATCGAGCGCAGCCGAGGGATCGGTGAGGCCGTCGACGAAATACTTCATCACCGCCGCCAGCATCGGCTGGGACGAAGCGAAGATGATGAAACCGAGGATGCTGACGACGAACGTGCCGATGTAGGGGCGGACGTAGCCCAGGAGGCGGAGGTAGATGCGGAGGCTGGACGCACTCCGGCCGTCAGGACGACTCATCGATAAAGGAAGCTTGTGGCTAAGAAATTGAGAACAGGGCCAGCCGGATGGTAGCACGCAGAAAACGACAACCTTCTCCCACCACCGGCACCGTTCCTACCCGATACCTCGCTTGACGGGTCATGAAATCATCGCAATGGCGACATGCACCTCAACAATCCCCTCACTGTCTTCATATTCCAGTATCTGAATGGTATTTCTCTCACCAATTCCCAAGCCAGGTTCTTATCGTCACGCGCGCACTTGAGCAGCATCGAATTCAGAAAGCGGGCGCAGACACGCGCATAGGATGGGTGATCGCGGAACTGATCATATGTCTTGAGTACGTTGTCTATCATGAAACGCCTGTTCTTGTAGGTATTGGTCTCATGCACCCGATACTGGGCCAGCATGTCGGGAAGAACATCGATGAAGTATCCCGCACGGGTGATCTTCAATGCGATGAGCAAATCCTCCAGGCGTATCTCGGGGTCGAAGCCCCCTACCCGATCCAGTGCTTCCTTGCGAAACAACAACGTGGGCGCCGGTGCGCCCGGTATGTCCGAATCAAAGACGTCTTCGAAGCTCAGCCTGCGGAAAGAACGCACTCGCTCCCGCCTGGCAATGACACGCCCTTCGCCATCGATGCTCTGGATGTTTCCCGCGCAGATCCCGACCTCAGGCTTGTCCGCCAGGTAAGCCACCTGGATGGCCAAGCGGTCGGGCATCATGATGTCGTCCGAACCGAACGGCGCGATCAGGCTGCCCCGTGCCCGGGCGACACAATCATTGAGTGTCCGCGCCAAGCCCTGATTGGGCTGCGCACGAAAATCGAACCCATACCGGGCTTGCAGGCCCCGAATCCGCTCGACGCTGTCGTCGGACGAACCATCATCGACCACCAGCAATTCCACGCTCGGATACGTCTGCGCCAGAACGCTGCCGATGCTCGCTTCGATATAGGGCGCATGGTTGTAGGAGGCGATGATGACGGTAACGAGAGGCGCCTCAGCCACGCCAGCCCCCTTGAACAAGCAATTCATCCAGCAAGCCCTTGTACTGGCAACGGAACGTTTCGATGGAATGGGCCGCGCGCAAATAAGCATAGGCACGCTCACCCTCGGCCGCGCGCTGCTCCTGCGGCAGTGCCAGAACGTCCGTCAGGCAGGCAGCAAGCGCCTGAGCATTCCCGGACGGAAACACCCGTCCGCCGCAATCCTCGAGGATGGGGCGCAGGCTGTCGATATCGCTGCCCACGACGGGCAGGCGGCCACTCATGCCTTCGAGCAGCGCGAGCGGCAGGCCTTCGCTGGTCGAAGGCATCACGAACACATCGAACGCACGGACATATTGCAGAGCGTCATCCCTGCTCCCCAGCAAGCGCACTTGATCCTGCATGTCGTGCCGCGCGATGAGCGCCTCAAGTTCGGCACGCGAGCGTCCCTCGCCGATGATCGCCAGCATGGCCTGCGGGTGGTCATGCCGAATCCGGGCGAACGCCTCCAACAGATGGATATGCCCCTTCACAGGAACGAGACGCCCGATCGTGCCAAAGATGAAGCGCCCGGGATCGAGGCCGAGGCGTTCGCGCGCGTCCTCTCGCGAATGCTGCAAACGCTCGGCACGATCTATGTCGATTGCATTATTGATCTGGCGGACCTGGGCATCGGCCAGACCGGCGCCGCAATGCAGCAGATCGTCGCGCACCGCGCGTGATACGCCCACCAAACGCCATGCCGGCGTGATGAGCGCGCGCATCGCCCAACGCCTATAGGCACGGTCGTACTCTCCCAAGCCGTGCAGGACACCGATACAGGCAGGAACGCGCAACCACCGGTTCAACAGCATCAGCATGCTGATGGGCTTGAAGCGATGGACGATGATCGCGTCGTAGCGCTGGTCCCTGCAATGCTTGTACAAGGCCCACAATGGACCCAGACGCAGCCCCTTGGTCGCCCCCTTGTCGAACTCGAAGTAGATCGAGCGCACCGCCCGGCTTTCGGGCTCTCCGGCTGCGGGGCGGCCGCGCAGGAAAGCAGTCGTCACTTCGTATTGGCCGGCGGGCAATCCCTCGATGACCTGTTCCGCCAGATCCGATGCGCTGACGTTATAGCGGTTCTGCAGTTGCAGAATCTTAAGCGGACGGCTCATGCGCGCCCCCTCAGCCATAAGCGCAGCGCCTTACGCGAATACGCGGTCTTGAAAAGCACACGCCAATCCTGCGCCAGCGCGCGGCGAAAGTACTCACGCGCCGCCGCCGCGTCGCCCGCCAGATATGCGCTGCGAAACAGTGACAGGCAGCGCTGCACATAGTAGGCAGGCCGCAATGCCTCGAAGCCGGCCCCCAGCCGTTGGGGCGAAAACACTTCGTCCACCAGTGCCAGCCCGCCGGCCTTCGCATGGCTGAACTGATGGCGCAGGCTGTCGTCGTGCTTGTAGATGAGGGCCTGCGGTCTGGCCAGAACGGTGCAGGGATAGTGCGCCAGAACTTGGGTGAAAACCGGGATGTCCTCCGCACTGCGGAAATGCTCCGGATACGCACCTCGCTCGAACACCTGCTTGTGCATGGCGCAGGCGCCATTCGTCAGGCTGATGTGCTTATCCAGCAGGTAGCCCTTCACCCGGCCGAACGGATCGGCCGGCAGTTCGGCCGGCAAGTGCATGCGCCTGCGGCCTCCGGCCTCGATCGCATCGTGTCCGCCAACCACCAAGCGGGTCTCGGGATGAGCGCCGACATGAGCCGCAAAAGCAGCCAGTGCGCCAGGCAGCATCTCATCGTCTGCATCGAGAAACACCAGGTAGCCGCCCCGAGCCTCGCGGATACCCCGATTCCTCACCGACGACAGGCCGCCGTTTTCCTTGCGGATGGCGCGAAACCGGCCCGGATGCGCCTTGCACAAGGCGTCGATCACCTGCGGCGTTGCGTCGGTCGAGCCGTCGTCGATGACGATCAGTTCGGCCGGCCCGTCATCCAGTTGCGGCAGCACTGAGGCGACGGCCCGGGCCAGAGTCGCCGCATAGTTGTAGGCCGGAATGACAACCGTGATCAGCGGCTCAGGCAGGCTCATTCTCGTGAGCCTCGGCCTTCACCACCAGCACGTCCTCCATGATCAGATACTGCAGATCCGAGCCGAAGAACATGTCGAGCGCATCCTTCGGCGAGCAGATCATCGGTTCGCCGCGGCGGTTGAGCGAAGTGTTCAGCACCACGCCATTGCCCGTCAGTTCCTCCAGCGCCTTCATCAGGTCGTAGTAGCGCGGATTGAACTCGCGCTTCAGCACCTGGGCGCGCGCGGTGCCGTCCTCGTGCACCACTTCGGGCACGCGCGTCTTCCACTCTTCCGCCACTTCGAAGGTGAAGGTCATGAAAGGCGCAGGATGTCCGGTCTGCAGCATCTGCGGGCCGACGGTGTCGAGCATGCTGGGGCAGAAGGGGCGCCAGCGCTCGCGGAACTTGATCTGCTCGTTGATGCGGTCGGCCACACCGGCCGCGCTCGGGCAGCCGAGAATGGAGCGCCCGCCCAGCGCGCGCGGGCCGAACTCCATGCGGCCCTGGAACCACGCTACCGGGTGGCCGTCGGCCAGTATCCGGGCAATGCGTCGCGGCACGGCGGCGTCGCCATCGGCGATCACCTCCCAGTTTGGCCGAGACGGGTGCTTGGCGCAGGCGGCGATGACTTCTTCGTTGATATAGCGCGGGCCGAGATAGACGTGCTCCATCTTCTCGACCGGCACACCGCGTTTCACCGACACGTATGACGCCGCCCCCACCGCGGTGCCGGAATCCCCCGAAGCGGGCTGCACAAAGAGCTCCTTGACCTCCGGGCGAGCGATGATCTTCTGGTTGAGCTTGACGTTGAGCGCGCCGCCGCCGGCGAAGGCCAGTCGGCCCGTCTCGCGCAGGATGTCGCCCAGGTAGTGGTCCATCATCTGCAGTGCGAGATCCTCGAACAGCTTCTGCATGCTCGCGGCGTAATGGATGTAGGGGTCGTCGGCGATGTCGCCGTGGCGCATCGGGCCGAGCCATTCGATGAGCTTGGGCGAGAAGTAGTAGCCCTTGCCCTTCTCCTTGTAGCGGCGGAAGCCGATCACGTTGGCGTACTCGGTGTCGATGACCAGTTCGCCGTTCTCGAACCTGGCCAAGCGCGAGAAATCGTATTTCGTCGCATCGCCGTAGGGCGCCATGCCCATCACTTTGTACTCGCCGTCGAGCATCTCGAAGCCGAGGTACTCGGTGATCGCACCGTACAGCCCGCCGAGCGAATCCGGATCGTAGAACTCCTTGATCTTGTGGATGCGGCCGTTCTCGCCGTAGCCGAAGAAAGTGGTCGCGTACTCGCCCTTGCCGTCGATGCCCATGATCGCGGTCTTTTCGGTGAAACCGGAGCAATGGTAGGCGCTGGAAGCATGCGCAAGGTGGTGCTCGACCGGCTCGATCTTCACCTTCTTCAGGTCGAAACCGAGCTGCAAAAGGCACCATTCGATGCGCTTCTTGTAGCGGCGGAAGCGCCGGTTGCCGGCCAGGATCGCATCCAGCCCGCGATCGGGCGCGTACCAGTAGCGCTTGGCGTAGTGCCAGCGCGCCTTGCCGAACAGGCTGACCGGCGCGAACGGAATCGCCACCACATCCACGTCGGCGGGCTCGATGCCGGCAAAGTCGAGGCAGAACCTGGCCGATTCGTAGGGCATGCGGTTCTTGGCATGCTTGTCGCGGACGAAGCGTTCTTCTTCCGCCGCCGCGACGAGCTTGCCGTCGATGTAGAGCGCGGCGGAGGGGTCGTGGGTGAGCGCGCCGGAAAGGCCGAGGATGGTGAGGGACAAGGATCTGCCTCTGGAGGATGAGTGGCAGGCCGACGCACGAACGCCAGCCAGTTCGGCGGGGATTATAGCGCGCAGTGGCTGGGGACATTCCTGCTGCTGGAAGCGGCTCCCCATAGCCAGCAGTATGGTTCGCGCGCCAAGGGCACGCACCGACCGGGCTCGGACATCGACATCTGCCTGGTCGCCCCCACGCTAGCGCTGCCCGATCTGCTTCGGCTGGACATGGAGATCGACGAACTGCTGCTGCCATGGCAAATCGACCTGAGCCTCTGGCACCAGATCGACAACCCGGCACTGCTCGATCACATCCGGCGCGTTGGCGTCGATCTGGGAGCCGGCTGCCCCCCGCCACCACGCCATTAACATATACCGCTTCGTTAAGGCCCCTG
The DNA here is from genome assembly GCF_000310205.1 of Thauera linaloolentis 47Lol = DSM 12138. Taxonomy (GTDB): domain Bacteria; phylum Pseudomonadota; class Gammaproteobacteria; order Burkholderiales; family Rhodocyclaceae; genus Thauera; species Thauera linaloolentis. The sequence goes on along the minus strand of NZ_AMXE01000008.1, from coordinate 78,726 downwards.
CGCCCTGACGAACTATTACCATTGCCTTGTTCTTGAAACGCGTATCCCCATGAGATAATGCCGGCCTACAGCCTACAGTACAGTCTCTCCATGCAAACACCTCAGCCGCCCCAAGCCTACGATGATGAAATCGACCTGCGCCAACTCGTCCGCACCATCTGGCAGCAGAAAGCCCTCATCATCGGCATCGCGGCCGTAGGTGCGGCCCTCGGCGTCGGAGCAAGCATCCTGTCGACCAAGTACGTCTCCGACGGTTTGTTTCTGACCCCCGGCGTGTCCGCCCCTAACTACAAACGCTTCCAGAGCGTGCTCTCCAGCGGCGCCCGCCTGCAGCAGTTTCTGCACAACACGAATCTGGTCGATACTGCGGACGGCAAGCTGCTCCACGCTCTGGCAGACAACCCCGACGGCCTCAAGAATGCGCTCGAGCCGGAATTCGCCTTTACTGACAAAGACCAGAAAGCTTTTGGCGTAAAACTGACCGAAGATGAACAAGCCGGCGTCATGATCGGGATACGCATCCAGTTCGCACACAAGGAGCCCACACAAGGCAGCCCGGTGCCCCTGCTGGCTGAATACGTCCGCGATACTGTCATCCGGGTCAACTTCGAAGGCACCATGCTGGCCCGCTGTGCCGACTTCCGCACCCGCGAACAAGAGTTGCGCAATGCCCAGATCGCCAACGACTTCGCCATCGGCCAAGAAGAAAAACGCGCAGCCACACTGCGCGACATCATTACCCGCACCCCGGGTGCGGCTGCCATCGACAACCGCCAGATCGTATCGCTGGACAAGGGCAGCGAACGCTTCCTGTCACCCGCCGCACAACTCACTGCGACGGAAATCCAGATAGCCGACATGAAGCTTGCCGACGTTCGCCGCGAGCGCGACCGCATTGCCAGCACCCTCAAGCGTGACTACTACTGCAAGGCACAAGACGCTCTACAGCAAGCGACGACCGGCCGGGCCTTTCTGAATGAGCTGATGAACATCCAGACCGCCGCATTCCAAAGCCAGGACAAGAGCATCGATATCGTCGAGCAGACATGGAACGAACTTGATGTCGAGCGCGAAAACTGGACCAATACCTACCTGCAGGGCATGCGCTTCGTCGCACCACCGGAAGGCACGGAGATCAAGCAACGTAAGCCCGGCCTGGCACTGGGCCTGGTGCTCGGCGGAGTCCTGGGTGGCATGCTGGGCATGTTCGTCGCACTGGTCCGCGCGTGGTGGAAGAACGATAACAAGCAGGACGAAGTACGCAGCCAGGCCTGACAGCCTCGCTCAGTCGTCCGCGCCGCCAGCTTTACACCGTGCCTTCCTCCATCAAGTGCCTTCTCAATCTCGCACTGCCCGCCGTCACGCTGGTAAGCAAGTTCGCGCTCATTTTCGTGCTGGCGAAATTTCTGGAGCCGGCCGAAATGGGGCTGTACGACCTGCTTTCGACCACAGTCTTCTACGTGTGGCTCGCCCCCACACAACACACGCTCGATTTCATCTTCGCCTTCTATGCTATTGGCATACTCGCCACCGCCTGCATGTTTGGCACCTCCCGCCTACAAGGGCTCGATCGCGCCTCCATGAAACGCGCAATCGACAGGCTAGAGCACCGCAGCTACACGCACCACTTCAGCCTGCTGTACTGGGCCGTTCTGGCCGCGGTCCTGTCCAGGATCAGCATGACTCCCCATTACGGACTCTACGCACGCCGAAAAGATCGGCCTATCATTTTCAGTCATCTGGCCTCGTTGCAGATCTTCTTTCTTGCAGGCTTTGCATTCGTTCCACTACTCGCCATGGCTGCCGTACCGGCAGCCATGGCTTTGGCGTTCCTGTTCCTGCTGCTCACCAAGTTCGTCACGTTCAAACGCTGCGGCCCGCTTATCGCCCCCCTTTAATTCCATTTATCGCTTCACGGACACCTTCCCATGCTCACCAACCAGACCATTCTCGTCACCGGCGGCACCGGCTCCTTCGGCCACACTTTCGTCCCGATGACGTTGGCCAAGTACAACCCCAGAAAGATCATCATCTTCTCACGCGACGAGATGAAGCAATGGGAGATGGCCAAGCTGTTCCAGGGTGATTCACGGGTGCGGTTCTTCATCGGCGACGTGCGCGACAAGGATCGCCTCTACCGCGCACTCGACGGCGTCGACTATGTCGTCCATGCTGCAGCGACCAAGATCGTTCCGACCGCCGAGTACAACCCCTTCGAGTGCATCAAGACCAACATCAACGGAGCCATGAACCTCATCGATGCCTGTATCGATAAAGGCGTCAAGCGTGTCGTTGCACTCTCTACCGACAAAGCCAGCAGCCCGATCAACCTTTACGGCGCAACCAAGCTCGCATCGGACAAGGTTTTCGTGGCCGGCAATGCCTACGCTGGCGGCCATGCCACCCGCTTCGCCGTGGTGCGCTACGGCAACGTCATGGGTTCGCGCGGCTCGGTCATTCCCTTCTTCCTGTCCATCGGGGACAAAGGCGTGCTACCGATCACCGACGCACGCATGACCCGCTTCATGATATCTCTCGAACAAGGCGTCGAACTCGTCTGGCACGCCTTCGACGACATGGAAGGCGGTGAGATCTACGTCAAGAAAATCCCGTCGATGAAAGTCACCGAACTCGCCAAGGCCGTTGCCCCAGAAGCCGCCCACGAATTCGTCGGCATTCGTCCGGGCGAAAAGCTGCATGAACAGATGATCGGCGAAGAAGACTCGTTCTATACATACGAGTACCCGGAACACTTCAAGATCCTGCCCGCCATCAACGGCTGGGACACCAGCCCCGAGCGCATCAAGGACGGCAAGAAAGTCATCGAGGGCTTCAGCTACACCAGCGACAACAATACTGAGTGGATGAGCATCGCCGAGCTACAAACCTGGGTTTCCGCCAACCAGAACAAAATCGGAAAGATCTGAAGATGATTCCCTACGGTCGCCAGGACATCACCCAGGAAGACATCGACGCTGTCGTTGCCGTATTGCGCTCGGACTTTCTCACCCAGGGGCCTCAAGTCCCCCTGTTCGAGAGCGCCGTGGCGGAATACTGCGGTGCCCGCCACGCGATTGCCGTCAACAGCGCCACCTCGGCGCTGCACATTGCCTGCCTGGCCCTCGGCCTGGAGCCGGGCGACTGGCTGTGGACCACCCCGGTCACCTTCGTCGCCTCGGCCAATTGCGGCCTGTATTGTGGCGCACGGGTCGACTTCGTCGATATCGATCCACGCACCTACAACCTGTGCCCGCAGGCGCTCGAGCGCAAGCTCATCGCCGCAGAACGGACTGGCCGCCTGCCCAAGGTGGTGGTCGCGGTGCATCTGTGCGGCCAGCCCTGCAACATGGCGGCGATCCACGCCCTCGGCCAGCGCTACGGCTTCAAGATCATCGAGGACGCCTCGCACGCCATCGGCGGCAAGTACAAGGGCGAACCCATCGGCGGAAGCCGCTACAGCGACATCACCGTGTTCAGCTTCCATCCGGTCAAGATCATCACCACCGCCGAAGGCGGCATGGCGCTGACCAACGACGCCGAACTCGCCAACCGAATGGCCTTGCTGCGCAGCCACGGCATCACCCGCGATACCGCGCAGATGACGCACGCCCCCGACGGCCCTTGGTACTACCAACAGATCGATCTCGGCTTCAATTACCGCATGACCGAGTTGCAGGCCGCGCTCGGCGTCAGCCAGATGGCACGGCTCGACGACTACGTCGCCCGCCGCCATCAACTGGCCCTCCGCTACGACGAACTGCTGGTCGGCCTGCCGGTGACCACGCCGTGGCAACACCCGGACGGCTACTCCGGCCTGCACCTCTACGCCATCCGTCTGCAACTGGAGCGGATCGGCAGCAGTCACCGCCAGGTCTTCGAAGCGCTGCGTGAGCAGGGCATTGGTGTGAATCTGCACTACATTCCCGTCCATACCCAGCCGTATTACCAGACCATGGGCTTCCAGGCAGGCGACTTCCCCGCGGCGGAGCGCTATTACGCCGAGGCGATCAGCCTGCCGCTGTACCCGCACATGACAGACGACCAACTCGAACAGGTCGTGGCGGCCCTCGCGCACGCCCTGCGTCCAGGCAGAATGAAAAATGCCCCTTTTGAACTCTGAGCGGCTTTACCTGCGTCCGCTTTGCCCAGGCGACGCAAGTCCCGCCTATGCGGCCTGGCTCAACGACCCCGAAGTCAATCGTTTTCTCGAAATTCGGCATCAGCACCATTCCGTCGAAAGCTGCCACCAATTCGTCGAAAGCATGAACGACGACCCTGTACAGCACCTTTTCGGCATCTTTCTGGCTGAAATGGATGAACACATCGGCAACATCAAGATTGGTTTTATCAACTCGCGATACAGCACCGCTCAGCTCAGCCTTTTCATCGGCAGCAAGCAGGCGTGGGGCAAGGGTTATGCCACCGAGGCAATCCGCCTCGCCACCCGCCATGCTTTCGAGGATCTCGGCCTCCTGCGGGTCGAAGCAGGCTGCTACAGCGAGAATCTGGCCTCCCTCAAGGCATTCATGAAATCCGGCTATACCGTCGAAGGTTTCTTCAGAAAAAATGTCGTGCTGGACGGCAAACGCCAGGGCTGCTTTTGGTTGGGGGTATTGAAAGATGAATGGCAATAACGGCCCGGATAGAATCATCCTGGGCACCGTGCAGTTTGGCTTGCCTTACGGGATTTCGAACACCCAGGGACAAGTCTCTCACCAGCAAGGCGCCGGAATCCTTGCACTTGCCCGCCAAGCGGGTATCCGGACACTCGATACGGCCATTGCCTACGGTGATAGCGAGACGACGCTAGGGATGTTGAACGTCGCCGACTGGCAAATCATCACCAAGCTGCCGGAAATGCCCGCATTACCCGATGCGGACCACGTGGCTGCGTGGGTCGAGGCACAGGTGAAGGGATCGCTTGCAAGACTTCGGGTACCCGTTCTGCACGGGCTGCTGCTGCATAGGCCAGCGCAGTTGCGCACTGCCGAAGGAGCCGCTCTATACCGTGCATTGCGCACTCAATACGATAAGGGACATGTCCGGAAAGTCGGCATTTCGATCTACGACCCGGAAGAGCTCGCGCAGTTGCCATCGGGAATGGCATTCGACATCGTCCAGGCCCCGCTGAACGTCCTCGATACCCGTATCGTCCGCTCCGGCTGGGCTGCGCGATTGGCAGAAGCCGGCTGCGAGCTGCACGTGCGCTCGATCTTTTTGCAGGGTTTACTCCTGATGTCCGCCTCCGCACGGCCGGCTTATTTTTCCAAATGGGATATAATTTGGCGAAGATGGGAGGGGTGGCTTGCCGAAACCGGCCTATCCCCCCTCCAACTCTGCGTGCGCCATGCGCTGCGGACCGCCGATGTCACACGTGTGGTGATCGGCGTCGACGGCACGGCTCATCTGGAGGGCATTCTTTCTGCTGCGGAAGGTGTCCTGCCCGAACGCCCGGTCGGCCTCGACACCAATGACGCCACACTGCTCAACCCTGCTCTTTGGAACAGAACATGAAAGTCGTTGCCATCGTCCAAGCCCGCATGGGTTCGACACGCCTGCCTGGCAAGGTGATGAAACCCATCGGCGGCGTGCCGATGATCGAACTGCTGCTCGCCCGGCTGGCTCGCGCACGCGAAGTCGACCAGATCGTCGTCGCCACCTCGATCGATCCCCGCAACCAGGTGCTTGCCGAGCATGTGCGCAAACTCGGTTATGCATGTGAAATGGGCAGCGAGACAGACGTGCTTGCGCGTTATCTGCAGGCTGCACGCACACACCGTGCGGACGTCGTGGTGCGCGTGACCGGCGACTGCCCGCTGATCGACTCCGAGTTGGTCGACGAGGTCATTCGCGGCTTCAAAGCCAGCGGCGTGGACTATTTCAGCAACACATCCCCTTCCACCTACCCCGACGGGCTGGATACCGAGGTCTTCAGCATGGCGGCATTCGAACGCGCTGCGGCGGAAACATCCCGCCCGCATGATCGCGAACATGTGACGCCCTATCTACGGGAATCGGGACGCTTCAGCCAAGCGTCCCTGCAGGCCGAAGAAAATCACGGCACGCTGCGCTGGACAGTTGATGAACCGGCGGATTTCGACGTCGTCACGGCAGTGTTCGCCCACTTCGCCCCCAACATTCACTTCTCCTGGCGGGAAGTACTGGCGCTGCAACAGATGCGCCCTGCGATTTTCGCCGCCAACCAACATCTGATTCGCAACGAAGGAGCCTCGATGGGAACTGGCCAGAAACTCTGGAAACGCGCCAAGCGCGTCATTCCTGGCGGCAACATGCTGCTGTCCAAACGCGCAGAGATGTTCCTCCCCGAACAGTGGCCCGCTTACTTCAGCAAGGCCAAAGGCTGCACGGTCTGGGATCTGGACGGTAATCCGTACATCGACATGTCCATCATGGGCATCGGTACCAACACGCTTGGCTACGGCCACCCGGAAGTGGACGCAGCGGTGCAGCAAACCGTCAGCGCGGGCAACATGTCCACGTTCAACTGCCCCGAAGAAGTCTATCTCGCGGAAAAACTCATCGAACTCCACCCATGGGCCGATATGGCGCGCTTCGCCCGCTCCGGCGGAGAAGCCAACGCCATCGCGATCCGTATCGCCCGTGCGGCCAGCGGGAAGGACAAAGTGGCGGTGTGTGGCTACCACGGTTGGCACGACTGGTATCTGTCGGCGAACCTGGGCGACGATGAAAGCCTCGCGGGGCATCTGCTGCCCGGGCTGGAGCCCAACGGCGTGCCGCGCAACCTGCGGGGTACCGTCTTCCCCTTCAACTACAACAACTTTGCCGAGCTCGAATCCTTGGTCAATACGCACGACATCGGCGTCATCAAGATGGAGGTCGTGCGCAACAAAGGGCCTGAAGACAACTTTCTCCACAAGGTACGCAAGCTCGCCACCGACCGCGGCATCGTGCTGATCTTCGACGAATGTACTTCAGGCTTCCGACAGAGCTTTGGCGGGCTGCATCAGCTTTACGGAGTCGAACCAGACATGGCCATGTTCGGCAAGGCGCTCGGCAATGGCTACGCGATTACCGCCACCATCGGCAAACGCGAAGTCATGGAGGCCGCACAAAGCACCTTCATCAGCAGCACATTCTGGACCGAGCGCATCGGCCCCAGCGCGGCCCTCAAGACGCTCGAAGTCATGCAACGTATCCGCTCCTGGGAAACCATTACAGCCACCGGACTACGGATTCGCGAATGCTGGCAGCAGCTCGCCGACAAGCACGGCTTGGCCATCGATCACTGGGGCCTTCCCGCCCTCACCGGCTTCTCCTTCCGCAGTGACAGCGCCCTGGCCTACAAGACCCTGATCACCCAGGAAATGCTCGCAAAAGGTTATCTCGGCGGCACCAGCGTCTATGTGTGCATCGATCACACCCCCCAAATCGTTCAGGATTATTTTTCGGCACTTGATCCAGTATTCGGTTTGATCAAGGAGTGCGAAGAAGGCCGCGATGTCGCCAGCCTGCTCAATGGCCCAGTGTGCCACGGAGGGTTCAAACGCCTGAACTGATGACTACGATGCAAATTGCCTTCCGTACGGACGCCTCACTGCAGATCGGCACCGGTCACGTCATGCGCTGCCTGACGCTGGCCGATGCGCTCACGAAGCGTGGTGCCTACTGCCACTTCATTTGCCGCGAACACCCCGGCAACTTGATTGGACTCATCCGCAGCAAAGGCCATGTCGTCCACCCCCTGCCACCATCCGCAGCAGGGGCCGGATCGCTTGCAGGTGAGCAAACGGCGACATTGCCCAAGCTCGCACACAGTCACTTGCTAGGTACGAACCAAACTGAAGACGCCGAAGCCTGCGCTACGATTCTCGCCGATTTGCACCCCGACTGGCTCATTGTCGACCACTACGCATTGGACGCGTCCTGGGAACGAATGCTCACGCCGCACTACCGGAAGTTGATGGTTATCGACGATCTGGCAGACAGGCTGCATGTATGCGATTTACTGCTCGACCAGACCTTTCGCCGTACCCCAGAGGAATACCGGACCGCAGTCCCGGCAGATTGCCGCTTGCTGTGCGGATCACAGTACGCCTTACTACGTCCCGAGTTCGCCGCCCTCCGCCCATACAGCTTGCAGCGCCGCAGCCAACCCGTACTACGCCACCTGCTGATCACCATGGGCGGCGTCGACAACGACAATACGACCGGGAGGGTACTGCTGGCGCTGCGGACCTGTCCCCTTCCGGCAGACTGCCGGATCACGGCAGTCATGGGTGTCACGGCGCCATGGCTAGACGATGTACGAAGACAGGCGCAAGACATGCCCTGCCCCACGACCGTCCTGGTCGGCGTCAGTGACATGGCACAGTTGATGGCCGACAGTGACCTTGCGATTGGAGCCGCCGGGACAACCGCCTGGGAACGTTGCTGCCTGGGATTACCTGCACTGACGGCGATCATTGCCGAAAATCAGCGCACAGGCGCAATCGCACTTTACAACGCCAATGCAACCCGTATTTTCTGCATTGCAGATGATCTGCATGAAACGATAGGCGAGCACTTGCTGGAAGCCATGTCGCCCGTCGCCCTGAGCCGGATGAGCAGTGCAGCGAGGGAAATTACCACGGGGGCAGGCACTTCGTTAATCACGGAAGAATTGTTGAATGCTAACGAATACAACCCTCCGGGCACGCCTGATGGTAAAGGATGACCTGGAAAGCATGCTTTCCTGGCGGAATCATCCTGAAGTCAAAAGATTCATGCTTACCCAGCATGAAATAACTCCGGAAGAGCATCGGGCCTGGTTTGAAGAGTCCTCAAAAGACCAAAGCAAAGCCCTGCTTGTTATCGAGGAACACGGCATTCCCATTGGCACCGTTCACTTTACCGGTGTAAAGGAAAACGGGACAGCCGAATGGAGCTTTCATTCCGCTCCACACAGCCCCAAAGGTACGGGCTACAAGATTTGCACATCGGCGCTTCAATTTGCCTTCAGGAATCTTTCTGTAAACAAAGTATCAAGCAGAGTCCTGGCATTCAATACAGCATCCCTCAAGCTTCACCATCGACTGGGTTTCAAGGATGAAGGAATCCTTCGAGAGCACCAACTTTTCGGAAATGCACACATTGACATTTACTGCCTGGGCATATTAATGGGTGAATGGCTCGAACAACAGGCCGCTCAACAGGAATAGTGCCCCCTCCAAGGGAGTTGCACAAACGAGCACCGGAACCATTTCGATCAAGAACCTCTTCTATGGCACTGGACCTGTCCAAATGAAAATTCTTTTTACCGGAGGCGGCGGATCAGGCAATGAAGCCCTTTGGCGCCAACTCAATCATAAGTATGAGCTTTATTTCGCAGATGCGAACCCTGGCGCCATCGACTCCTCGATACCCCTTGAGCGGCGAATCGGGATACCCAAGGCGAACGAAGCTGGATTCCGGAATGCCATTCATGACCTATGCACATCAAGAAAAATAGATGTCCTGGTTCCCGGCGTTGATGAAGAGCTCTCGATCGTCGCGAAACTGCACGAAACAGCCCCTTTCAAAATCCTGCTTCCGCCGAAAGAATTCGTCGATCTCATGCTTGATAAGTTTGCAGGATCACGTGCAATTCACAGTGCTGGGTTGAATGCACCAGAGACACACTTGCTTTCCGAGCCAAAGGAAATCGGGTTTCCCATGATTGCGAAGCCTCGGAGTGGAAGAGGGTCGCGCGGAGTGATGAAACTACTGAATAGCAGGCAGCTTTCGGCATACCTTGAACTTCAGAATCTGCCTGCGGATGCATTCATTGCACAAGAACTGGCGGTCGGGGCTGAATATACCGTTTTTGTTGCAGCCGATCAGAGCGGAAGATTACGCGCTGTTGTACCCGTCAAAGTTCTGGAAAAAAGAGGAATTACAATCAGCGCAGAAGTCGAGGCCAATCGAGAAATTGTGCAGTATATACAAGATTTCCAGAAGATCTTTAAAACAACAGGCATTTACAATTTACAGTGCATCGTCGACGACAGGGGCAAAGTATGGCCATTCGAGATCAATCCACGCGTCTCGACGACATTCTGCCTGGTCATAGAAAGCGGATTCGACCCCTTCGAACCGTATGATTCAACAGCGCCCTTGTTCCTACCGACATCAAGGATCGGCCTTCAGCGAAACTGGAAAAACAACTTCTTCCACAAATAGAAGAGACTGATAAATGAGACACCAAGATATTAACATTGGCGGGAAAATAGTCGGAAAAGATCACCCGGCCTACGTTATTGCAGAAATTGGATCCAACCACAACCAGGACTGGGATATCGCCATCAGGACAATCGACGCTGCGGTGGAAGCCGGCGTTGATGCGGTCAAGTTCCAAACCTTTCGGGCTGATGTCCATGTATCCAAATTCGCCAGAATGCCCTCTTACTTGATGGAAGGCGAAAGTATACAGGAATTGCTTCGCGCCCTGGAACTCGACAGGACCTGGCATCGCCCTTTGATGGCTTATTGCATTCAGCGTGGGGTACATTTCTTTTCCTCTCCTTGCGACTTCGAAGCTGTAGACGAGTTGGCCGCACTTGACGTGCCTGCCATGAAGGTCGCCTCCTTCGATTTAACCGACTTGAGACTGATAAGCCATATTGCGAAAACTGGGAAACCGGTCATTCTATCCACCGGCCTCGCCGACTGGATGGATATCCAGCGCGCGCTGGACACGTGTCACAAGGTTGGCAACCACCAGGTGATTCTGCTTCAATGCACATCCCTTTATCCGGCGCCGACCGAAATGTCGAATCTGCGCGCCATGGAGAGCATGCGCAGTGCATTTGGCGTGCCCACAGGTTATTCCGACCACACCATTGGAGACACGGTTACATGCGCGGCCGTAGCAATGGGGGCCTGCATGATTGAAAAGCATTTTACCCTTGATCGAAATCTCCCCGGACCCGATCATTCCTTTGCAATGGAACCGCATGAACTCAAGGAAATGGTCCAGCGCATTCGCACTATCGAGGCCGCAAGGGGTGACGGGATCAAGAATGGCCCGCGCGGCCCTGAAATTGAAATGGCCGAGAAGGTTCGCCGCTCCATTCATGCAGCACGCGACATAGCAGAAGGCGAGGTAATAGATGAAAGCATGCTTGCGATCAAACGCCCCGGCCTGGGAGTATCTCCTCACCTGCTTCCCGAGTTGATCGGAAGAAAGGCGAAGAGATCAATCCCTGGGGATCATCATATAACCTGGGATATGCTGTAAGTTGGTGCTCCATGATCTCGTTCAACAAGGCTCCTAGAATCTTGGTAACCGGCGCCGGAGGGTATCTGGGGGCGCACATTGTTAACGAACTTCGGGCCCGCGGGCATTCAGTGACTGGGAGCGGGCGACACCCAAATCCCGGCGATCCCGGCTGGGTTCAATGCGACTTGCTTGACAGAGATGGGACCGATTATTTATTGGAAAGTACACGCCCCGACGTCATCATCCATGCGGCAGCGCAGGTCCCGAAGGGAATCGGCGATTACAACGATGACGCGACAGGCAGTGTGCAAATGGTTGAGAACATCATTGCCTCGCGGCCAAAATCCCTTTTCTTGATCTCATCGATGACCGTGTATGGCAATGGAGTTTCCGGACGCATTTCAGAAAGCATGCCGCTGAACCCATCCTCCTCTTACGCGCAAGGAAAGGTAGACGCAGAGAATCTCGCAAGGCGCAGCGGAGTCCCAGGATACGCAATCCGCATCCCCGGTCTGTACGGTCCTCCGCGAAAAGGAGGCTTGGTGTACAACGCCTTAGCCGCGATTCGCAGAAAGGAAATCCCTTCGCTACCCGCATCTCCACTCACATGGGCAGCAATGGACGTTCGCGATGCAGCTCGCGCAATATCAACTTTGGTTCCAGGAGCCCCGGATCGTTTCACACCGATCAACATCGGGTACTCTGGAGCAGTTTCCATCAACAGACTCATAAGAATACTTCAGCTTGAACTCGGCTTTAATTTTGAGTACGCAACGGTACACCCGGAGTTCGAATTCGACCTTGGTTTTTTTGAAGAAATCGCCAATTATGTCCTTCCCCCGTTCGAAACCGCCATCAAACACTTCATCAGGCAGCCAGATGCTTGATTTTTTAACTGACGGCGAAAAAGAGCTCGTCGACTCCATGACTCGACTTGGCCATGACCTCATTGCATGGCGCAACGACCCGTCAGCCCGTCATTCCATATCTTCGCACGGCCTTAAACTGCAGGCCGACCGTTGGGCTCACGAACGCCTCGTCGATAAACTTACTCAGATCTGGCCACACATCCCGGTCATAAGCGAGGAGGACGCGAGCCATTGCGCTCATCGCCCCCAGCAGTATTGGCTGATCGATCCGATAGACGGGACTGCGAGCTGGCTCCACGGCTTTGATGGATTTGTCACGCAAGTTGCACTCATGGAGGACGGCCAGCCGGTGGCTGGATTTGTGAATGCCCCAATGAGAGCCAATTTCTATATTGGGCTAGCCGGCCGCGGAGCGTTTCTCAACGGCATCAGGATTCCGGCTCGGATGGAAAATGAGCTTCATAATCCGGTCATTGTGGACAACACTCCAGAACCACATGGCATCGTAGAGGAGTTGATGAGGCGGATTCCTCTGCAGTACAGGGAAAGCGGGAGCCTTGGTCTGAAATGTTGCATGATTTCGAACCGAGAGGCGGATCTTTTTGTAAAGGACGTTCTCGTTCGGGACTGGGATCTTGCCCCTGCGTTCGTTATTTTGAATGAAATCGGCGGAGTGTTGCTGCAAAGGGATGGAAGCCCGTATCTCTTTGAAGGCTCCTGGGAAAAAACTCAAGGTTTTATCGCTGCAGCGACCCCAAGCCTCTCCCGCAGGATAATTGATGCCTTATCCTCATTTTCCAATTCAGCGATATGACCTCTTTCAATAAAACCGTTCTTGTAGTCGCCGCCCACGCGGATGACGAAGCCCTTGGATGCGGCGGTACAATTGCGCGACACGTCGCAGAAGGCGATAGCGTGCACATCGTATTCCTGGCCGATGGCGTAAGCTCCCGTATCCACTCGGGCGACCAGGAACTCGAACTACGTGGCAGCGCCTCCGATAGAGCGCTACAAGTACTCGGCATCCGCGATGGCCACCATCTGGGCCTCCCCGACAACCGCCTCGACAGCGTGCCACTGATCGAGGTCATTCAGCGCCTTGAACCAATCATCCAGGAAATACAGCCTGAGGTGATATATACCCATCACCACGGCGATCTTAACGTGGACCACCGCGTTGCCCACCAAGCCGTCCTGACAGCCTGCAGACCCACACCAGGCTGCTGCGTTCGAGAGATTTATGCGTTCGAGGTCATGTCGAGCACCGAATGGGCGACACCATTCAATTCCCCCTTTCAGCCAAGCCACTATGTGGATATCAGCAATTTCCTGGCAGTAAAGATTCAAGCGCTCAAGGCTTATGATCTTGAAATGCGCGAGGAACCACATTCCCGCAGTTTGAGGCACTTGGAATCCTTGGCAAGGCATCGAGGCAACACAGTTGGAGTGATGGCTGCAGAAGCATTCATGGCGATTAGGCATTTACGCTAACAGTCAAAATAAAAATTCAATTTACCTCCCCCGCGCCAATTCCTGAAAGATCGATTTTGTCATCACGGATCCGAATAAATTTAAACCTTCACCTCTCATTAAAATGAAATTAGCATTTATTGAAAACAGGTACAAAACGATATTCTGGGCCGCCATAGCCCAAGAGCTAAAATCATTTGGGCATCAAATTACTTGGCTAGTGCAAAACCCAATTTTTTTACCAGATGACGAATCCGTGTTCTTAGCACCTTTTCCCCGAGGCACCGATTTGCACACAGAGCTCGATAGCCGTTCACACGAACTGCATTGGGCACGCGCCGGAGACCGTTTCATCAACTATTTCGGTGGAAACGATCATCACTACAACCACTATCGCCTTCATATTAAAAAGTGGCTCGACGATCAAGCGCCAGACGCGGTCGTAGGTGAGAGTACGTTGTTTCACGAATTTATAGTCATCGCCGAGTGCCTCTCAAGAGGGATCCCCTACCTCCATCCAAGCATGCCAGGATATCCAGGGGGGCGTTTTTCTGTTTATGCCTATGCCACCAAGGAACCTCTTGGAGAAAGCCGGGATATTCCCCCAGAACAAGATTGCCTGGCCATTGCCGAATCCATTCGAAAGCGCGAAAAAATTCCTGACTACATGATTTTGCCCTCTGGGCGCGAACCAGAGCGCAACCACCCACAACCAGGCTCGCTCAACGACCGTTTGATCATCTTGCGCGGCTACTTTCAGGGCGAGCGCTACAACACACCATCCCCTTTGAGAAAGTGGGTATTGGATCGGCAGACCAGGAAACATTTATCGACATGGGAACAGCTCGTATCAACCAAAGCGCCTCCAAAAGGCGCTCGCTTCGTTCTCTACCCTCTGCAGATGCAGCCAGAGGCCAATATAGACGTTTGGGGACAGAGATTCCGGGATCAAGCAAAGCTCATCGGTGATCTCGCGGACAATCTACCGCAGGGATGGCACTTGCTGGTGAAAGTCAACCCGAAGGCCAAATATGAACTTAGTGCTGAATTGATCGACATGCTACAGAAGAATACTCGAATTTCGCCTATATCGCTTACTGATAGCATGGCCGATGTGTTCAAGCGGGTCGATCTAGTCTGCACGGTCACGGGCACGGTAGCCGTCGAGTGCGTTTTGTCCTCGAAACCAGTTGTTCAATTTGGGCCGGGAATCGTCGATAACGGGAAGGGTTGCACACTGTTGAGCGAAATAGACCGCATTAGGGATGTCATTCAAGAAATAGAATCGAATCTCTTCATCACCGCATCTGACGCGGATCGTATCCGGCTGGTCCAGCGCCTTTACAGGACGACCTTCCCTGGGATGGTTTCAGACCCAGCACACTTGCCAGCCGTAATGACGCGGCAGAATGTACAGAGTGTTGCTCGTTCCATCTCGGAGGTTGCTGAACAATGCATCTGAACTTCAGTCTCTCTGGGCTAATCTGTCTTTTTTTTCCGCCATGTGCGTTAAAGAATTTTTTTTTGCGCTTTTTTGGATGGAAAGTTCCATCAGGATGCAGAATTGGATTTTCTTGGATTAACGCGAGACACGTCGAGTTGCGCGGCTTCAACACGATAGGGCACGGAAATTTTATTGCTCTTGACACTCTTCTTCTTCACGAACGCTCTTATATACAGCATCTGAATCGCGCCACGGGGCCTCTTTGGCTGGTCCTATGTGAAAACGCAGGGATTGGCAATCAGAACAAGATTACACGTGGCCCCAAAGGAGTTAGCTGGGGGCATGCAATGCTCAAGCTAGGCAAATTTTCTAAGATTACGGTTGGCCACATCATCGATTGCACACGCAGTGTTTCCTTTGGGGATTACTCGATACTCGCAGGCAACGGAAGTCAGTTATGGACACATGGCTACCTGCATGCTCCAGCGGGATTGGACCGTTTCAGAATCGATGGATCAATTCGAGTGGGCAATAACGTATACATCGGTTCTGCCTGCGTTTTGACCTCAGGAGTTCGGGTGGCGGACGCCGTTACCATAGGTGCAGCGTCTTGTGTTTCTCGTTCGCTCGATCGAGTTGGCCTTTATGTTAGCCAACCATTGCGCTTTGTTGAGCTTGACTATGACCAAGCTGCGTCTCGACACCCCCCGGTCTCAATTGATGGCCTCGTCGAGAGGGTCGTGCATAAACACATCCCGAAGGGCCCTTGAAGTGCGAAAACTTCTGCATCTTTCTTGGCGTGGCATCCTATTTGCGCTAGCTAAATCGCCGGTCTTCCTTGCTCCTCTCCTGGCAGCAACGATCCTGAGCCAGGCTGCATACGGGCGTGTTGAATGGTGGCTGGCCATATCATTGTCACTGGGCCCGATGGCCAACATGGGAGCAGCAGGAGTGGTAGCCTACGGCACAATAGGCAGAAAGCTCCAAAGGCACCTGCGCACGGCAACTATTTTCACGCTGTTGATCGCCATGTCCCTGTTTGTGTTTGCACTGGCGGTAAGGTTTTTTAACGAAAGCTGGGAAGAAGCATCTTATGGGCTGATTGCGTTGCAGTGTGCTTTGATCTGCTTGCAGACCACCCTTTCCAGTCGCCTGAAAGGCTTAGGCAAGGGGGCCTGGGCCTCTGCTGTTGAGAGCAGCCTTTATATCTCTCTACTTTTCGCGCTATTAGCTGTGGAGATCCGATTGGAGTTCTTCAGCACCTATGCGTTCACATTAATATTTCTTGGCTCCATCCTCACTACGGGGCTTATACGCGTTACCCCACTACCGGATTTTTCACGCTGGCTGCGCCGTAACTACCGCTCATTCTTTGATATCGGCTTTCGATTCATGGCCGGCAGCGCTTTAATGGGAGTTTTTATGGCGGCTCCTAGAGTCTTGCTAGGCATCTGGAGCACACCTGAGCGCGTCGCCGAATTCTCTTTGGCATTTCGTTGGCTTTCGGTAGCCATTCTTATTCACCAGTTCATAAATACGATGTTCTTTCGTACTGTCTTTGGAAACATCGAAACACGCAAGAGAGAGCAGCTCTTGACTTTTTCAGTCAGCTTGGTTGGACTGGGAGCAGTCGCTGCTGCCGGATTCATAAAGATCGCCCCCCAAGTGCATTCCAACATTCCAGTCCCAGAAGACTTCGGATTACTCGTACCGATAGGCTTGGGTATCATATTCTGGGCAGTTACAGCCTGCTTCGAGGGCTGTCTCCATCGGCTTGCAGCATCGGCCAAGCAGACACGCTCCGTAGCGCTAGGCTGCACGACACTACTAGCGATCAGCGGAGTTTGCGCAGCAATTGGACTCGACGCCGTTTATAGTATTGCTTATGCATGGATTATCGGTCTCGCGGCTATCATTGGAAGCCAATATATGAGTCTGCGTGCCCTGGGGGAGCACTTTCCCCTTTTAATATTTTTTCTACTAATTTCATGCGCCATTTCCATTGGCTCAGTGCTTTTATCTTCGTTTTAAGCAAAGCAGGATGACGGATATAATTCAGAGCGAGTATCTCCTTGGCCGTTTATCAGCAATCACTCTGCACTCAAAAAGATGCAAATAAGATTATTCAAGAACAGGCCTTTGCGTCTTTTCCTTGGCTCTTACCTGACTCTCTTGACTCTCCTGCTTATAGCGCCAATCGAAAGCAGGAATGATTTCAGCGCGCAGAGCATTTTGATTGGAATTTCATTCCCATTCTTTTTTGCAACATTCTATGCAATCGGCCAACGCAGGATTCCATCACATATTGATATCTATATAAACCCTAGCCGGCTGAACATCATCATAAATGTTCTTGTATCTATTGTGCTGACCGGGCTCGCGCTAAGATTAATCGATCGAATCATACTGCGCGGTGCAAGTTTTACTTCAAATTTTCTGGAAAACAGACTAGCGGTTGCAGAATCCGAAACGAGTGCGGTGTCGTTTTTCGCATTACTTCTCTGCCACTTCGCCCTAGTAATACCTACACTCCTTGCCATAAGAAAGGCAGGTGGGCGGAAAAGAAATAGCGACAAACTTCTGCTATTAGTTTGTTTTTTATATCCCATTACGGACCTATTTTTGTTTGGATTACGATATCCGATCATTATCCAACTCGTTAGCATTTGGGTGGCCGCTGGTCTATTTTACGAGAGAAAGAAATTTTTAAAACGCCACCTTATTCTTTTTGCGCTATTCCCTGCAGTTGTATGGGCACTGGGGTACACTTTTACCTTGAGAGCATCGCAATCAGGAATAGACCCGATCAACTCCATGACACAATCCGCTTATGCCACGTTCACTCCGATTTCACCAGAAGGTGAGGAATTTGTCAAAAGTGATGAAACCGGCTTTGTCTACGGTCTGGTTCATATAGCCCAGTATTTTTCCCATGGCATCTTTGAATTTTTTTATGCCATAGAAAATAATAGCAATATCACATCGGACGGGGCATATTCCCTTTACATCCCATTCAAGATTACCGCCACAATTCTTGGCATAACTCCATCAGCGGACGAGCGTGTGCAGGAGGCCATGCCTCGCCCCTATGTGTACACAACGTATTTTGGGCCTTTGTTTTTCGATTTTGGCCATTATGCCATTCTTGCAGCATGCATTATTGGATTTTATTCAGGAAGAGTATATAAATACCTCTTTAGAGGAAGCCTGGAATTCCTACCGCTCCACACGGCATTATGTACTGCATTACCCTTTGCCGCTGCGGTAAACATCCTAGCCATACTTAATGGACAGATATTTTTGCTGGTCGCATTGCTTTCTTATCCCGCATTAAAGTGGGCCAGGAATCCGGTCAAGCCTTCCGCACCACGCAAGTCCGGCGACTAAAATTCTGGAAGATTTAATATTTTGATGAGGTCAATATCTTGAGGATAGCTGTTATTCACGACTGGTTGGTTACCTACGCTGGGGCAGAGAGGGTTCTGGCGGAAATAATAAGGCTTTGGCCACAGGCAGATTTATTCTCCGTCATCGACTTCCTTTCAGACAAGGACAGGGAAAACTTGCTTGGCAAGCATGCCAGGACGACATTCATTCAGAAACTGCCAAAGGCTGCCACCCGCTATCAGACTTACCTTCCCTTGATGCCCTTCGCCATTGAGCAGTTGGACCTGTCAAATTATGATGTCATCATAAGCAGCAGCCATGCCGTAGCCAAAGGAATCATAGCGGGTCCGGATCAACTTCATATCTGTTATTGCTACACCCCCATAAGATACGCATGGGACCTGCAGAATCAATATCTATCTGAAACCGGATTGGATAAAGGGTTGAAGGGGTGGGTGGCCCGCTATGTCCTGTTCAAGATGCGGGCATGGGACTACAGAACCGCCAACAGAGTGGATTTCTTCATTGCCATAAGCAACTATATCGGCCGTCGAATAGAGAAGGCATATCGGAGGGATTCAGTCACGATCTACCCCAACGTCGCGGTAGACGACTTTCCTCTCGCTCATGGCAAGGAGGATTTTTATGTCACAGCATCCCGCCTAGTTCCTTACAAGAAAGTCGACCTGATCGTTCGTGCCTTTTCCCAGATGAAGGACAAGCGACTTGTCGTCATTGGTGACGGACCGCAGTTTGAGAAAGTGAAAAGAATGGCCTCCCCAAATGTAGAAGTTCTGGGTTACCAGCCGTTCGAGGTACTGAAGGACCACCTCCAGAGAGCCAAGGCCTTCGTTTTTGCCGCCGAGGAAGACTTCGGCATCGCTCCTGTAGAGGCTCAGGCTTGCGGAACCCCGGTCATTGCTTTCGCAAAAGGCGGAGCACTCGAGACCGTGGTGGACGGGGTGACTGGGGTCTTCTTCCCAGAGCAGACAGAAGCCTCGATCGTGGCGGCCGTCGATCGTTTCGAAAGAGAGTTTCAACCGGACGCCGATGCCATAAGAAGACATGCCTGCACCTTTTCAACGGCACATTTCCAATCCGAGTTCCGGGCATTCGTGGAAGAAAAATATGCAGAATTTTTTTCCTCCATCAATCTGGCGAATAGAAGACACGGCACATCGGGGTCCGAGCCGAGATCTTAGAAAAAAAAGCCAGGGGCATGCTTGGCATAATAGCGATTACAATGTGGTTTTCCAGCGTGCTGCCTGACTTCGACACGATCAGACAGTTCGGCGGCAAGGGCATTATTTGATACAAGATGCAAGGAGACATCATGAAGAAGGCAATCATCACCGGGATCACCGGCCAGGATGGTGCTTATCTGGCGAAGCTGTTACTAGACAAGGGCTATGTGGTCTATGGCACCTATCGCCGTACCAGTTCGGTGAATTTCTGGAGGATCGAGGAACTCGGTATCGCCGGGCATGAGAATTTGAACTTGGTCGAGTACGACCTTACCGATCTGTCCGCGAGCATTCGCCTTCTACAAGCGGTCGAGGCCGCCGAGATCTACAACCTGGCGGCACAGAGCTTCGTGGGCGTATCCTTCGAGCAGCCGGTCACAACGGCGGAAATTACCGGAGTCGGTGTGGTGAATCTGCTCGAAGCGATCCGGATCGTGAATCCGGAGATTCGCTTCTACCAGGCCAGCACGTCGGAAATGTTCGGCAAGGTGCAGGCGATTCCCCAGGTGGAGTCGACGCCATTCTACCCGCGTAGTCCGTATGGTGTGGCCAAGCTGTACGCCCATTGGATGACAGTGAACTACCGGGAGAGTTACGGCATCTTCGGTAGCAGCGGCATCCTGTTCAACCACGAATCGCCGCTGCGGGGACGAGAGTTCCTTACCCGGAAGGTGTCGGACAGCATCGCCAAAATCAAGCTGGGCAAGCTGGACGTGCTCGAATTAGGCAACCTGGATGCGCGGCGCGACTGGGGGTATGCCAAAGAATATGTGGAAGGTATGTGGCGGATGCTGCAAGCCGACAAGCCCGATACTTACGTCTTGGCGACGAACAGAACCGAAACGGTGCGCGACTTCGTGACCATGGCGGGCAAGGCAGTGGGTTTTGATCTTGAATGGGAAGGCAGGAACGAAGAGGAAGTAGGCGTGGACCTCACAACGGGCCGCACGCTGGTGCGGGTGAATCCCAGGTTCTACCGTCCCGCCGAGGTCGATCTGCTGATCGGTAATCCGGAAAAGGCCAAACGGGAACTCGGCTGGGCTCCCGCCACGACGCTGGAGCAGTTGTGCCAGATGATGGTGGAGGCCGACATCCGCCGCAACGAGTGCGGTTGTTCGTTCTAAGGACCCGAGACGATGAAACGGGTACTGGTTACCGGCATCAAAGGTTTTACCGGGCGCTACGTCGCTGCCGAGTTGCAGGCCCACGGCTGGGAAGTGTGGGGCATGGGGGCGCACGACGAGCCCGGCGACAGACATTACCGGCGC
Source organism: Thauera linaloolentis 47Lol = DSM 12138 (assembly GCF_000310205.1). GTDB lineage: Bacteria > Pseudomonadota > Gammaproteobacteria > Burkholderiales > Rhodocyclaceae > Thauera > Thauera linaloolentis. Next base: position 57,826 of record NZ_AMXE01000008.1, on the reverse strand, counting down.
GCGGATCTCACCGACGCCGAAGCCGTGCGTAGCGTGCTCGCCGAGCTAAGTCCTGACGCCGTCGTGCATCTGGCGGCCATCTCGTTCGTCGGACATGGGGACGCCGAGTCGTTCTACAAGGTCAACCTGATCGGCACCCGTAACCTGCTCGCGGCACTGGCGGACAGTGGGAAAATGCCCAGTTGTGTCCTGTTGGCGAGCAGCGCGAACGTGTACGGCAACTCGACCGAAGGCATGCTGGACGAGACGATGCCAGCCAATCCGGCCAATGAGTATGCCGTCAGCAAGCTGGCGATGGAGTACATGGCGCATTTGTGGTCGGACAAGCTGCCGTTGGTGATTGTTCGCCCCTTCAACTACTCCGGCGTCGGGCAATCGAAGTCCTTTCTGTTGCCGAAGATCGTGGAGCATTTCCGTCGGAGGGCCGGGGTGATTGAACTAGGCAATCTCGACGTGTGGCGGGATTTTTCCGATGTCCGCGCCGTGGCATGCGCCTATCGGCGGCTACTGGAAGTGCGTCCGGTGTCGACAACCGTGAATGTGTGTTCGGGGCATTCCCACTCGTTACGGGAGGTGCTGGCGATGGCCGAGGTGATCACTGGCCACAAGATCCGGGTGGAGGTAAATCCGGCTTTCGTGCGCGCCAACGAAGTAAAGATCTTGTGCGGGGACGTCTCGAGGCTCCGTTCGTTGATCGGGAACTGGGAGACTCCACCGCTGCAAGACACCTTGCGCTGGATGCTGGAGCAATCTTTTTAACCTGGACCTGGCACATTAAAGATACTCACGAAGGGGTGGTAAACGCGTAGTCGGGGCTTCATCACACACTCATCCGACTCTCTGCCCAGCCGGGATCCTGTGCTGGAACTCGTTCTGGGAGAGGGTGACGCTGCCGGTAAACTCAAAGCCGTAGATGTCACTGTTGTAAACTGTTTTTCATCGAAGGACAAAGACATGCCGACTTATGTCGAGCTTACGGCACAGATCAAGACCTTGCAGAAACAGACTGAAGCAGTACGCCAAACGGAGATATCCGAAGTCAAGCAGGAGATTAGCGATTACAACCTGGCAGCGGGCAACTTGGTCTTTGCTACTACCAGATCGATATCACCAAAACGTAGCGTACCTGTGTCCAAACGTGACGCGGTAAAGCCCAGATACCAAGTTCCAACTTCGGGCAAGATCTGGTCCAGTCGCGGGATGATGCCAAGATGGGTGAAAGCCGCTCTGGAAGCAGGGTACATACGTGAGGAATTCTTGGTCCCAGAAATCTGATCTGCCACCCCAATGCCACGATCCTCCAATTACTCCCCGACCTTCGCCGAGCGTTACCCGGTTCCGCTCGCCGCGGCCCTGATCGACGCGGGGCTAGCCATGCTGGCTGCCTACATAGCGTTCTCCCTGCGTTTCGACGCCTTTGACCTCAGTACGCCCTACCTGATCGCCGCCATTACGTGGTCCTGTACCGTAGTAGCCTCCCTGTTTGTGATGGGGGCGTATGGATCATGGCGCGGCCAGTCGTTCCTTCGCCAGGTGACACGCGTGGCGGGGGGGTGGCTGCTCGCCGCCTCTATACTGACGATGCTGGGCTTTCTGCTCAAAACTTCAGCTCAGTATTCGCGCCTGTGGTTCACGTACACCATGCTCATCAGTGCCGGCCTGGGCGTCAGCCTTCGCCTGCTAGCCTTCCTTGCGCTCCGCCATGCCCGCCGTGCGGGAAGGAATCTGAAACAGGTTATCGTGGTCGGCTCGGACGCAGGGCGGGGTTTACGCCTCCCTTCGCAACTTACCCTGCGTGAACAAGGGTACGCAGTCGCTGCAATTGTAAGATGCAGCAATTCTCCAGAATGGCTGGATACTCTGCCGCAGCAAGTCGATGAAGCCCGTGCCCACGAAGTATGGCTGATGCTGCCGCTAAGCGAGGGCGGGCACATACAATCCGCTGCTTATGCATTGCGACATCACGTTGTCTCGATCCGCTTCATGCCGCAACTGAACGATTTGCCCTTGCTCAACCACCAGGTCAGCCGTGTGGCAGGGTTCTACTCGATAGATCTCAGCGTCACACCAATGGATGGCGCCGCGCGAATCGTGAAGCGCGCCGAAGACCTTATCATCGGCGGCCTAATCTTCTTGCTGATCCTGCCGGTATGCGCGGTCATTGCGTTGGCCATCCGGCTTACTTCACCAGGGCCGGTACTGTTCAAGCAATACCGAATGGGCATCAATGGCAAGCACTTCAAGGTCTACAAATTCCGCTCAATGGTGGTGCATCAGGAATCATCCGGGCAGGTAACGCAGGCCACCAAGGGCGATGCTCGCATCACACCGCTTGGTGCTTTCTTGCGACGCACCAGCCTGGACGAACTGCCGCAGTTTTTCAATGTGTTACAGGGGCGCATGTCCATTGTTGGCCCTCGTCCGCATGCACTGGCGCACAATGAATACTACAAGGACTTGGTGGAGTCTTACATGCAGCGCCACCAGGTCAAGCCCGGAATTACCGGTTGGGCGCAGGTAAATGGTTTGCGGGGAGAAACCGATACGCTCGAGAAGATGCAGGCCCGGGTAGAACATGACTTGTGGTACATCGACAACTGGTCGCTCGGTCTGGATCTGAAAATTATCTTCCTGACCATCTTCAAAGGGTTCCTTAACCCTAATGCCTACTGAACTTGCGTGGAACTCTATCGGTGCTAGACCGCAGCCAACTCAAGGACATCCTGAGCATCTGGCTCAGCCTGGGTCTGTTTACCTTGCTTACCAGCCTCTTCTGGCTGACTGATCGCAGCCTTTATTCGAAATCTTTTTATTTGCTGTTCGCGTTCCCTGCACTGCTCGGCTTGATCGTGGCGCGAACGGAAATGCTACCAATCTTGCGCCAACCTCCCGTTCTGCTGTTCCTGCTTCTGGCAGCCTGGGTACTTGCCAGCCTGAGCTGGGCAGAAGGCGAAGGCGTAACGTCATCCCTGATCAAGCGGCCGCTGTATATATTTCTGGCAATTGCGGGGCTGGCTTACCTTGGCTCCGTGCGGGCGCCTATTCCTATACGAAACCTGCTGCTCATCTCGATGTTTGTCATCACGGCCTTCGTAGTCTGGAGTGCAGTCGAGTTCATCCAAACCCCGCGCAAACCCTGGGATAACCGATACATCGGCCCAGGCGTTCTTGTGCATCCACTGCTTACGTCTCACATCCTCGGTTTGATGTTTGTCTTTGGCATGGCATCAGTTCTGCTTTCCAACAGGCTGAACCGCTTCACCTGGATCTGCTTGTTGTGCTGTCCTCTGCTACTGTGGGGCATCGTTCTGACCGGATCGCGCACACCGCTGGTCGGCATTGCCGCCATGTTGTGCTGGCTTTGCCTACTCCGTCCCAACCGGCGCACCTTAGGGATTCTTGCCTTGATGGCTACGCTGGCGCTGGTGGCCTATATCGTTCAGCCAACAATCTTTACGTCCAGAGGAGTGTCATGGCGACCAGACATCTGGTCCGCAGCGCTGGACAAGATCATGGGGCATCCACTGATTGGCTACGGATTTGAGGGAGACATAGCGTTTCCCGTAGAGAATATGAAGCGAATCTGGCGTGACCCACACAATATTCCGCTTGCCGTTGCTTTGGAGCTAGGTCTGATCGGGCTCATACTCTGGCTCGCGATGCACACTTCGGTGCTGCATGCCTGTGTCGTCAATCGCAACAACACGGAAGTTGTCGTTGCATCCTGCCTGCTCGTCTTCGGACTCGCTGCCGGCCTGACCGAAGGCGGAAACTTTTTTTCGCGGCCGAACGAAAGCTGGTTCATTACTTGGATCCCGCTAGCTTTTGCCGTTGCGGCGACTGCACGCATACGCACGAACAAGATGAGTTCATAAGAATTTGCTCCTAAAGGATATTTCTTGACTAATCGCATCGGCATCTTCATCGATTTCGCCAACATCGGCATGAACGGCGGCTACGGCATGCGGGTGGACATGTTGCGCCGCTTTGCCGCGCGTGACGGCGGGGAGCTGGTGCGGCTCAATGCCTACCTGCCCTTCGATACCGCCCGCGCCGAAACCGATTCCGCCTATCGTGCCGGCCAGCAGCGCTTCTACGACGCCCTGCGCGACAACGGTTTCAAAGTATTCCGCAAGCACGTCCGCTGGTATGACGATGGCGAAGGCGGCCGCTACTCCAAGGCCGATTGCGACATGGACATCGCCATCGACATCCTGCAGCAAGCGCCGCGCCTGGACACCGTGCTGCTGGCAAGCGGCGATGGCGACTTCGTGCGCGTGGTGGAGGCTGCACAGGGCCTGGGCTGCCGGGTGGAAGGGCTGGCTTTTCGCAACGTATCGCGGGCACTGCGTGCGGCAACGGATACTTTCGTGTCCGGCTACCTGGTTCCGCAGCTCATGCCATCCGAACGTGCCCGAAACGGCCGCGACTACAACGAGTGGGGCGTGGCGGGCGGCTTTGCTCGCGGGGTGTGCTACCAGTTCGAGAACGGCTACGGTTTCGTCCGCTTCATGCGCAAGGTGGCCGGACGCTTGTGGCTGACGGATTCGCGCGACACGGAATCACCGTGGCAAACCTGCTTTCTCCATGCGTCCCAACTGCCAACGGGACTGAGTACCGACGCCCTGCCGAGCCGGGATCTGGTGCTGGAGTTCGATCTGGAAGAAGGCGAAACAACAGGTAAACTGAAGGCGGCCAATGTCACCGTCGTGGCATGAACATTTGATGAAGGAGGAAACGATGCCGACATACGTGGAAATCATGGCGCAGATCGAGGCGCTGCAGAAGCAGGCCGAAGAGATCCGGACTGCCGAACTCGCCGACGTGATCGCGGAAATCAAGCAGAAAATGCACGACTACGACCTGACTGCGTCTGACCTGGGGTTTGCTGCTGCCGCGCAGGTACGAGACATCCAACCCGCATCGCCGTCGAAGCGCGCTGCAGTCAAACCAAAGTACCGGGACCCACTGTCGGGCAGCACCTGGAGCGGGCGCGGCGTAATGCCAAAGTGGATGAAGGCCGCACTGGAAGCGGGACATGGCCGTGACGACTTCCTTATCCCGGAGAGCTGATCCCGCCTGCTTTCCAGGCGGCCGGCCTCATGAACAGGTAGAACACCCGACCATGCACCGCAAAGGCATTATTCTCGCCGGCGGCTCTGGCACGCGCCTGCATCCGGCCACGCTCGCCATCAGCAAGCAATTGCTGCCGGTGTTCGACAAGCCGATGGTCTACTACCCGCTCAGCACATTGATGCTGGGCGGCATACGCGACATCCTGCTCATTTCCACTCCGCAGGACACACCGCGCTTTCAGCAACTGCTGGGGGATGGCTCGCAGTGGGGCATCACGCTGCAATATGCGGTCCAGCCCAAGCCGGAGGGGTTGGCGCAGGCGCTGATCATCGCGGACGCCTTCCTGGCCGGCGCGCCGAGCGCGCTGGTACTGGGCGACAACCTGTTCTACGGTCACGAGCTCCATCGCCTGCTCCAGAAGGCTGCCGCCAGCACGGAAGGCGCAACGGTATTCGCCTACCACGTGCATGATCCGGAACGCTATGGTGTCGTCGAATTCTCCGCGGACGGCAAGGTTCGCTCGATCGAGGAAAAACCCGCGCAGCCCAAATCCAGCTACGCGGTGACGGGGCTGTACTTCTATGACGGCAGCGCAAGCGCACGGGCCGCCTCGCTGCGCCCTTCCGCACGCGGAGAACTGGAGATCACCGACCTCAACCGGCTGTATCTGGACGACGGCATCCTGACGGTGGAAACCATGGGCCGCGGCTATGCCTGGCTGGACACCGGCACCCACGACTCGCTGCTGGACGCGAGCCAGTTCATCGCCACCCTGGAGCGCCGCCAGGGCCTCAAGGTGGCCTGCCCGGAAGAAATCGCTTACCGCATGCACTGGATCGACGCGGCACGGCTCGAACGTCTGGCGGCGCCACTCGCGCAAAACGACTACGGCCGCTATCTGCTGCGGCTGCTGAAGGAAATTCCTGCATGATCACTGCCAAACGCATGCCCCTCCCCGACGTCTGGCTGCTCGAACCCAAGGTGTTCGGCGACGCACGCGGCTTCTTCCTCGAAAGCTACAACCAGCGGGATTTCGAGGCGGTGACGGCTTGCCGGACGACTTTCGTGCAGGACAATCACTCACGCTCTCGACGCGGCGTGCTACGCGGCCTGCACTACCAGATCCAGCAGCCGCAGGGAAAACTCATCCGCGTGATCGAGGGCGAAATCTTCGACATCGCCGTCGACCTGCGCCGCAGTTCGCCGCATTTCGGCTGCTGGACAGGCGCCGTGCTGTCGGCCGAAAACAAGCACCAGCTGTGGATTCCCGAAGGCTTCGCGCACGGCTTCCTGGTGCTGAGCGAGACCGCCGAGGTCCTGTACAAAACCACCGACTACTATGCCCCCGAGCACGAACGCTGCCTGGCCTGGGACGACCCCACGGTCGGCGTGGAATGGCCGCTGGCCGGCAGCCGCCCCCTGCTGTCGGCCAAGGATCAGGCCGGGACGGTGCTGGCGGAGTGCGAAGTTTTCGATTGAGGGTCTTGGGGCCAGAAGCTTCCGGAGCAAACGCAGGCGCCCATGCCTGGCTTATCATTGCCCGGAACCCAGCCCCCGACGGAGGCCAGCATGAGCAGCGCTCCCGCATGCCGCACCAGAATCAGCATCGAAGACTATCTCGACGGCGAAACCCGCAGCGACATCAAGCACGAATACCTGGACGGCGAAGTCGTCGCGATGGGTGGGGCAAGTGCGACGCACGGTCTGGTCGCCGGCGCTTTCCATGCCGCATTGCTGCCCCACGCGCGCCGCAAAGGCTGCCAGCTTTTCATGGCCGACATGAAAGTGCGCATCGAGCATTCGGGCCAGACCTATTTCTACTACCCCGACCTGCTGCTGGCCTGCGATCCGCAGGATCGCGACCCCTACTACCGCCGCTGCCCCTGCTTGATCGTCGAAGTACTGTCGCCCAGCACCGAACGCATCGACCACCGCGAGAAGCTGTTCGCCTACCAGGCCGCGCCATCACTGCGCGAATACCTGCTGGTCGACCCCGAAAAGCGCAGCGTGGAGGTGTACCGCTTCGGTGATCCGGTACGCTACGAGACCTTCACCGAAGGCAGCATCCGGCTGGATTGCCTGAATGCGGAAATCACATTGGACGAAATCTACATGGATGCAGAGGCGCTGTGAGCGCGGATCTCAAGCTCCGTAAACTTCGGAATCGGCCCTCGTAAATTCCGGAATCAGCCGCCGTCGCGGATGCGCTCGATCAGGCCGGTGGTGGAATGCCCTGCGACGAAGCCCAGCACCCTGACCTCGCCGCCCGCGCGGCGCACGCAGTCGCCGCCGGCGATCTGGTCCGGCGTGTAGTCGCCGCCCTTGACCAACAAGCCGGGCAGCACAGCGCAGATGAGGCGCTCGGGCGTGTCTTCGGCGAACGGCACCACCCAATCGACGCAGCCGAGCGCGGCCAGCATGCGCAGGCGGTGCGCCAGCGGGTTGACCGGCCGGCCGTCGCCTTTGAGGCGGCGCACCGAATCGTCGTCGTTGACGGCGACGATCAGGCGCTGGCCCAGCGCGCGGGCCTGTTCCAGATATTCGATGTGGCCGGGGTGCAGGATGTCGAAACAGCCGTTGGTCATCACCACGCGCTCGCCGGCCTGGCGTGCGGCGCGGACGGTTTCGATGGCCTGCGCCTCCGTCAGCACGCCGTCCGCCGGCGCCTTCGCCGTATCCGGCGCGGCGAGGTGGGCGTCGACGTGGGCACACCACATGTGGCCGATCATGATGTGGCATTCCTGGATGTGCGCCGTCTCGGCCACGCCGATGACGACCGCCAGGTCCGCCAGGTCGCGCAGCTTGCCACCATCGCGCCCGAGCAGGCCGATGACTTCCACTCCGCGCCGGCGTGCCGCCTCGACGGCGGCGATGACGTTGGGGCTGTTGCCACTGGTGGAGATGCCGACCAGCACGTCGCCGGGCTGGCCCAGCGCATCGACCTGGCGCGCGAACACGTCGTCGAAGCCGTAGTCGTTGCCCACCGCGGTCAGGATCGAGGTATCGGTGGTGAGTGCGATGCCGGGCAAGGCCCGGCGCTCGGCGACGAAGCGGCCGACCAGCTCGGCGGCGATGTGCTGCGCATCGGCCGCGCTGCCGCCATTGCCGCAGAACAGAATCTTGTTGCCGCGGTTGAGCGCCGCGCTGATGCGCCGTGCGCCGGCTTCGACCGCCGGTTCGATGGCGCGCAGCGCCTCGATGGCGGCCAGGTGCTTGTCGATGTATTGGCTGAAGAAGCTCATGGGTAATCTCGCGGTTTGGCCCCGGCGCAAGGCCGGGGCAAGCATTCTGGATCCCAGCGATGCTAGCACGCGGCTTTGCCGCGGCCGGCTATCAGGGCGATTGATTCACTCAAGCCCCGTGTCCCCGCAGGAACGGCTTTGGCCGCGGCAGCAGCCCTGGAAGCCGCATCGCAGCTCTGTTCGCGGCTGAAGCCGCGCCTGCGGGAAAACAGCTAGTACGGCGAAAAAAGCGGGCAGTGCGCTCAGTGTGCCTCGTCCCAGTTGTCGCCCGCGCCCACTTCCACCAGCAGCGGCACCCTCAACTGCGCAACGCCGCCCATCAGCCGGGGCAGTTCGGCGCGGATGGTTTCCAGTTCGGCCTCGGGCGCTTCAAGCACCAGTTCGTCGTGCACCTGCAACACCAGCTTCGATTGCAGCCCGGTCTCGGCCAGCCAGTCGCGGGTGGCGATCATCGCCTTCTTGATCAGGTCGGCGGCCGTGCCCTGCATGGGCGCGTTGATCGCCGCGCGCTCGGCGGCCTGGCGGCGGCCGACCTGGGCGGCGCGGATGTCGGGCAGGTAGAGGCGGCGGCCGAACACGGTCTCGACGTAGCCCTTGTCGCGCGCCTCGACGCGGGTCCGCTCCATGTAGTCGGCGACGCCGGGATAGCGCGCAAAATAGCGGTCGATCCAGCCCTGGGCGGCGGCGCGCTCGATGCCGAGGTTCTTCGCCAGACCGTGCGCGCTCATGCCGTAGATGAGGCCGAAGTTGATGACCTTGGCGTAGCGGCGCTGCTCGCTGCTGACCTCCGCCGGCGGCACGCCGAAGACTTCGCCGGCGGTGGCGCGGTGCACGTCCTCGCCGCGGGCGAAAGCCTCCAGCAGGCGGGCGTCGCCCGACAGGTGGGCCATGATGCGCAGTTCGACCTGCGAATAGTCGGCGGACACGATCAGGTGTCCGCGCGGGGCGATGAAGGCGGCGCGGATACGGCGCCCTTCGGGCGTGCGGATCGGGATGTTCTGCAGGTTGGGCTCGGAACTCGACAACCGCCCGGTGACGGCGGTGGCCTGCGAGAAGCTGGTATGCACCCGGCCGGTACGCGGGTTGACCATGCGCGGCAGCTTGTCGGCGTAGGTGCTCTTGAGCTTGGCCAGGCTGCGGTGCTCCAGCAGCAGCTTGGGCAGCGGGTAGTCGTCGGCGAGCTTTTCCAGCACTTCCTCGTCGGTGGAAGGCTGGCCGGTGGCGGTCTTCTTGACCACCGGCAGGCCGAGCTTGCCGAACAGGATTTCGCCGAGTTGCTTGGGCGAGCCGAGGTTGAAGGGCTGGCCGGCCAGTTCGTGCGCCTGCAGTTCGAGTGCGTGCAGGCGGCGGCCGAGTTCCTCGGAGTGCTGGCTGAGCAGGAAGGGATCGATCAGCACGCCGTTGCGTTCCATCTGCTGCAGCACGGACAGCACCGGCAGTTCGATGTCGCGGTACAGCGCGGCGAGCGCGGGCTCGGCTTCGAGCCGCGGCCACAGGTGGCGGTGCAGGCGCAGCGTGACGTCGGCGTCCTCGGCGGCGTATTCGGTGGCACGCTCGACCGCCACTTCATCGAAGCCGATCTGCTTGGCGCCCTTGCCGCAGACCTCGGTGTAGGGAATCGTCGTCAGGCCGAGATGGCGCTTGGCGAGCGAATCCATGTCGTGCGGCCGGTCGCTTTCCAGCACGTAGGATTCGAGCAGGGTGTCGTGGGCGATGCCGCGCAGCGCGATGCCGTGGTTGGCGAGCACATGGGCGTCGTACTTCAGGTTCTGGCCGAGCTTGGCGTGGGCGTCGGACTCCAGCCAGGGCCGCAGCTTGTCCAGCACCTCGGCCAGCGGCAGTTGCCCGGGCGCTTCGGCGCCGCGGTGCGCCAGCGGCAGGTAGGCGGCCTCGCCCGTCTCGACGGCGAAGGACATCCCGACCAGTTGCGCCGCCATCGGGTCGAGGCTGGTGGTCTCGGTGTCGAAGGCGGTCAGCCCGGACGCGGTGATCCGGTCCAGCCAGGCGTCGAACGCCGGCCAGTCGAGGATCGCGGCGTAGTTGCCGCGATGGGCGCCGGGGTCGGCCGGCTCCGTGCCCTTTCCGTCCTCATCCGGGGCGAAGCGGCGCGCGTCGGTGGCGGCTTTCGATTCGGCGACACTGGCGGCTCCGGCGTCGAGGTCCTTCAGCCACGAGCGGAACTCGAAGCGCTCGTACAGCGCGCGCAGCGCCGCCTTGTCGTCGCCGCGCGCGGGCAGTTCGTCCACCGCCACCGGCAATTCGACGTCGGTCGCCACCGTCACCAGCCTGCGCCCCAGCGGCAGGAAGTCCAGATGCCTGCGCAGGTTCTCGCCGACCTTGCCGCCGACCTTGTCGGCGTTGGCGATCAGCGTATCCAGGTCGCCATATTCGGCCAGCCACTTCAGCGCGGTCTTGGGGCCGCATTTTTCCACGCCCGGCACGTTGTCCACGGTATCGCCGACCAGCGCCAGGTAGTCGACGATGCGCTCGGGCGGCACGCCGAACTTGGCTTCGACGCCGGCCGGGTCCAGCACTTCCTCGCTCATGGTGTTGACCCATTGCACGCCGGGGCGCACGAGCTGGGTCAAGTCCTTGTCGCCGGTCGAGATGACCACTTCCCAGCCGCGCTCCAGCGCCTGGCGGGTCAGCGTGCCGATGACGTCGTCGGCCTCGACGCCCTCGACCGACAGCAGCGGCCAGCCTTCGGCCTGCACCGCCTCGTGCAGCGGCGCGATCTGCGCGCGCAGGTCGTCGGGCATCGGCGGGCGCTGCGCCTTGTATTCGGGATACCAGTCGTCGCGGAAGGTCTTGCCCTTGGCGTCGAACACGCAGGCGCGAAATTCCGCCTTGTAGTCGCTTTCCAGCCGACGTAGCATCGACAGCACCCCTCGTATCGCCCCCGTCGGCTCGCCCTGCGAATTGCGCAGATCGGGCAGCGCATGGAAGGCGCGATAGAGATAGCTGGAGCCATCGACGAGCAGCAGGGTCGGCATTCTGGACAATCCTCGGGAACGGGGCCGGACAACAACACGAGAACAACAACATGACCGCGAAAGACAAACTCCCCCGCAGCGAGCCAGACGCTTCCGCGCCGCGCTACAACGCGCGCGAATCCTGGCGTATCTTCGGAATTATGGCAGAGTTCGTGGAGGCAACCGACCGCCTGGCCGCGATCCGCCCCGCAGTGTCGATCTTCGGCAGCGCGCGCACGCCGCCGGACCACACGTATTACATGCTCACCGAACAGATCGCGCGCCTGCTGTCCGATTCGGGCTTCACCGTCATTTCCGGCGGCGGGCCGGGCATCATGGAGGCAGCCAACAAGGGCGCCTTCTTCGGCAAGAGCCCGTCGGTGGGGCTGAACATCCAGTTGCCGCTGGAACAGAGCGCCAACCCCTACCAGGATATCTCGCAGACTTTCCGCCACTTCTTCGCGCGCAAGTTCATGTTCGTGAAGTTCGCCGCCGCCTATGTGGTCATGCCCGGCGGCTTCGGCACGCTCGACGAACTGCTCGAGGCGATGACCCTGATCCAGACCAAGAAGAGCCAGAAGATCCCCATCATCCTGGTGCACGGCCCCTTCTGGCAGGGCCTGCTCGACTGGTTCCGCGACCGCCTCGTCGCCGACGGCATGATCAACCCCGAGGATCTCGACCTGGTGCAGGTCATCGACAGGCCCGAGGACGTCGTCGAGGCGATCTTCAAGCACTACGAGCGGCGCGGCTTCCAGCCCCTGCCCGCGGAACACGACATGATGCTGAACCTGTAAGGCGGCCCCGCCCACGGCAGCAGCCTGCCGCCCAAACGGATAGAATCACCGCATCTCCAGGAGAACACCATGCGCCGCACCCTGATCGCCCTGCTGCTCGCCGCCGCCATGCCGGCCTACGCCCAGCAGCCCCCCGCCCTCGAACCGATCCCCGAGCCGCCGCCCATGCCGGGCGAAGGCGTGGTCGAAGAACCCGAGGTCACCATCATCCAGCGCGGCGAGGACACCGTCACCGAGTACCGCATCCGCGGCCAGCTCTACATGGTCAAGGTGACGCCGCTGCATGGCGTGCCCTATTACCTGATCGACAAGGAAGGCAACGGCCAGATGGTGCGCGAGGACGCCCTCCCCAGCCTGGCGGTGCCGATGTGGGTGATCAAGTCCTGGTGAGCACGGCCGCGGCGCCCCGCCTGTTCAGCTTCGCGCCGGCGGCCCGCACCGACGCGCGGGTGCTGGTGCTCGGCAGCATGCCGGGCGCGGCCTCGCTCGCCGCCGCGCAGTATTACGCCCATCCGCGCAACGCCTTCTGGCCGATCATGGGCGCGCTGTTCGGCGCCGGCCCCGCCCTGCCCTACGCCGAACGCCTGGCGCGGCTGAATGCGGCCGGCGTCGCGCTGTGGGACGTCATCGCCGCCTGCGAACGCAGCGGCAGCCTCGACAGCGCCATCACCCCCGCCAGCATCGAGGCAAACGACTTCGCCCGCCTGTTCCGCGAAAGCCCGGCGATCGGCCATGTGTTCTTCAACGGCACCACCGCCGAAACGTCTTTCCGCCGCCACGTGCTGAACCGTGTCGCGCTGCCGTCCGGGCTGCAGTTCACCCGCCTGCCCTCGACCAGCCCGGCGCATGCCGCGCTTGGCCCCGAGGCCAAGCTTGCCGCCTGGCAGGCAGTGCGCCAGGCCGCCGCTTCGGCCAGCGGCGCCTCCACGCCCCTCACCCTTCCCTCCGCTGCCGCGCAGGCAGCCTGAAGCGCCCGCGCAGCAAGCTCTGGAGCCCCCGCATGTCCGTCTTCACCCCCGTTCCCGAACCCGTCCTCGCCGACTGGCTGAAAGGCTACGCCATCGGCCGGCTGGTGGAGCTGAAGGGCATTTCGGCCGGCGTGCAGAACAGCAACTTCTTCGTCACCACCACGCTCGGCCGCTACGTGCTGACGCTGTTCGAAGACATGCCGCGCGCCGAGCTGCCCTACTACCTGCACCTGATGGCGCACCTGTCGCGCCACGGCCTGCCGGTGCCCGGCCCGATCGCTAACCGCGACAACGAATACCTCGGCACGCTGCAGGACCGCCCCGCCGCGCTGGTCGTGCGCCTGTCGGGGGGGTCCGAGATGCAGCCCGGCATCACGCACTGCGAGAAAGTCGGCGCCATGCTCGCCGGCCTGCACCTGGCCGGCCAGTCCTACGGCCGCCGCCAGGAAAACCCGCGCGGCGCGGGCTGGCGCGACGCCACCGCGCAGGCCGTGCGCCCCTTCCTGCCGGCAGGCGAGCAGGCCCTGCTCGACGCCGAACTCGCCTTCCAGGCCACGGTGGACGCCACCGCCCTGCCCGCGGGCGCGATCCACGCCGACCTCTTCCGCGACAACGTGCTGTGGGACCGGGACGAGGACGGCACGCCGCACATCGGCGGCGTCATCGATTTCTACTTCGCCGGCTTCGACGCCCTGCTGTTCGACGTCGCCGTCACCGTCAACGACTGGTGTACGCAAGCCGACGGCCAGCTCGACCCGGCGCGCACCCGCGCCCTGCTCGACGCCTATCATGCCGAGCGTCCCTTCGGCGCCGACGAACACGCCGCCTGGCCGGCCATGCTGCGCGCCGCCGCGCTGCGCTTCTGGCTATCGCGCGCGGCCGATTTTCACCGCCCCCGCAGCGGCGAGATGGTGCTGGTGAAAGACCCGGACGAATACCGCGACATCCTGCGCCTGCGGGCCGCGGGCGTGCCGCCCCTGCCACGATGAACATATCCCGCCGCCCCCGCCATCCCCCTCCGCCCGCCCCCGGCGACGTCGCCCCCGGCCATGCCCTGCAATGGCTCGCCGACGGCTGGCGGCTGTTCATGAAGGCCCCCGTCATCTGGGCGCTGCAGGCCTTCATCTTCTTCATCATCCTCGCCGCGCTGGGCATGCTGCCCATCCTCGGCTGGGCCGCGGCGCCAATCGCGCTGCCGCTGCTGATCGCGGGCATGCTGTCCGGCGCCCAGGTGCTCGACCGCGGCGAAGCGCTGCACGTCGGCCACCTCTTCGACGGCATCCGCCGCCATGCCGGCAACCTGCTGCTGGTGGGCACCTTCCACTTGCTGGGCGCCCTGCTGGCGGCCCTGATCGCCGCCGCGATCGGCAGCAGCGCGGTGCTGGCCGGCATGGTCGTCGGCAGCGTCCCGGGCGCGGGCATGGCCGCGGGCGGCATGATGTTCGGCGTGCTGGTATTCACCGTGCTGTGGGCGCTGCTGATGATGGCGCTGTGGTTCGCCCCCGCGCTGGTGATGCTGCACGACGTCGCGCCGCTCGACGCGATGATGCTGTCGGCCCGCGCCTGCTTCCACAACCTGCTCGCCTTCATCGTGCTCGCCGCGCTGCTCTACGTGCTCGCATGGGTGGCGCTGATTCCCGCCGGACTGGGCATGCTGGCACTGTTGCCGGTGATCGCCGGCGCGCTGTACGCGGCCTGGAAGGAAACCTTCGCCCCCCTGCTGCCCGTGCTGCCTGAACCAGCCGACGGCGCCAACCCGAACTGAAGATCCACCCTCATGCAAGCAAGAACGCTTCCCTCGTCACGCGGCTGGAACTGGCTGCGCGAAGGCCTGCAACTGTGGCGCAGGAGCCCCGCGCTGATCACCTTCGCCGCCTTCGGCTACCTGCTCACGCTGCTGCTCGTCAGCCTGTTTCCGTTCATCGGCCAGATCGCCGCCTCCTTGATCATGCCGGCGCTGTCGGTCGGCGTGCTCAACGCCTGCCGCGCGGTCGAGGCCGGACGCAAGACGGGGCCGGACGTACTGTTCTCCGGCTTTCGCACCAACCTGCCCGCGCTGCTCGCCATCGGCGGCCTCTACCTGGCCGGCTCCATCGTCGTGCTGCTGCTGGTGTCGATGGTGGACGACGGCACGCTGGCGGAAATCATGCGCGGCGGCGAAATCGACGAAGCCGTCATGGCCGATTCCAACCTCGGCTTCACGCTGCTGGTGGCCATGCTGCTGTCCACGCCGCTGATGATGGCCTACTGGTTCGCGCCGATGCTGGCCGCGTGGTGGAAGCTTCCCGCGGCAAAGGCGATGTTCTTCAGCTTCTACGCCTGCCTGCGCAACTGGCGCCCCTTCCTCGCCTATTCGATCGGCGTGCTGCTGTTCGGCGCCTTCCTGCCCGGCCTGATCATCGGCGTGCTGGGCATGGTCTCGCCCATGCTGGCCACGCTCACCTCCTTCCCGCTGCCGCTGGTGCTGGTACCGGTGCTGTTCGCCAGCTTCTACGCAAATACACGCGACGTCTTCGGACTGCCCGGGGACGGTAGCGCACGGGCAGGGCATCCGCCCGCCAACCCGCCGGCGGACCTCGGCAATGGCCGCTGAACGCGCGGACGCCGCTCCGCTCCGCCCCATCGGCCTGCTCGGCGGCACCTTCGACCCGATCCACCTCGGCCATCTGCGCCTGGCGGAAGAAGCACGCGAAACCCTGGCGCTGGAATGCGTGCGCCTCATCCCCGCGGGCCGGCCGCCGCATCGTGGCGAACCCGGCAGCACCGCCGACGACCGCCTGGCCATGGCCCACCTCGCCACGGCCGGCAACCCGGGGCTCGAAATCGACGACGGCGAAGTGCGCGCCCGGCAGAAGAGCTATACCGTGCCGACACTCGAACGCCTGCGCGCGGAACTCGGCCCGCGACGCCCGCTGGTGCTGATCCTCGGCGCAGATGCCTTCGAGGGCCTGCCGGGGTGGCACCGCTGGCAGGAACTGTTCGCGCTCACCCACATCGCCATCGCCAACCGCCCCGGCTATGCGCCCCACGCCCGCCGCTGGCCCGCCACGCTGTCGCCGGAACTCGCCGCGCTGTGCCAGGACCGCCATACGTCCGACCCCGCGGACCTGCGCGCCGCCCCCGCGGGCCGCGTCATTCCTTTCGACATGACGCCGCTGGCCATTTCGGCGTCGCTGATCCGCGACCTCATCGGCCACGGCCACAGCGCGCGCTATTTGCTGCCCGATTCGGTTCTCGACTATATTGGGGCGCATGGGCTTTACCGCTGACGTGCGGACATGAAGCCCTTTTGTTTTCCCCTTTCGTTTTCCCCTTTCCGGCCGCCGCCGCGCCGCCACCCACCTGGACAGACCGCCCTTTGATGGATACTCCCGCCCTGCAGCAGCTCGTCGTTTCCGCCCTCGAAGACATCAAGGCGCGCGACATCGAAGTCATCGACACCTCACGCAATACGCCGCTGTTCGACCGCATCGTCGTCGCCAGCGCGGAATCCAGCCGCCAGACCCGCGCCCTCGCCCGCAACGTGCATGACAAGGCACGCGAAGCCGGCGCCGACGTCCTCAGCATCGAAGGCGAGGACGGCGGCGAATGGGTACTGGTCGACCTCGGCAGCATCGTGGTCCACATCATGCAGCCCGCCATCCGCGCCCACTACCGCCTGGAGGAGCTGTGGAACACCGCGCCCGCCTCGCGCAAGCCGGCGCACGCCACAGCAGGCAAGTGAGTTGAGACTCTTCGTCGTCGCCGTGGGCCACCGCATGCCGTCCTGGGTCGAGGCCGGCTTCGACGAATTCGCCCGGCGCATGCCGCGCGAACTGCCGCTGCAACTGGTCGAGGTCAAAGCCGAGCCGCGCGCCAGCGGCAAAACGGTGGAAGCGATGATGACGGCCGAGGCCGCACGCATCGAAGCCGCGCTGCCGCCACGCTGCCGCCGCGTCATCCTCGACGAGCGCGGCGCCGACCTGAGCACCCTGGCGCTGTCGCGCAAGCTTGAAGCCTGGCAGGGCGAAGGCCAGGACGTGGCGCTGGTCGTCGGCGGCCCGGACGGGCTGGCGCCGGCCTTCAAGGCCACGGCCCACGAGTCGATCCGGCTCTCCAGCCTGACCCTGCCGCACGCCCTGGTGCGCCCGCTGCTGGCCGAGGCGCTGTACCGCGCATGGACCGTGCTGCGCAACCACCCCTACCACCGCGAATAAGCCTGCCTTTTCTGCCGCCGATGACTTCCCGCATCTACCTTGCCTCCAAGAGCCCGCGCCGGCGCGAACTGCTGCGCCAGATCGGCGTGCAGTTCGACGTCCTGACCTTCCGCAGCGGCGAGCGCGGCGACGACGCCGACGTCGATGAAACCCCGCTCTCCGGCGAAGGCGTCGAACGCTACGTCGAACGCCTCGCGCTGACCAAGGCCCAGGCCGGCATGCGCCGCATCCAGTGGCGCAAGATGCTGCGCCACCCGGTGCTGGCGGCCGACACGACGCTGGAGCTGGATGGCGAGATCATCGGCAAGCCGGTCGATACGGCCGATGCCCACACCATCCTGCGCCGCCTGTCCGGCCGCAGCCACCGCGTGCTGACCGCGCTGGCGGTCAGCGACGGCGAACGCACGCGCAGCAAGCTGTCGGTGAACACGGTGAAGTTCCGCGTGCTCTCCGACCTCGAAATCCGCCATTACGTCGCCACCGGCGAACCGATGGACAAGGCCGGCGCCTACGGCATCCAGGGCAAGGCCGCGATCTTCATCGAGGAGATCCACGGCAGCCACTCGGGGATCATGGGCCTGCCGCTGTTCGAAACCGCGCAACTGCTCGGGGCCTTCGGCTATCCTCTGTAACCCGCGCAATTCACCGTAGGAAATACGGGCTTGCCGATGATCGAGCCCTGATGGATGAGCAATACGCAAGGGCAGCCCCGGCAGGAAAGGCGGGCCGTCCTTGCGCATTTCCCATTGACGCAGGCTTTCATGAGCATCGAATTCCTCATCAACTTCACTCCGCAGGAAACGCGGGTCGCGATCATCGAGCAGGGCGTGGTGCAGGAGCTCCACGTCGAACGCACCGCCAGCCGCGGCATCGTCGGCAACGTGTATCTGGGCAAGGTCGTGCGCGTGCTGCCCGGCATGCAGTCGGCCTTCATCGACATCGGCCTGGAGCGCACCGCCTTCCTCCACGTCGCCGACATCTGGAGCGACCGCCAGAACGGCGAGCCCGCACGCCCCATCGAACGCATCCTGGCCGAAGGCCAGAGCCTGATGGTGCAGGTGCTGAAGGATCCGATCGGCACCAAGGGCGCGCGGCTGTCGACGCAGATCAGCCTGGCTGGCCGCCTGCTGGTCTACCTGCCGCAGGAAAAGCACATCGGCATTTCGCAGCGCATCGAGGACGAAGCCGAGCGCATCGCCCTGCGCGACCGGCTGAGCGCGTTGGTGCCCGCCGACGAGCCCGGCGGCTTCATCGTGCGCACGATGGCCGAATCAGCCTCCGACGCCGAGCTCGGCGCCGACATCGCCTACCTGCGCAAGCTGTGGGGCGAGATCGGCAACAGCACCGCCGGTCTGTTCCCGCCCCAGTTGCTGCACGAAGACCTCGGCCTGGGCCAGCGCGCGCTGCGCGACCTCGCCAACGAGGAAACCACGCGCATCCGCGTCGACTCGCGGGAGAACTTCCAGAAGCTCACCGCCTTCGCCGAGGAATACACGCCCAAGGTGCTGCCGCTGCTCGAACACTATGCCGGCGAACGCCCGCTGTTCGAGCTCTACAACGTCGAGGAAGAAATCCAGAAGGCGCTCGCCCGCCGCGTGGACCTGAAGTCGGGCGGCTACCTGATCATCGACCAGACCGAGGCGATGACCACGGTGGATGTGAACACCGGCGGCTTCGTCGGCGCGCGCAACTTCGACGACACCATCTTCAAGACCAATCTCGAAGCCACCCAGGCCATCGCCCGCCAGCTGCGGCTGCGCAACCTGGGCGGCATCATCATCATCGATTTCATCGACATGGAGAACACCGAGCACCGCGAAATGGTGCTCGACGAGTTCCGCAAGGCGCTGTCGCGCGACCACACCAAGATGAGCATCAACGGCTTCACCGCGCTCGGCCTGGTGGAAATGACGCGCAAACGCACGCGCGAATCCCTCGCCCACCTGCTGTGCGAGTCCTGCCCCACCTGCGGCGGCCGCGGCGAGGTCAAGACCGCGCGTACCGTGGCCTACGAGATCCTGCGCGAACTGCTGCGCGAGGCGCGCCAGTTCAATGCCAGGGAGTTCCGCGTGCTCGCCGCGCCGGACGTGATCGACCTGTTCCTGGACGAGGAAAGCCAGTCGCTGGCAATGCTGTCGGACTTCATCGGCAAGAAGATCTCGCTGCACGCCGAATCCAGCTACACGCAGGAACAGTACGACATCGTGCTGCTGTGAGCACCGTCGCCCGGCCGCCCGAAGGCGGCACCCTCCTCCTCCGCGCAGGTGCTCGCGCCAGCGGCCGGAGGGCAGCCCGGTGAGCCGGCCGACGCCCCGCCCACACCCGGCCGAGCCGCATCCCGGCCGCTTCGCCGGCGCCTTCGCGCGCTACTTCGCCGCGACCCGGCCCGCCTTCCTGTCGGTGACGCTGGTGGCCTGCCTGATCGGGCTGGCCAGCGCCTGGCGCAGCGGCGCCGGCATCGATGCGGCAACGGCCGTCATCACCGTCCTGTTCGCCCTCGTCGCCCATGCCGGCGTCAACGTCGTCAACGACTACCACGACGCGCTGAGCGGCGCGGACGCGGCCAACACCGAGCGCCTGCACCCCTTCACCGGCGGTAGCCGCTTCATCCAGAACGGCGTGCTGACCGCCGCCCAGGCAGGACGTTTCGGCCATGCCCTGCTGGCGGCGGTGATCCCGGCCGGGCTGTGGCTGGCCTGGCAGGCGGGGCCGGGCCTGCTGCTGATCGGCGCCGGCGGGCTGTTCGCCGGCTGGGCCTACTCCGCGCCGCCGCTCAAGCTGATGAGCCGCGGCCTGGGCGAACTGGCGATCGCCGCCGGCTGGCTGCTGGTGGTGGTCGGCAGCGACTACGTGCAGCGCGGCAGCTTCGCTGCATTGCCCGCCATCGCCGGCCTGTCGTATGCGCTGCTCGTCGCCAACCTGCTGTTCATCAACCAGTTTCCCGACCACGCCGGTGACGCCGCGGCGGGCAAGAACACGCTGGTGGTGAAGCTCGGCCCGCAGGTGGCCAAGTGGGGCTATCTGCTGATCGCCATCGTCGCCTACGGCTGGCTGGTGGGCATGAGCGGCAACGGCACGCTGCCGCAAAAGACCGCCGCCGCGGCAATGACGCTGGTGCTGTCCTTCTCGGCCGGGCGCGAGCTGCTGGAGCACGCCGCCGCCCCCACCGAACTCGGCCCGGCCATCAAGCGCACCATCCTTGCCGCCAACCTGCACGGACTGATCCTGGCTGGCGCGCTGGCATTCAGTTGAACCGCGACCGATGGCCTCGCCTTCAACCCGGACCGGAAATCCGTCCCCGCAGGCGCGCGAAACGGTCTGCGCGCCGAACGCACCATTCGCGGCTGAAGCCGCTCGCTCCTACGGGGTGCCGCAAGAAGCCCCGGAGAAGCCCCCATGGGGTTGCCGGGTGCCAACGGAGTGGGGCGCCGCTCACACCCCCAGGTAGCGGCTCCACAGCTCCCGCCGCGCATCCAGCGCGGCGGAACTGCCTTGCCATGCGATGCGTCCGCGCTCCAGGATCAGGGCGCGGTCGGCCAGCGGCAGCAGCTTTTCCACGTACTTGTCGACCACCAGCGTGGTCTGGCCCTGGGCCTTCAACAAGGCCAGGCAGCGCCAGATCTCGTCGCGGATCACCGGCGCCAGCCCTTCGGTGGCCTCGTCGAGGATCAACAGCCGCGGGTTGGTCGACAGCGCCCGCGCGATTGCCAGCATCTGCTGCTCGCCACCCGAAAGCTGGTTGCCCATGTGGCCGGCGCGCTCGGCCAGACGGGGAAACAAGCCATACAGTCGTGCCAGCGTCCACGGTTCGGCCGCGCCGTTGCGCCGGGCGGCGAAGGCGACCAGGTGTTCCCGCACCGTCAGGTTCGGAAAACACTGCCGGCCCTCGGGCACGATCGCCACACCGAGGCGGGCGATGTGGTCGGCGCGCGCGGCATGGATGGGCCGGCCATCGAACAGGATTTCGCCGTACTGCGGCCTCAGGCCGCCGACCAGGGTCTTGATCGTGGTGCTCTTGCCCATGCCGTTGCGGCCGAGCAGCGCCACCACCTCGCCCGGCCGGATGTCGAAGTCGAGCCCGAACAGCACCCGGCTGGCGCCGTAGCCGGCCTCCAGGCCGCGGCAGCGCAGCAGCGGCACGGCATTCATGCGTGTGCCTCGGTGCCCAGATAGACCGACTGCACTTCGGCATGCCCTTTGACGTGCGCGGCATCCCCCGAGGTCAGCACCCGCCCATAGACCAGCACAGAGATGCGGTCGGCGAGCCGGAACACCGCGTCCATGTCGTGCTCGATCAACAGGATCGCGGTTTCGCTGCGCAGCCGGCCGATCAGCTCGATCATCTGCAGCGAATCCTCCGGCCCCATGCCGGCCATCGGTTCGTCGAGCAGCAGCAGCCTGGGACGCGCCGCCAGCGCCAGCGCGAGGTCGAGCCGCTTCTGCATGCCGTGCGGCAGCACGCCGGCGGGGCGGTCGAGCACCTCGGCCAGCCCGGTCTTGTCCGCCAGCGCCAGCGCCGCATCCATCAGCGCCGTCTCGGCCTCGCGCCGCCGCAGGCAGTGGAAGCTGGAACCGGCCTGCGCCTGCACCGCGAGCAGCAGATTGTCGCGCACCGGATCGTTGCGGAACACGCTGGTGATCTGGAAGCAGCGCGCCAGACCGTGGCGCACGCGCTGGTGCGGTGCCAACCCCGTCAGATCGACGCCGTCGAGCACGATGCGGCCGGCATCGGCCGGCAGCAGGCCGGAGATCAGATTGACCAGCGTCGATTTGCCGGCGCCGTTGGGGCCGATCAGGGCATGGATTTCACCCTGCTCCACCGCCAGGTCCACATGGTCGGTGGCAAGCAGGCCGCCGAAGCGCTTGACCAGGCCCACGGCCATGAACAGGCTCATCGGACACCCTCCTGTCCGCCCCGGCGCTCGAACAAGGCGGCCAGGCCCTGCGGCGCATGGAAGACCACGAGCAGCAGCAACATGCCGAGCGGCCAGTGCCAGTAGTCGGTGTGCATCTTCAGCACCTCTTCCAGCGTCAGCCACAGCGCCACGCCCAGCGGCGCCCCCCAACGCCGGCCCAGACCGCCGAGCATCACCATCACCAGCAGCAGCGCGGATTGCGTCCAGTGCATCATCGACGGACTGACGAAGGCGTTGTGGCTGGCCAGCAGCCCGCCCGCCAGGCCGGCGACCGCGCCGGCCGCGACGAAGCCGGCGAGCTTGAGCCGATACACCGGATAGCCGAGCGCGACCATGCGCGTCTCGTTGTCGCGGATGCCGCGCAGCGCATGGCCGTAGCGCGAATGGGCGACGCGGCTGAAGCCGGCGAACACCAGCGCCGCGATCGCCAGCACGACCCAGTAGAAGACGTCCGGATGCGCGCCGTCCAGCCAGGCGCCCAGTCGCAGCGGGGTGTACAGCCCATAGCCGTCATCGCCGCCATAGGTGCGCAGCGACACCGCCAGGTAATACAGCATCTGCGCGAAAGCCAATGTGATCATGATGAAATACACCCCGCGCGTGCGCAGCGACACCGCGCCGATGAGCGCGGCAAACACGCCGGCGACGGCCAGCGCCGCGCCCCAGGCCAGCCAGGCCGAAGAAAAGCCCGCCTCGACCAGTGCGACGACGGCGTAGGCGCCGACGCCGATGAAGCCGGCATGGCCGAGCGCGGCCATGCCGCCATAGCCGAGAATGAAGTTGAGGCTGCTGGCGGCGATGGCGACGATCAGCAAACGGCGCACGAAGCCGACGTAGTACTCCAGCCCCAGCGCCGGCGCCAGCAGCGGAAACAAGGCCAGCGAAGCCAGTACCAGCCAGGGCAGGCGGCGCGCGAAGCCCGGGAAGCGCACGGCAAGGGGCTGCCGTGGACGCCCGCCGGCCGCAGAGACGGAGAGGCGCGGCGGATCGGAAACAGGATGGCTCACGGGCTCGTCTCAGGCGCGGGCGGGGAACAGGCCCGCGGGTTTCAGCGTCAGCACGGCCGCCATCAGCACGTACATGGCGATGCCGGCCAGCGCCGGACCGAGATCCGCCGCCACCGACGGCGGCAGCACCGCGCGCAGCGCCGGCGGCAGGAAGGCGCGCCCGGCGGTGTCGACCAGACCCACCAGCAGCGCGGCGACGAAGGCGCCGCGGATCGAGCCGATGCCGCCGATGACGATCACCACCAGCGCCGGGATCAGGATCGCCTCGCCCATGCCGATCTGCACCGAACTGATCGGCGCCATCAGCGCACCGGCCAGGGCCGCCAGCGCGGCACCGAGCGCGAACACGAAGGCGAACACGCCGCCGACGCGCACGCCCATGAATTCCGCCATCTGGCGGTTCGAAGCGCCGGCGCGCACCAGCATGCCGATGCGCGTCCTGTTGACCAGCAGGTAGAGCCCGAGCGCGACCAGCAGGCCGGCGCCGATCAGCAGCAGGCGATACGACGGATAGGGCAGGCCGTCGACAAGCTGCACCGGCCCGGCGAGCGCGGCGGGCGTCGTCGCCATCAGCGGCGCGACACCCCAGATCGCCTTCACCGCGTCGTCGGCGATCAGAATGATGCCGAAGGTCGCCAGCACCTGGACGAGATGATCGCGCCGGTACAGGCGGCGCACGACCAGCACTTCGAGCAGCGCCGCGACCGCCACGGTGACGCACACCGCGGCCAGCACCGCGAGCGCGAACATGCCGCTGGCCTCGTGCACGCGCGCAGCGACATAGGCGCCGACCATGTACAGCGAACCGTGGGCGAGGTTCATCGTGTCCATGATGCCGAACACCAGCGTCAGACCGGCGGCGATCAGGAACAGCATCAGGCCGTAGCCCAAGCCATTGAGCAACTGCTCGAAAACGAAGATGGCATCCATCGGTGATGAGGAAGTACGTGCCGCGGCACGCCGGGGCGGTGCCGCAGGCCCCCTGCGCGCAGGTCCGAAGGCGGGAAGGCGAAATTTACATTTTGCAGGCGCCGACGTAGGCGTCCT
The DNA here is from genome assembly GCF_000310205.1 of Thauera linaloolentis 47Lol = DSM 12138. GTDB lineage: Bacteria > Pseudomonadota > Gammaproteobacteria > Burkholderiales > Rhodocyclaceae > Thauera > Thauera linaloolentis. The sequence goes on along the minus strand of NZ_AMXE01000008.1, from coordinate 33,605 downwards.
GGTGCTTCTCCAGCGTGGTGCCGACCAGCTTGTTGGTCAGCCGGCCGTCGGCGTCCTTGCCGACTTCGCGCAGGTAGTAGTTCTGCACCGGGTAGTTGTTGGCGCCATAGGCGAAGTCGCCGCGCACCGACTTGAAGCTCGGCTTCTTCAGCGCCTTCAGCAGCGCCTCGCGGTCATCGGCCTTGCCGCCGGCGTCGCGCACCGCGGCATCCATCGCCATCAGCGTGTCGTAGGCCATCGCCGCATACACCGAGGGATAGCGGCCGTCGTATTTCTTGCGGAAGGCGGCGACGAACGCGGCATTGGCCTCGCCCGGCAGGTCGTGCGTCCAGTGCGCGGTGTTGAGCAGGCCGATCATCGGCTCGCCCACGGCCTGGATCACGTCCTCGTCGGCCGAGAAGCCCGGCGCGATCAGCGGCACGTCCTTCAGGCCGCCGCCGACGAACTGCTTGACGAAGTTGATGCCCATCGCGCCGGGCAGGAAGAAGAACACCGCATCCGGCTTGGCGGCGCGGATCTGCGCGATCTCGGCGGCATAGTCGATCTGGCCGAGGCGGGTGTAGATCTCATCCTTGACCGCGCCCTCGTACAGGCGCTTGAAGCCGTTGAGGTGGTCCTTGCCCGCCGGGTAGTTGGGCGCGATCAGCACCACGTTCTCGTAGCCCTTTTCGTTGGCGACCTTGCCGGCGGCCTCGTCGTAGGTGTCGTTCTGGTACTGGGCGAAGAAGTACGGATTGCACTTGTCGCCGGCATACGCGCTGGGACCGGGATTGCTCGACAGATAGGGCACCTTGGCGGCGAACAGGGCGGGGCCGACCGCAAGCGCGGCGTTCGAGCCGATCGGGCCGGTGAAGAAGTCGATCTTGTCGCGCTGCAGGTAGCGGGCGACAAGCTGGTTCGCCTGCTCGGGGCTGCCGCCGAAGTCGGTGCGCAGGAACTCCGCCGGCTGGCCGCCGAGTTTGCCGCCCAGCTTCTCGATCGCCAGTTCGAAACCGTCGCGCGCCTCTGCGCCCAGCGCCGAGAACGGGCCGGAAATGTCCAGCGCGATGCCGACCTTGATGTCGGCGGCGTGGCCGGCGGCGGCGGCACACAGCGCCAGGGCGGCGGCCAGAAACTTCATCTGCGGCATGCGGGAGTCTCCTCGATTTTTTCGACAGGGCGGGCACGGCGCCAAGCCTGCGCGGAAAAAGCCGGTGCAAGCGGGGCGCAATCGCGCGAACGGGCCAGATTCTAGCCCGAGCGCAGTGGCCGGCAGAAGAAAACCCCGCGAGGATGCCAGACATTACACACCAGGCTGCATGAGTCTTCACCCATGAAGGCGGGCTTCGGCAGGCGCGCTGCTAGACTTGCGCATCCCACGCACTCCGCCCGGAAACACGATCATGATCGAACGCTCAAGAGATGGCAGATGCCGCCGATCGCGCCTACGGTGACACTGGGCGCGGTCGTGGTCTGGCTGGGCCTGGTGGCTGGCCTGGGGTGGTGGACATCGCAGCGGATCGTCGCCGCGGAGCTGAGCGATCTGGCGGCCCACGCCGAATACGAGGCCGAAACCACCGCGCGTGTCGTGGACCGGCTGTTCACCGAGATGCTCAGCGTCGCCAACATGGTGGCGCGCCAGGGCCAGGTGATCCAGCTCGCCACCCGGTATCGCACCGACCCGCCCGACGCTGCCGGGCTGACGCGCCAGCAGCGCGCCGCACGGTTCACCCGCGATCCACTGGTACGCACGGTAGGCGATTTCATGAACGCGCTGTCCGGCGATCTGAGCTACGCCCGCATCTACATGAACAATCTGTCGGACGACACCGTGACGGCCAGCAACTGGGCCGAGCCCGACAGCATCGTGGGCATGATCTACTCGGGCAGGCCCTACCTCATCGACGCATTGCGAAGCGGCAACGGCCATTCGTTCGGTATCGCCCGTCTGAACAGAACGCCCTCCTACTTCGTCGCCAGCCGCATCGAAGACGCCGACGGCGTGCCCCAGGGTTCCGTCACGGTGAAGTTCGACGCGCCGGAAATGGCGCGCTACCTGACGGGCCGGCACATCACGCTGATCGTGAACCGCCAGGGGCGCGTGACCACCTCCTCGTCCCCACCCTTCATGCTGCGCAACGTGGCGGCACTTTTGCCGCCAGGCGCCGTATGGCCTTCGGACGGAGACGAGGGTCCGGGCGAACCCATGGATATCCGCGTGCTGGCGGATCCGGATGGGGCCGGTCCTTGGCTCATCGACGGCCAGCCCCATTTGCTGCAACGCCAGCCGCTGTCCAATACGCAATACCAGTTGCTCACGCTGGCTGCGCTCGACCATCTGCAGCCGATGCGCAAGCAGCACCTTGGCATGGCGCTGCTGGCGGCAGCGGTCGGTCTGGTCGTGATCCTGCTCTCCGGCCACGCGGCCGGGCAGATGATGCGGCGCCGCCAGGATGAACGGCATGCGGCCAACCATGACGCATTGACCGGTCTGCCGAATCGACGCGCGGTGCTGACGGAACTGAGCCGGCTGTTCGCTCTGGCGAAGCGGACTCGGCAGTGGGTGCTGGTGGCGTTCATCGACCTGGATGGATTCAAGGCGATCAACGACACCTACGGCCATGAGGTCGGCGACGAATTCCTGATCGAGGCGGGCCGTCGCATGTCGGCCGGCCTGCGGGCGGGCGACATGCTGGGCCGCCTGGGCGGCGACGAATTCGTCGTGATCGGGCTGGTGGCCGAGCCCCAGGCCGATGACCCGGATGCGGCGGTCGATGCGATGCGCGACCGACTGGCGCCGCTGCTGACCGGCACCTATGCCTTTGACGAATGCAGCTTCGACTATCTAGGTGCGAGCTTTGGCATCGTCACCCTCGATCCATCCGTCACGTCGCCGCAAACCGCGCTCAAGGATGCCGATCGCCTGATGTATGCCGACAAGCAGGCGCGGCGGGCACAACAGGCTGGGTAGGAAGCGTCCGGTTCAAGCGCTTTTCAAATGGCGGGAGAGGGGACCAACCACGGTTTTCACACCCCTCACGCCGGACTGTATGGATTTCCACCCATGAAACCGGGAATCCGCGGGCGCCGCTGCTAGACTTGCGCGTCCTCACCTGCTTCCTTCCGCCCAGTCTGGAACCACGATCATGATCGGACGCCTCACCGGCACCCTGCTCGAAAAGAACCCGCCCCAGATCCTCGTCGACGTGCATGGCGTCGGCTACGAGGTCGACGTGCCGATGAGCACCTTCTACGGCCTGCCGGCCACCGGCGCCCAGCTCAGCCTCTACACGCACCACGTGGTGCGCGAGGACGGCCACTTCCTGTTCGGCTTCGCCACCGACGAGGAACGCGCCGCCTTCCGCCAGTTGCTGAAGGTATCGGGCGTCGGCGCGCGCATGGCACTGGCGGTGCTGTCGGGGCTGTCGGTCAACGACCTCGCGCAGGCAGTCGCGCTGCAGGAGGCCGGCCGGCTGGTGAAGATTCCCGGCATCGGCAAGAAGACCGCCGAGCGCCTGCTGCTGGAACTGCGCGACAAGCTCGGCAAGGCGCTGCCGAGCATGGCCGGCACCCGCCTCGCCGCCGCGCCCGGCGCGGTGCCCGACACCCGCAGCGACATCCTCAACGCGCTGCTGGCGCTGGGCTACAACGAGCGCGAGGCGCTGGGCGCGATGAAGGGCCTGGACGAAGGCGCCAGCGTGTCCGAGGGCATCCGCCAGGCACTGAAACTGCTGTCCAGGGGCTAAACTGCCGCCATGATCGAGACAGACAAGCTGCGCGCCGGAAGCCCCGAGCGCCTGATCTCCGCCCAACCCGCCGACCGCCAGGAAGACGCGATCGAACGCGCGCTGCGCCCCAAGCGCCTGGCCGAATACGTCGGCCAGGCCAAGATCCGCGAGCAGCTCGAAATCTTCATCCAGGCCGCGCGCCGCCGCAGCGAGGCGCTGGACCACGTACTGCTGTTCGGCCCGCCCGGCCTGGGCAAGACCACGCTGGCCCACATCGTCGCCGCCGAGATGGGCGTCAACCTGCGCCAGACGTCCGGCCCGGTGCTGGAACGCGCCGGCGACCTGGCCGCGCTGCTGACCAACCTCGAACCGCACGACGTGCTGTTCATCGACGAAATCCATCGCCTGTCGCCCGTGGTCGAGGAAATCCTCTACCCGGCGCTGGAAGACTTCCAGATCGACATCATGATCGGCGAGGGCCCGGCGGCGCGCTCGGTCAAGCTCGACCTGCCGCCCTTCACCCTGGTCGGCGCCACCACCCGCGCCGGCATGCTCACCAACCCGCTGCGCGACCGCTTCGGCATCGTGTCGCGGCTGGAGTTCTACACGCCGGAAGAACTCGGCTTCATCGTCAGCCGTTCGGCGCGCCTGCTCAACGTCGAGATCGACGACCAGGGCGCACTGGAAATCGCCCGCCGCGCGCGCGGCACGCCGCGCATCGCCAACCGCCTGCTGCGCCGCGTGCGCGACTATGCCGAGGTGAAGGCAGGCGGCCGGATCACCGCCGCTGTGGCCGACGCCGCGCTGCGCATGCTCGACGTCGACACCCTCGGCCTCGACCTGATGGACCGCAAGCTGCTGTCGGCGATGCTGGAGAAGTTCGGCGGCGGCCCGGTCGGCCTCGACAACATCGCGGCGGCGATCGGCGAATCCACCGACACCATCGAGGACGTCATCGAGCCCTACCTGATCCAGCAGGGGTATCTGCAGCGCACGCCGCGCGGGCGCATGGCGACACACTCGATCTGGCAGCACTTCGGACTGGCGCCGCCGCGCGCGGGCGGCGGCCTCTTCGGCACCTGAGCACGGCCCCGGATGCGCTCGCTGCAGACGGTGATGTTCATGCTGTGCGTGCTCGGCGGGCTGTTTCTGCTGACACAGGCGCCGGCCTTCTTCATGCCCGGCCGCGATCCCGCCATCGGCCTGCAGTTCGACGCGGCATCCTCACGCCTGCTGGGCGCCGGCCTGCTGGCACTCGCCGCGGCGGGCGGGCAGTACCTGCGGGCGATGTATTACAGCGCGGAGCGCAGGCTGCCCGACACGGCCGGCCAGCGCCGCTATTCCGCCATCCTGCTGCTGGCGCTGGCGCTGCTCGGCGGCGCCCTGTGGCAGGCCGAGCCGGGTGCGAATCCGGAATATCGCGCGCCACCATCGGCCGCCGCGCTCCCCCAGGCCTCTCCAGCCCCCTGAGCACGTGCCCGGATTCAGCCGTATTCGGGCATCAGCTTGCGGGCGCGGTCGGCGGCGTCGATCAATTCGGTCAGCTCGCGCGAACTCAGCACCGAGCCGAAATGCTCGATCGCGGCCTCGGTGACGAACAGATGGCCGTTGTCACGGCGTGTCACCCACCCCAGCTCGACCAGGCGGGCGATCTTGCGCCTTACGGTTTCGCGCGGCAGATCGGTGGCTGCCGCGATGGAATAGGCGTTGCATGGACGAAGGCTACAGGTTTCGGGCATCGACATGTCGGCCGAGATAGGCGTCCGGCCGGACGGCATGTCCGCGACGGCGGCCGGCGTATTGCCGTTCTCGAATACACCGATGTTGTGCAGCGCGATTTCGCCAAGCAGGATCGGCAACAGGATGTCGCGATCGAACTCTTCGAACCAGCGGCGCAAATTGCGGATCTGGTGACGGACGAGCAGCAGCGCGACCGCGCGCGTTGCGCAATGGGAAGACGCCGAAGTCCGCTTCCCACCCTCGACTGCACCCTCCCTGCTGGATACCGCCTTGGGGCTGGCTTTATTTGACATGACTTCCCGGAGCCGGCCATCCTCTCCGGGTTGGCCGTGCACTATTCTTATAGTGAATATTCATGAATTGAATATCCATGAACGTCATACAACACGCGGAGCATAACTCAGCGCTTTACCGGCAACATACGCAAAAATGCCCAATGTGGGCAAAATCGCGGCAATTGACATTCACTTGCGCGCGCGCGGGTGGGTCTTGTCGTAGACCTGCGAAAGGTGCTGGAAATCGAGGTGTGTATAGACCTGCGTACTGCGGATGCTGGCATGCCCGAGCAATTCCTGAACGGCGCGCAGATCGCCGCTCGATTGCAGCAGATGGCTGGCAAAGCTGTGCCGCAGCATGTGCGGGTGGACATGGACGCCAAGGCCGATCTGCCTGGCGCGGAGCGCGAGCCGGCTGCGGATTCCGGCCGGCGACAGGCGCGTGCCCGTGCGCGACACGAAAACGGCGCGTTCATCCGCCGGCGCCATCTGCTCCCGCGCCGCCAGCCATGCACGCAGGGCATCCAGCGCCTTGCCGCCCACCGGTACGCTGCGCTGGCGCTGGCGCTTGCCGGTCACCGTCACCATCGCCTCGGCCAGATCGAGGCCGCCACCGACATCGAGCGCGGCCAGCTCGGCAAGGCGCAGGCCCGACGAATAAAACAGCTCGAACATCGCCAGATCGCGCATTTCGAGCAGCCCTTCGGCCTCGCCCTCGAGCAGGGCCTGCGCCTGGTCGGGCGACAGCGCGCGTGGCAGCGTGACGGCCGACTTCGGCGCCCGGATGCCATCCACCGGATTGGCCGCCAGGCCCTGGTGGCGCACCAGCCAGCGGTAGAACCCCCGCCAGGCGCTGAGGTGGCGCGCGATCGAGCGCCCGGACAAGCCTTCCCCGTGCAGGCGCCCGACAAAGCGGCGGATGTCGTGCGGCGCCAGCGTCGCGAGCCCTCGGCCGTCGGCGAGGCGCAGCAGGGCCTGGAGGTCGCGGCGGTAAGCCTGCAGGGTCAGCCCTGCGGCGCGGCGCTGGCTGGCGAGCCAGCCCAGCCAGGCTTCGGCCTCGGGCGGCAAGGGGACCGCTGCCGCCTCGGGGTCGGGCACAGCCGCCGGCTTCACGCCCCGAGCCGCATTCATCTCAAGCGCGGGAGGTGGACAGCGCCGCCGCCGCCAGTTCGCCGATGCGCCCGAGGTAGAGCGTCCCCATATCGGCATAGAAGCGTTCGGCCTCGGCACTGCCCAGCGCCAGCACGCCGAAAGCAGCGCCCTGGCGCCGCAGCGGAATCAGCGCGACGGAGCGCACGTGCGGCGCCACCTCGCCGAAGCAGGCCAGCAGTTCGATGTTCTCGGGCGCGCCGCAATAAGGATTGCGCAGCGCATCGAGCTGGCGGCGGAGCGCCTCGCCGAGATGCGAGGCATCGCCCGGCAGCCCCCAGGTTTCGAGCGCGACGTGCGGCACCGAGAAGTCTTCCTGCAGACTGCCGACCAGCACACGACGGACGGCATCCGCGCCGCCGGCCTCGATCAGCGCGGCGGCGAGGCGATGCACCTTGGTGCTGATGTCGTCGTTCTCTTCGCCGAAGCGGATCAGCTCGGCAAGCTTCAACTCGAGCTGGCGGATCTTGTCGCGCAGCGCATGGAGCTGGCGCTCGGCGAGCGAGATGGCCTGGCCGCCGTGCTGCGGGTGCGGCACGGTGAGCCGGGTGAATAACTCGCCGTGCTGCACGAGGAAATCGGGGTTGTCGCGCAGATAGCGGGCGACGTCGTCGGCATTCATGTCATCACTCCGGCCGGGCGCCAAGGCCGCCCGGCATCAACGGTTCGGCGGGCGGCAACCAGGATGCCGGCGGGCCGTCGGCCGCGCCGTCAATCAAGCTCCACCTCGCCCTCGAAAACGGTCACTGCGGGTCCGGTCATCAGCACCGGCGCCCCCGGCCCGGCCCAGGCGATCTCGAGTTCGCCGCCACGGGTGTCGACCCGTACCGGCGACTCCACCAGCCCGCGCAGGATGCCGGCGACCACCGCGGCGCAGGCGCCCGTGCCGCAGGCCAGTGTCTCGCCCGCGCCGCGTTCGAACACGCGCAGACGCACATGGTGCGAATCCACCACTTGCATGAAGCCGGCATTGACCCGCGCCGGAAAGCGCGCATGGCGCTCGATCAGCGCCCCCTGCCCGGCCACCGGCGCGGCATCGACGTCGGCCACGACCTGCACCGCATGCGGGTTGCCCATCGACACCGCGGTGATCGCCAGCGTGTCCCCGCCCACCTGCAGGGGTTGCACGACGGCATCGGAATCGGAGACGAAGGGGATCCTGGCCGGCGCCAGTTCGGGCACGCCCATGTCTACGGTCACCAGGCCATCGTCGCGCAGGCGCGGGGCGATGATGCCCGAGCACGTCTCGACGCGGAGCTCGCGCTTTTCGCTCAGGCCTTTGTCGTGCACGAAGCGGACGAAGCAGCGTGCGCCATTGCCGCACTGCTCCACTTCGCCGCCATCGGCATTGAAGATGCGATAGCGGAAATCGACCCCCGCCTGCGTCGCCGGCTCGACCACCAGCAACTGGTCGCAGCCAACGCCGAAATGGCGGTCGGCGATCGCCTCGACGCGCGCGGGCGTGAGTTCGACCGGCGCACGGGTCGCGTCGATGACGACGAAGTCGTTGCCGAGGCCGTGCATCTTGGTGAAGCGCAGTTTCATCGCAATTCCATGGCAGGACGGACGCACGCCGTCCGCGAGCCGCGATTGTCCTTCACCCTCCGACCAGCGTCCACAGCGGGACATCAATAGATACGCGGCTCGCCCTCGGGGCGGGTCTTGAAGCGGCGATGCACCCAGTAATACTGCTCGGGCATGGTGCGCACCACGCCTTCGAGCCAGGCATTCATGCGCCGGGTATCGGCCTCGACGTCGTCCGATGGATAACCCGCCCAGGGCTCGCCGAGTTCCAGCACGTAGCCCCCGCCGCCAGGCAGCATGCGCACCACGCTGGGCATCACGGCCGCGCCCGCCAGCCGCGCCAGCCGCGGCAGGCCGGTGATGGTGGCGGTCTGCACGCCGAAGAAGGGCACGAAGATGGATTCCTTGCGGCCATAGTCGAGGTCGGGCAGGTAGTACAGCGGGCGGCCGGACTTCATCGCCTTCACGGTGGCGCGCACGCCGTCGGTGCGCGCGAGCAGCAACTGATCGTTGAAGCGGCTGCGGCCATGGTGCAGCCAGCGGTCGAAGACCTTGTTCTTCTGCGGCGCGTAGACGCTGACGAAATCGCCTTCCATCGACAAGCGCGTGCCAGCCATGTCGAGGCCGACGAAATGCGGCGTGAGCAGGATCACCGGCGTGCCCGCCGCCTTCAGCGCCTGCAGGCGGTCGAGCCCTTCGATGCGCACCAGCCGGCGCAGGCGCGCGGGGCCGGCCCACCACGCCAGGCCGCGTTCGAGCACGCTGCGCCCATTGGCGGCAAAGTGGCGCCGCGCCAGTGCGCGGCGTTCGGCTTCGGACAGTTCGGGAAAGCACAGCCGCAGGTTGATCAGCACCACCTTGCGCCGCGGCACCACGAACACGTAGAGCAGCAGGCCGAACGCCTCGCCGATGCGCGACAGCACCGTCAGCGGCAGCCAGTGCAACAGCCAGAACAAACCGATGGCAAGACGGCTCATTGGCCCGCCTCCCCGCCCCGCGGCTGCTTGTAGCGGTTGTAGCCCCACAGGTATTGCTGCGGGCATTGCAGGATGATGCGCTCCACCTCGCGGTTGATGATCGCCACATCCGTCTCCAGCTCGCCGCTCAGCGCCTCGGTCGGCGCCTGCAGGCGGAACAGGTAGCCCTCGCCGCGCGGCAGGCGCTCGGCCCAGGTGTAGATCACGCGCACGCCCTTTACCGCGGCCAGCCGCGCCGCCAGCGTCATCGTCCACGCGGGCTTGCCGAAAAAGGGTGTCCACACGCCTTCGCCCTCGCCCGGCACCTGGTCGGGCAGCATGCCCACCGCCTCGTGGCCGCGCAGCGTCTTCACCAGCTTGCGCACGCCCGACAGGTCGGCCGGCGCGGTGCGCATCTGGCCGCGCGCCCTGCCCGCCTCCATCAGCGGCTGCAGCGCGGATTTGCGCGGCGGGCGGTAGAGCACGGTGATCGGTATCCTTGCCGCGATGCACTGCGCGGTGATCTCGAAACAGCCCAGGTGCGGCGTGATGAACAGGATGCCGGCACCTTCCGCGCGCGCCTGCTCGACCAGTTCCCAGCCCTCGGTGCGTACCGCGCTGGCCACCACTTCATCGGCCGGACGCAGCCAGATCCACGGCAGCTCCAGTGCCTGGCGGCCGGCTTCGGCGATCGCGGCACGCAGCACCGCGTCATCCTCGCGGCCGAGCGCATTGAACAGGTTGGCGCGCAGGCGCCGCGCATACGAGGGCGAGGCGTGATAGACCAGCCAGCCGGCCCAGCCGCCCAGGCGGTGCAACCAGGACAACGGCAGGCGAGACAGGAGACGAAACGAAAGATCGACCAGCACGTCGGAATCGGACCCAGGACAGGTGTGCAGAAACAGAGGAAGAAAACGCAGCGGCGAAGCCGCCCCGCGCCAAGGCTTGCGCAATCGATCACGTTGCGCCCAGCCTCGAATGCTTACACACCCGGCGATCCCGGTCTATAATCCAGCCACTCCGCCGAGTTAAATCGACAACTTGCAGGGCGGGTGCGCGCATCTGCCGAAGCGCGCAGAAATACTGCTAAAGCGTCGGCTGCCCGACAAGATCCCCGGAGCTGGCCGCAGACGCAAGTCATTGGCTGATCGGGGATTTTTTGTTTCTGGAGCAAACAACATGGCTGAATTTCTGTTTACGTCCGAGTCCGTTTCCGAAGGCCATCCGGACAAGGTCGCGGACCAGGTATCCGACAGCGTGCTCGACGCCATCCTGGCCGAAGACCCGAAGGCGCGCGTCGCCTGCGAAACCCTTGTCTCGACCGGCCTGGTGGTGATCTCGGGCGAAATCACCACCACCGCCCACCCCAACTACCGCGAGATCGCGCAGGACGTCATCCGCCGCATCGGCTACGACAACTCCGACATCGGCTTCGACTACAAGAGCTGCGCCGTGCTGGCGGCGATCAACCGCCAGTCGCCCGACATCGCCCAGGGCGTCAACAACGCCAACGACGACCCGCTCGACCAGGGCGCCGGCGACCAGGGCATCATGTTCGGTTACGCCACGAGCGAGACTCCCAGCCTGATGCCGCTGCCGATTCACTATGCGCACCGCATCATGCAGCGCCAGGCCGAAGTGCGCAAGGACGGGCGGCTGCCGTGGCTGCGGCCGGACGCCAAGAGCCAGATCACGGTGAAGTACGTCGATGGCAAGCCGGTCGCGATCGACACCGTGGTCGTCTCCACCCAGCATGACCCGGACGTCACGCAGTCCCAGATCCACGAAGCAGTGGTCGAGCACATCGTCAAGCCGGTACTGCCCAAGGAACTGATCCAGGGCAAGGTGCGCTACCTGGTCAACCCCACCGGCCGCTTCGTGGTCGGCGGCCCGCACGGCGACTGCGGCCTGACGGGGCGCAAGATCATCGTCGACACCTACGGCGGCGCGGCTCACCACGGCGGCGGCGCTTTCTCGGGCAAGGACCCCTCCAAGGTCGACCGCTCGGCGGCCTACGCCGGCCGCTACGTGGCGAAGAACATCGTCGCCGCAGGCCTCGCCGACCGCTGCGAAGTTCAGGTCGCCTACGCCATCGGCGTGGCCCGCCCGGTGTCGCTGATGGTCAACACCTTCGGCACCGGCAAGGTCGCCGACGAGAAGATCGTGGCACTGGTCGGAAAACACTTCGACCTGCGTCCGAAAGCCATCATCCAGACGCTCGACCTGCTGCGTCCGATCTACTCCAAGACCGCCGCCTACGGCCACTTCGGCCGCGACGAACCGGAATTCAGCTGGGAGCGGACCGACAAGGCCGCGGCGCTGAGGGCCGACGCCGGGCTCTGATCCAGCGGCCCACCCCGGGCACGACACGCGCCCCCCGCCATAACGGCCGGGGGCGCTTTTTTCTGCGCCGGCCGAGCCTCCAGCGCGGTCTTCAGGCCGATACGCGGAAGCGGCGTACCGCCTGCTCGAGCGCGTCGGCAAGCTGCGTCAGTTCCCCAGCGCACTGCAGCGAATCCCGCGTCGCGCCATGGCTTTCCTCGCTCATGCGCGCGATGTGCTCGACGCTGCGGGCAATCTCGGTACTGGCCTGGCGCTGCTCGGCCAAGGCCGTGTCGATCGAGCCGACGACTTCGCGCACCTGCGTGGCGCCTCCCTCCAGCGCGGCGACCGCGACGCGCGCCTGCTCGGCGCTTTCAGCGCCCTGCCCGGCCAACCTGCGGCCGTCCTCCATCGTTTCCACCGCCTGGCGCGCATTGACCTGCACACGCTCGATCATCGCGTTGATCTCGTGCGTCGACTGGCGGGTGCGCTCGGCGAGCTTGCGCACTTCGTCGGCAACCACGGCAAAGCCCCGCCCCTGCTCGCCGGCCCGCGCCGCCTCGATCGCGGCATTCAGCGCCAGCAGGTTGGTCTGCTCCGCAACCCCCTCGATGACCTGCGCGATGCTGGAGATGCTGTCCGCGCTGACGCCCAGGTCCGCCACGACCGCAGCGGAGGCGCTCATGCGCTGCGCGACCTGGCCGATCGTCGCCACCGCCTGATTGATGACCGCGACGCTGGCCCTGACCTGCCCCTCCGAGTCGCCGCTGAGGCGATCGGCATCCCCGGCATGCTCGGCCACCACGGAAATGCTGGTGCTCAGTTGCTCGACCGACGCGGCAATCGCCTGTGCCGCGTCGGTCTGCGCCAGCGATGCCGCGGCAACCTTTTCCTCATTGCTGCGCAGCGCCTCCGCCGCGCTCACGAGCCGGCCGGCATCGGCGCGGATGCCGCGTATGATCGCCTCCAGCCCCGCCTGCATGTCCCGCATCGCGACGAGCAGGCTGCGCGCATCGCCCCCCTCGACCACGACCGGCTGCTGCAGGTCGCCATCGGCAATACGACGCGCGACCGCCGCCGCATAGGCCGGCTCGCCGCCCAAACGCCCGAGCAGGCTACGGGTCACGGACACCGATGTCAGCACGCACACCAACAGCGCGATCCCGCCCAGCACCGCCACCATCAGGCGGCCACGCTCCAGCGCCTGCGCCGATTCCGTGCGCATGCTGCTCGTCACTTGCTCGAGATGGGCGATCTGCTTCAGCAGTTCGGCGCGGATCTCTCGCCAGGCCGGCGTTTCACCCTGCACCAACACCCCCCGTGCAGCCGCCGAATCGCCCGCCCGCACGTTCTCGATCACCCGCGCCTGCAGTGGCCCCCAGCGCCGGACGATCTCCTGCATCCTGTCCGCGGCCTCGGCGCCGCCTTCGAGCACTCGTGCCCGCCCCACGACCTGGGCGAGCGCCTCGTCGAACAGTTTCTTCGCCCCGTCGAAATTCTCATAGGCCTTCGGGTTGGCCGGGTCGAGCAGGATATTGCGCAGCGCCTGCCCCATCTGGAGGCCGTTCGCATAGGCGCGCATGACGTCCCGCTCGACGGCAAGTTCGGTATCGATGAAGCCGGACAGGCGCTCGCCTCCCGCCTGCATCTGCCACAGCGCCCCGCCCAGGGCGAGCACGAGCAAGCTGCAGGTTGCCACCGCGAGCAACACCAGCTGCGACCGGACGGACAGTGTTTTCAGCGCCATGTTCGCTCTCTTGCACTTGGTCCGGGGCGGCCCGCCACCACGGCAGCGCCCCAGGATGGATAAGGAAAATAAATAAGCACATTCTTATCGAAGATATCGGCAATCCGATGAAAACCTGTAGGCACGGCGTCACGCCCGATACATCTCTCCGCGCCTTTCATGCAATGCCCGCCCCCAGCTGCCTTCTCTGCCGCACATCTAGCCGCAAACCCACGAATCCCCAGCTATAATTGCAGTTCTTCCGAGGAGCGCTGCGAGGCGCCGGGCAATTCAGCCCAGGCCCCCAGGCTCGGAAACCCGCGGGCAAGCCGCCGCGGTTCGAACGGCGCTCGCCCGAAACGCCTCTTGCGTTTCTTTCCTCAACCTTGCCGGGTTCGGGATGCCGGGTGAGCCGACTGTTCTTCCCCCTTCCCCCCGGCCATAGCACGGAGCATCACATGAACGCTGTGGCTGACACCAAGGATTGCGTGGTCGCCGACCTGTCGCTCGCCGACTGGGGCCGCAAGGAAATCCGCATCGCCGAAACCGAAATGCCCGGCCTGATGGCCATCCGCGAGGAGTACGCGGCCAGGCAGCCGCTCAAGGGCGCGCGTATCACCGGCTCGCTGCACATGACCATCCAGACCGCGGTGCTGATCGAGACGCTGACCGCGCTCGGCGCCGAGGTGCGCTGGGCCTCGTGCAACATTTTCTCCACCCAGGACCACGCCGCCGCCGCCATCGCCGCTTCCGGCGTGCCGGTGTTCGCCGTCAAGGGCGAGTCGCTGGAGGACTACTGGAACTACACCCACCGCATCTTCGAGTGGAGCGACGGCGGCTACAGCAACATGATCCTCGACGACGGCGGCGACGCCACGCTGCTGCTGCACCTGGGCGCACGTGCGGAAAAAGATCTGTCGGTGCTCGACAAACCGGACAGCGAAGAGGCCGAGGTGCTGTTCGCCTCCATCAAGGCCAAGCTGAAGACCGACCCGGCCTGGTATTCCACCCGCCTGGCACAGATCAAGGGCGTCACCGAGGAAACCACCACCGGCGTGCACCGCCTGTACCAGATGCACGCCCGGGGCGAACTCAAGTTCCCGGCCATCAACGTCAACGACTCGGTCACCAAGTCCAAGTTCGACAACCTCTATGGTTGCCGCGAATCGCTGGTCGACGGCATCAAGCGCGCCACCGACGTGATGATCGCCGGCAAGATCGGCGTGGTGCTGGGCTACGGCGACGTGGGCAAGGGCTGCGCGCAGTCCCTGCGCGGCCTCGGCGCCACCGTGTGGGTCACCGAGATCGACCCGATCTGCGCGCTGCAGGCGGCGATGGAAGGCTTCCGCGTGGTCACCATGGATGAAGCCGCCGCGCTCGGCGACATCTTCGTCACCACCACCGGCAACGTCGGCGTGATCGCCCACGACCACATGGCGGCGATGAAGAACAACGCCATCGTGTGCAACATCGGCCACTTCGACTCCGAGATCGAAGTCGCCAGCCTGCGCCAGTACGAGTGGGAGAACATCAAGCCGCAGGTCGACCACATCATCTTCCCGGACGGCAAGCGCATCATCCTGCTGGCCGAAGGCCGCCTGGTGAACCTGGGCTGCGCCACCGGCCACCCCAGCTTCGTCATGAGCAACTCCTTCGCCAACCAGACGCTGGCGCAGATCGAGCTGTTCACCAAGACCGGCGAATACCCGGTCGGCGTCTACGTGCTGCCCAAGCAGCTCGACGAAATGGTCGCCCGCCTGCACCTGAAGAAGATCGGCGCCAAGCTGACCGTGCTGAGCCAGGCCCAGGCCGACTACATCGGCGTACCGGTGGAAGGGCCGTACAAGCCCGAGCACTACCGCTATTGATCCAGGACTGCCCTGCGGCAATGCCCGCGGGGCAGCTTGATACCGGCACCCTCGCCAGCCATAATGGGGCTATAAATGGAACCATATTGGAACCATTGGAGGCCAACTCATGCCCGTGACCTTGACGATCAAGCAAGTGCCCGACGAGCTTGCCGCACGCTTGCGGGCGCTGGCCGCGCGCAACCATCGCTCCATCCAGGGCGAGCTGATGCACACGCTGGAAACCTTGCTGGCGACTCAGGACAGCCCGCTCGGAGCAATGTCGCCGGAACCGAGTGCAAACCTGCAGATAGCGCCTGCGCGCGCGGAAGAATCGGACGACTTGCTCGCCGAACTCGATCGCATCGTCGCTGGCACGCATTGGGGCGATGCGCCTCTGCTGAGCCGCGAGCAGGCCAACGATCGAGGCCTGACGCGCGAAATCGATCACCTCGTGCAGGAACGGCACGCCGCCTACCGCCGATGAATCCGAACTACTTCCTGGATACCAACATCCTGATCTACGCGACCTCGCTCGCCGCCGACCACGCCGGCCGGCGGGCGCTGGCGCGGGATTGGGTGGCAAGCACCGACTGGGGCCTATCCACCCAGGTGCTGATGGAGTTCTACGCCAACGCCCGGCAGCCCCGCCACGGCCTTCCGGCGGATGCGCCGCGCCGCCTGGTGGAGCAGTTCGCGGGCCACCGCCCGGTGCAGCCCATGGACCGGGAACTGGTGCTGGAGGCACTGGCCTTGCGCGAGCGCTGGCACCTCAGCCATTGGGATGCGGCCATCCTGTGCGCCGCCGGCCGCCTGGGCGCCCACACCGTCATCAGTGAAGACCTCAAGCATGGTCAGAACTACGACGGCGTGATGGTGTTCAACCCTTTTCTCGGTTGAGCCAACACCTTGTCCATGAACTCCTTCCATGCCCGCCAAGGGCAGTCACGCGAGGCAGCCGGAGCCACCAGGGCACCAGCCACGCGCCACGGCCAACCACGCGCCGACCAGTTGCTGGTGACGCAAGGGCTGGCCCCATCGCGCACCGCGGCGCGGGCGCTGATCGAAGCCGGGCGGGTGAGCTGGGACGGCCGACCGGTGGCCAAACCCGCGCAGGAACTGCCCGCTTCCGCGCGGCTGCAGGTGGCGCCGGACGACAGCGACCGCTTCGTGTCGCGCGGCGCGCTCAAGCTCGAAGGTGCGCTCGCACATAGCGGGCTCGACGTGCGCGGCGCGGTCTGCCTCGACATCGGCCAGTCCACCGGCGGCTTCACCGACTGCCTGCTGCAGGCCGGCGCGCACCGCATGGTGGGGGTGGAGGTCGGCCACGGCCAGTTGCATCCGCGCCTGTGCAAGGAGCCGCGCTGCGTCACGCTCGAAGGCATAAATGCCCGCCAGCTCGGCGCTGCCGATCTGGGCGAGCATTTTCCGCCACGCGGCTTCGACCTGCTGGTGTGTGACGCCAGCTTCATCTCACTGACGCTGCTGCTGCCGCAGTGGCCCGCCTTGCTGTCCGCGGACGGCCACGTGCTGGCGCTGGTCAAGCCGCAGTTCGAGGTCGGCCCGCAAGGCCTCGGCAAGGGCGGCATCGTGCGCGATACCGCCTTGTACGCCGAGGTCGAGACAAAACTACGCGCCGCCGCGCACGCGGCCGGGCTCACCCTTCTCGACTGGTTCGACTCGCCGATCACCGGCGGCGACGGCAACCGCGAATTCTTCTTCCACGCCATCCGCACACCGGGCGGCGGCATCCACCCCGACACGCCATGAACAGCACCGAAATCTCGATCGAATTTTTCCCACCCACCACGGCCGAGGGCGCAGAGAAGCTGCGCGCCACGCGCGACAAGCTGGCGGCGCTGAAGCCGGCCTTCTTCTCCGTCACCTATGGCGCCGGCGGTTCGACGCGCGAGCGCACCTTCGCCACGGTGAAGGAAATCGCCGCCGCCGGCTTCGAGGCCGCGCCCCACCTGTCCTGCGTCGGCTCCACCCGCGACAACATCCGCGAAATCCTGCAGGAATACATCGGCGCCGGCATCCGCCGCGTCGTCGCGCTGCGCGGCGACCTGCCCTCGGGCGTGGTCGACCCTGGCGAATTCCGCTATGCCAACGAACTGGTGGCGTTCATCCGCGCGGAAACCGGCGACCGCTTCCAGATCGAAGTCGCCGCCTACCCGGAATGGCACCCGCAGGCGCGCAGCCCGCAGGACGATCTGCTCGCCTTCAAGCGCAAGGCCGAAGCCGGCGCCAATTCGGCGATCACGCAGTACTTCTACAACCTCGACGCCTACTTGTATTTCGTCGACACGGTACGCGGGATGGGCATCGACATCCCCATCGTGCCCGGCATCATGCCGATCGGCAGCTTCAGCAAGCTGGCGCGCTTCTCGGACGCCTGCGGCGCCGAGCTCCCGCGCTGGATGCGCAAGACCTTCGAGAGCTACGGCGACGATACCGACTCGATCCGTGCCTTCGGCCTCGACGTCGTCACCCACCTGTGCGAGAAGCTGATCGCCGCGGGCGCGCCCGGCCTGCATTTCTACAGCATGAACATGGCCGGCCCGACCACCGAGATCTGCAAACGGCTGGGACTCGCGCGCTGACCCCGGCCGCAGCACGCCTCAGCCGCGCTGGCGCGCCATCACCAACACGCCCGCCACCACCATCACCGTACCGGCCAGCTGGGCGAGGCCGATTGCCTCGTCCAGCATCAGCCAGCCGAGCAGGATCGTGATCGCCGGCCCCAGCGTGCCGGTCAGCGACACCGGCCCCGCCCCCAGGCGGCGGATCGCCTCCGACACCAGCCACACCGGCGCCACGGTGCTGAACACCGCCATCGCCAGCGACAGGCCGTACACCTGCCAGGGCTGCGCGAACAGCGCCTCCGCCGGCCGCAGCGCGAAGAACTGCACCAGGCTGAACACACAGGCGAAAGTGCTGGCAAAGGCAGTGACGCGCGCCGAACCCAGGCGGCCGACCACCTGGCCGTTGCCCATCAGGTACAGCGCATAGCTCACCGCGCTGGCGAACACGAGCACGCTGCCGAGCACAACGTCGCCGAACTCGCCCGATATCCGCAGGTCGTGCCCGACGGCGAAACCGATGCCCAGATAGCACAGCGCCAGGGCCCACACGGTACGCGCAGTGATGCGCTTGCCGAGGAAGAGCGCCGACAGCACGATGACGATGGTCGGGTAGCTGAACAGGATCAGCCGTTCGAGCGCCGCGCTGATGTAGTCCAGGCCGAGAAAGTCGAGATAACTGGCGAGGTAGTAGCCGAAGAAGCCCAGCCCCGCCATCCAGCCCCAGTCGCCGCCGCTCAGCGGCGAAGCCGCGCTGCGGCTGGCGAGCACGCCCATGACCAGGAAGAAGGGCAGCGAAAACGCCATGCGCAGTGCCAGCAGGGTTTCGGCATCGACGCCATGGCGGTAGGCGAGCTTGACCAGGATCGCCTTGAACGAAAAACCCACCGCGCCCAGCACCGCGAAGCCGAGCCCGGCGCTACTACCGCGCAAGATCACCGATGGCGCTCCTCAGCGTTTGCCGCCGAGCAAGGAGCCGAGCAGGCCGCGCACGATCTGGCGGCCCAGGTTGCTGCCGATGGTGCGCGTCACCGTCTTCGCCGCGATCTGCACCAGGCCGTCGCGCTGGCCGCCGCGCGGGCCGGTGGAGCCGAACAGAATGTCGTTGAGCGCACTGCCACTATCACCACCGCCGGCTGCGCCCGGTTTCGCCTGCGCCGAGGCGGCGGCCTTGCTGTCGGCCTGGGCGCGCAGGATTTCGTAGGCCGATTCGCGGTCGACCGCCTTCTCGTAATGGCCGTAGATGACCGAACCGGTGACCGCCGCCTGGCGCTCCGCCGTGCTCAGCGGCCCGAGGCGCGAATCCGGCGCGATGACGAAGCAGCGTTCGGTCACCTGCGGCCGCCCCTTGTCGTCGAGGAAGGACGCCAGCGCCTCGCCCACGCCCAGCTCGGTGATCGCCGCCGCGGCGTCGAAGGCCGGGTTGGGGCGCATGGTGTCGGCGGCGGTCTTGACCGCCTTCTGGTCGCGCGGGGTGAAGGCGCGCAGCGCGTGCTGCACGCGGTTGCCGAGCTGGCCGAGCACGGTCTCGGGCACGTCGAGCGGGTTCTGGGTGACGAAATACACCCCTACGCCCTTGGAGCGGATCAGGCGCACGACCTGCTCGATCTTCTCGATCAGCGCCTTGGGCGCGTCGTTGAACAGCAGGTGGGCTTCGTCGAAGAAGAACACCATCTTCGGCTTGTCGAGGTCGCCCACTTCCGGCAACTGCTCGAACAGTTCGGACAGCATCCACAGCAGGAAGGTGGAATACAGCTTGGGCGAGTGGTACAGGCGGTCGGCGGCGAGCACGTTGATGACGCCGCGGCCGTCGGCATCGGTCTGCATCAGGTCGGCGATGTCGAGCATCGGCTCGCCGAAGAACACATCGCCGCCCTGCTCTTCCAGCGCCAGCAGGTTGCGCTGGATGGCGCCGATGGAGGCGGTGGAGATGTTGCCGTATTCGGTGGTGAAGGTCTTCGCGTTCTCGCCCACGTACTGCACCATCGCGCGCAGGTCTTTCAGGTCGAGCAGCAGCAGGCCGTTGTCGTCGGCGACCTTGAACACCAGCGTCAGCACGCCGGTCTGGGTGTCGTTGAGATTGAGCAGGCGGGAAATCAGCAGCGGCCCCATGTCGGAGATGGTGGCGCGCACCGGGTGGCCCTGTTCGCCGAACACGTCCCAGAACACCGCGGTATTGGCGCGCGGCGCATATTCGGTGATGCCGATCGCGGCCAGGCGCTGCATCAGCTTGTCGGATTTCGTCCCCGCCGCGCCGATGCCGGAGAGGTCGCCCTTGACGTCGGCCATGAAGACCGGCACGCCGATGGCGGCGAAGGACTCCGCCAGCTTCTGCAAGGTCACCGTCTTGCCGGTGCCGGTGGCGCCGGTGATGAGCCCGTGGCGGTTGGCCAGGCGCGGCAGCAGGAGAACCTCCTTGTCGGCGGTCTTGGCAATCAGCAGCGCTTCGGTCATCGCATCACTCCGGAATGGTCACGTGGTCGTCGCGGGGGCTGCCCGCATCGCCCCCGAGTTTATCAGGCGCACGCTGCCCCCCGCGACGTGGCCGCACGCACCGCGGGACGAACGGCACGATGCCGCGTGCGGCCTGCCGCCCCCGGGTTGTATACTGCGCAACTTTCAATCGCTTACGGCAGTATCGAGGGTCATATGGCTGGTCATTCGAAGTGGGCCAATATTCAGCACCGCAAGGGGCGCCAGGACGAAAAGCGCGGCGCCGCATTCTCCAAGCTGGCAAAGGAAATCACCGTCGCCGCCAAGATGGGCGGGGGCGACCCCGGCTTCAACCCGCGCCTGCGCCTGGCGGTGGACAAGGCCAAGGGCGTCAACATGCCCAAGGACAAGATCGACAACGCGATCAAGAAGGGCACCGGCGAACTCGAAGGCGTCACCTACGAGGAAACGCGCTACGAGGGCTACGGCATCGGCGGCTCGGCGATCATCGTCGACTGCCTGACCGACAACAAGACCCGCACCGTCGCCGACGTGCGCCACGCCTTCTCCAAGTACGGCGGCAACATGGGCACCGACGGCTGCGTGGCCTTCCAGTTCAAGCACTGCGGCCAGTTGCTGTTCGCCCCCGGCACCGACGAGGATGCGCTGATGGAAGCCGCGCTCGAAGCCGGCGCCGAGGACGTCGTCACCAACGAGGACGGCTCGATCGAGGTCGTCACCGGCCCGTGGGAATTCACCACGGTGAAGGAAGCGCTGGAAAAGGCCGGCTTCACCGCCGAATTCGGCGAAGTGACGATGAAGCCGGAAAACGCCATCGAACTGGCCGGCGACGAAGCCGTGCGCATGCAGAAGCTGCTCGACGCGCTGGAAAGCCTGGACGACGTGCAGGAGGTCTACACTTCGGCGGAAATCGGCGAGTAAGCTGTCGCCGATCGATCCGCAAGAATCCGAGAGCGGCGCCCGGCGCCGCTTTCTTTTTTCCGCCGGCCCCGCCACCCGATCATGCCGCATCCCGCCTCTCCTGCTTCCTGGGCCCAGCGCCTGACCCCGCTGCTGTTCGTGCTGTTGTGGAGCACCGGCTTCATCGGCGCCAAGTTCGGCCTGCCCTATGCCGAGCCCCTGACCTTCCTGCTCGCCCGCTACGTGCTCGTGATCACGCTGATGACGGCACTGGCGCTGGCGATGCGCGCGCCCTGGCCCGCCAGCCCGCGTGAGGCCTTCCACATCGGCGTCACCGGCCTGCTGGTGCACGCGCTGTACCTGGGCGGCGTGTTCATGTCCATCGATCGCGGCCTGCCCGCCGGTGTGTCGGCGCTGGTGGTGGGCATGCAGCCGCTGCTGACTGCGGCCTGCGCCGGCCTGCTGCTGGGCGAACGCGTCTCGCCGCGGCAATGGCTGGGGCTGGCGATGGGCTTTGCCGGCGTCGGCCTGGTCGTCGGCAGCAAGGCAACGATGGACGGCGTCGCGTCCGGCGCCCTGCTGCACATGCTGGCGCCGGCGCTGGCGGCGCTGGTCGGCATCACCGCCGGCACCCTGTACCAGAAGCGCTTTTGCCCGCGCTTCGACCTGCGCACCGGCTCGGTGGTGCAATTCCTGCCCACGCTGGCCGTCACCGCACTGATCGCCAGCCAGACCGAAACGATGGCCATCGACTGGAGCGGCGAATTCATCTTCGCCCTGCTGTGGCTGGTGCTGGTGCTGTCGCTGGGCGCGATCAGCCTGCTCAATCTGCTCATCCGCAGCGGCAGCGCGGTCAACGTCGCCAGCCTGTTTTACCTCACGCCGCCGACCACCGCGCTGATCGCCTGGGCGATGTTCGGCGAGACGCTGACCGGCATCGCGCTCGCCGGCATGGGCGTGGCCGTGGCTGGCGTATGGCTGGCGCGCAAGGGCTAGAATGCGGCTTCCCCCACAGCGGAGAACGGACCATGCTGATGACCACCACTTCCACGCTCGAGAACCGCCCGGTGCGCCAGTATCTGGGGGTCGTCAACGGCGAAGCCATCATCGGCGCGAACATCTTCAAGGACATGTTCGCGTCGATCCGCAACGTCGTCGGCGGCCGTGCCGGCGCCTACGAACGCACGCTGTCCGACGCCCGCCGCATCGCGATGGACGAGATGCAGGCCGAAGCGAAGAAGCTCGGCGCCAACGCGATCATCGGTATCGACGTGGACTACGAAGTGCTCGGCGCGGACAACGGCATGCTGATGGTGTGCGTCAGCGGCACCGCCGTGCAGACTTGAGCGCCGCACCCTCCGCCTCGCGCAGCGTCGCCACCCGCATCCTGGGGCTGGACCCGGGGCTGCGCATCACCGGTTTCGGCCTGGTGGACCAGCTCGGCAGCCAGTTGCGCTACGTCGCCAGCGGCTGCATCAAGACCCAGGACGGCGAACTGCCCGGCCGCCTCAAGACCCTGCTCGACGGCGTGCGCGAAGTCATCGCCACCTACCGGCCCGACGTGGTCGCGGTCGAGAAGGTCTTCGTCAACGTCAACCCGCAATCGACGCTGCTGCTGGGCCAGGCGCGCGGCGCGGTGATCTGCGGCGCCGTCTCCTGCGAACTGCCGGTGGCCGAGTACACCGCGCTGCAGGTCAAGCAGTCGGTGGTCGGCTACGGCAAGGCGGCCAAGGAACAGGTGCAGCACATGGTGCAGCGCCTGCTGGCGCTCGATGCCAGCCCCGGCCCGGACGCCGCCGACGCACTCGCCTGCGCCATCTGCCATGCGCACGGCGCGCAGGGGCTCGGCGGGCTGGCGGGCGCCGGTACGCGGCGGCGCGCGGGCCGCATCCTGGCCTGATCAAAAAATATCCGCGCGGATATTGCGCCGGATGGCAAGCCTCTCTATAATTCGCGGCTCTTGATCGACGGAAACGCCGATCCGCCGCAAGGCACCGGGGGTATAGCTCAGTTGGTAGAGCAGTTGACTCTTAATCAATTGGTCCTAGGTTCGAGTCCTAGTGCCCCCACCAGATAGATGAAAGGCCGATTCGAAAGGGTCGGCCTTTTCGCTCCCGAAAGTTGATCGATCGGGAGCAGGCAGGATCTGCCCATGTAGCTCAGTGGTAGAGCACTCCCTTGGTAAGGGAGAGGCCGGCAGTTCAATCCTGCCCATGGGCACCAGGCAGTCCAGGGTTTACGCGGGAATAGCTCAGTTGGTAGAGCGCAACCTTGCCAAGGTTGAGGTCGCGAGTTCGAGACTCGTTTCCCGCTCCAGTTTCATCCTTGCGCTCCACTAGGCGCGCAAGTTCGGAGTGGTAGTTCAGTTGGTTAGAATACCGGCCTGTCACGCCGGGGGTCGCGGGTTCGAGCCCCGTCCACTCCGCCAGCTTCAAGTTCGAGCCATGCTTGAGCAAGATTTTCAAAGGCCGAAGATCTTGTAAAAAGCGTTAGTGGTTTGCTACAATGCACGGCTCGTTGTGGGGGTATAGCTCAGCTGGGAGAGCGCTTGCATGGCATGCAAGAGGTCAGCGGTTCGATCCCGCTTACCTCCACCAAGTCGAAGTAAAAGTGGTTGCAGTACCGCAGTCCCCATCGTCTAGAGGCCTAGGACACCGCCCTTTCACGGCGATAACCGGGGTTCGAATCCCCGTGGGGACGCCAATTCAAGGCGTTTCAGCCCTTTCGGGCTGGAAAGCAGGCCGGCAGATTGCCGGTGCAGTTCAGTGCGGAGTGGTAGTTCAGTCGGTTAGAATACCGGCCTGTCACGCCGGGGGTCGCGGGTTCGAGTCCCGTCCACTCCGCCAAGCATCAAAAAACGGAACGCCAATCCTTCGGGGTTGGCGTTCCGTTTTTGCATTGCCGCTTTGCACTGCCGGCGAGAAAGCCGGCACTGCCGGCCGGCTCCTCCCATCCGGCAAAGCGGTCAATCAAATGCGGAAATCGGTCAGGCGGCGCTCTTCAGCAGCGTGGCCGTGGCTGTCGTGCCCTTGCTGACCGCATCGACCGTGGCTGCGGCGGCCTGATCCACGTTGGCCTGTGCGGCTTCGGACACCTGCTTGACCAGTTGGGTCGCACCTTCGTAGGCCGACGATGCATTGACCACCGCGGTCTTCAGCGCCCGGACGGCGAGGTCGGAGCCCACCGGCACATTGCGGTTGAGGCCCTCGAGCGCCACGATGACGCTCTGCAGCCATTGCGACATGCCCGCCTCGGCCAGCTTCAGCAGTTCGGCCTGGCTCTGGCTGGCGACGCTGGTGAATGCCTTGGCATAGGCAAAACCCTTCTGCAGCGCCGGGGTGATGGTGCCGAGCTGCAGCGCGGCCAGGGCCCTGGGATCGCGCACGGCAAGCGCGGCCTGGCTCAACGCGATCGTGTCGTCGAGAATCGAACGCGTGGTGTTCAGGTTCAACGCGGTGAGGTGCTCGACGGTCGACAACAGGCTGTCACTGGCGGCAGACACGTCGTTGACGCGCGCCTCGGCAGTGGTCTTGAACGTGGCGAGGATTTTTTCGGGTGACGCGGTCATGGTGTGCTCCTTGGTCTGGTGACACCGGAGAAGTTCTGTGGTGTGCATTTATGTTGCACTGCAACATAAATTTAGGCAAGCATTTTGTTACACCCGCCCGCAAGGATTGAAGATGCCTTGCTAGGCGCCGCTGCCGGCGCGCTCGCACACCCCCGGCTCACCCACGCCCTGCAGGCACGGGCGCGGCGCGGCCTCGTTCGACCAGGTCGTCCAGTCAGGATCGGGCAGCTCGGCGAAAACGCGCCGCAGGCTGGCACCCCACTGGTTGTGGATCATGTCGAAATAGGGGTTGTCGCCATCGATGCTGACGTGGCGCCCCACCTTCAGGCTGTCGCGCTTGTAGATCAGCAGGTCGAGCGGCAAGCCAACCGACAGGTTCGAGCGGATCGTGGAGTCCATCGAGATCAGCGCGCATTTGGCGGCCTCGTCGAGCGAGGTTCGGCAATGGACGACGCGGTCGAGGATGGGCTTGCCGTACTTGGATTCTCCGATCTGGAAATAGGGCGTGTCGCACGAAGCCTCGATGAAGTTGCCGGCGGCATAGATGTTGAACAGCCGCGGCGGCTCGTCGGCGATCTGCCCGCACAGGATGAAGGACGCGTTGAAGTCGACGCCGAACTGCTGCAGCGCCTCGGCGTCGCGCTGGTGCACGCGGCGGATGGTGTCGCCCACCAGGCGCGCGCACTCGAACATCGTCGGCGCGTTCCACAGACTCTGGCGGTCCTGCACCGCGGCATGCTCGCGCAGGATGTTGATGACCGCCTGGGTGATGGCGAGGTTGCCAGCGCCCATCAGTACCAGCACGCGGTCGCCGGCGCGCTCGAAGACGGTCATCTTGCGGAAGGTGTTGATGTGGTCGACGCCCGCGTTGGTGCGGGAGTCGGACAGACAGACAAGCCCCTCGTCGAGGCACATCGCAACGCAATAGGTCATGCAGGCGGTCCTGTCGGGTCATTGCTCGGCGCCGCGCTCCGACACCCCGGCCGGGGGCGGCGCCACGAATCGTTCAGGCGGCAACCGGAACGAGAAAGTTGTCGCCGATGCGGTCCCCCAAGCGGTTGATGCGCTCCAGGAAGCGTTCGAGCCAAGGGTGCAGGCCGGTCTCGAAGATGTCGTCCATGCGGCCGTAGTGCAGTGCGGCGTGCAGTTCGCCGGCCTGGCGCGCGGCCTCGGCCGAGTGCAGGTTGGCGATCTGGCCGAGGATGTCGTTGACCTCGTCGACGCAGGCGTGCAACGAGCGCGGCATGGCGTCGTTGAGGATCAGCAGCTCGGCCACCTTGTAGGGGGTGATGACGTCGCGATACACATGGCGGTAGGTCTCGAACGCCGACACCGAGCGCAGCAGCGCGCCCCACTGGTAGTAGTCGGTGGTGCCGGTCGGGCTTTCGTGCTGCGGCAACAAGCTGTGGTACTTCACGTCGAGCAGGCGCGCGGTGTTGTCGGCGCGCTCCAGGAAGGTCCCCAGGCGCACGAACTGGAAGGCGTCGTCGTGCAGCATGGTGCCGAAGGTGACGCCACGCAGCAGGTGGGAGCGGAACTTGACCCATTCGAAGAATTCGCCCAGGTCGGTCGCCTGCAGCTTCTCGGGCGTCATGTCGCGGATCTCGAGCCAGGTGGCGTTGGTGGTTTCCCACATCTCCGCGGTCAGCGTGCCGCGCACCGCGTGCGCGTTCTCGCGCGCCGCGCGCAGGCAGTTCCACACGCTCGACGGGTTGCCGCGGTCGAGCACGACGAAATCGATGACGTCGCGCGCGCTCAGCGGCCGGCCGCTGCGGGCGAATGCCTCGGTCAGTTCGCTGATCGCGAGGATCGCGCCCCAGCCATCGTCGCCGTTGCCGTTGTTGCGCGGCAGCAGCGACATGCGGTACGAAACGTCGAGCATGCGCACGGTGTTTTCCGCGCGCTCGGTGTAGCGCGCCATCCAGTAGAGGTGGTCGGCGGTGCGGCTCAGCATGGTCGTTCTCCCAGCGTGATCGGATACGGATGCGGATACAGGATTCGGCCCGGGCTCAGCCGACGACCCAGGTGTCCTTGGTGCCCCCGCCCTGCGATGAGTTCACCACCAGCGAGCCGGCCTGCATCGCCACCCGGGTGAGGCCGCCGGGCACCATGCGGATTTCCTTGCCGCCCGACAGCACGAAGGGGCGCAGGTCGATGTGGCGCGGCGCGATGCCGGCCTCGACGAAAGTCGGACAGGTCGACAGCGACAGCGTCGGCTGGGCGATGTACTTTTCCGGCGCAGCGACGATGAGCTGGCGGAAATGCTCGATCTCGGCGCGGGTCGCGGCCGGCCCGACGAGCATGCCGTAGCCGCCTGCGCCATGAACTTCCTTCACCACCAGCTCGGGCAGGTGGTCGAGCACGTAGGCCAGGTCGTCCTTCTCGCGCAGCATGTAGGTGGGCACGTTGTTGAGGATGGGCGCCTCGCCCAGGTAGAAGCGCACCATCTCCGGCACGTAGGGGTAGATCGACTTGTCGTCGGCGACGCCGGTGCCGACGGCGTTGGCCAGCGTCACCCGGCCCGCGCGGTAGGCCGACATCAGTCCGGGCACGCCGAGCATGGAATCGGGGCGGAACACCTGCGGATCGAGGAAATCGTCGTCGAGCCGGCGATAAATGACATCGACCCGCCGCGGCCCCTGCGTGGTGCGCATCCAGACCGTGTCGTCGTCGACGAACAGATCCTGCCCTTCGACCAGCTCGACGCCCATCTGCTGGGCGAGGAAGCTGTGCTCGAAATACGCGCTGTTGTAGGCACCCGGCGTCAGCAGCACGGCGGTGGGGTCGAGCACGCCGGCCGGCGCCACGGCGCGCAGGGTTTCCAGCAGCAGGTCGGGGTAGTGCTCCACCGGCTGCACGCGGTAGCGCGAGAACAGGTCGGGGAACAGCCGCATCATCATCTTGCGGTTCTCGATCAGGTAGCTGACCCCCGAGGGCACGCGCAGGTTGTCCTCCAGCACGTAGTACTCGCCCTTGCCGTCCGCGCCCGCCGCCCGCACCAGGTCGATGCCGGCGATCATCGCGTACAGCCCGCCGGGCACGTCCACGCCCTTCATCTCGGTGCGGAACTGGGCGTTGTTCAGCACCTGGTCGGCGGGGATGCGGCCCGCGCGCAGGATCTCCTGGCCGTGGTAGATGTCGGCGAGAAAGGCGTTGAGCGCCTTCACGCGCTGGCGCAGGCCGGCCTCCAGCGCCGTCCATTCGTCGCCCGGGATGATGCGCGGCAGCAGATCGAATGGAATCAGGCGCTCCTTGCCCCCCTCGGCGCCATACACGTTGAAGGTGATGCCGACGCGGTGAAAGGCGACGTCGGCCTCGCTGCGCTTGCGTTCGATGCGCTCGCGCGGTATTCCCGCCAGCCATTCGGCGTAGCCGAGATAGTGCGCCCGGACCGAGCCGTCGGCGGCGTGCATTTCGTCATAGGGTTTCGCGGCGGTCATTTTGCTGTCTGCGATCATGGTTGGACTCCCTTCCAAGCCATCTCAGCAGAAAGCGTGCCAACTTACCGGACCACACGGAATGCGGCGCGTGCGCATGATCGCCGCGTGTGCACCGCGCTGGTGCGCACCAGCTTGGCATCCGATGCATCATCGTGGTGCGTGCAAGTCGCCGCATCTCCCCTCCTCCACCGGCATTACCGTCACCGCGACGTCCACGGCATGGCTGGCTCCGCCCAGGATCACCCCGCGCAGCGGGCACACGTCGCCGTAATCGCGCCCCCAGGCCAGTGTGATGTGGCCCAGGCCCGGCTGCACGTCGTTGGTGGGGTCGAACTCGACCCAGCCCATGCCCGGGCACCACACCGCGACCCAGGCATGGGACGCATCGGCACCAACCAGCCGCGGCTGCCCGGGCGGCGGCTCGGTGAGCAGGTAGCCGGACACATAGCGCGCCGCCAGGCCCAGCGCTCGCAGGCAGGCGATCATCATGTGGGAGAAGTCCTGGCACACCCCGTGGCGCTCGGCGAAGACCTCGGCCACCGGCGTGGCGACGCTGGTCGCCGCCGGGTCGAAGCGGAACTCGGCGTGGATCAGCGCCGACAAGGCCTGCACCGCCTCCAGCAAGGGGCGCCACGGCCTGAAGCAGCGCGCCGCATACGCGGCATAGATCGCCGTTTCGGCGCCGAGCGCGACGAAGGGCGAGGCGAAGCGGTACTGCCCGGCGTCCCGCGCGTCGGCCTGCAGCGGCGCGTGGCCCGACAGCGCATCGCGCAGATGGTCGCGCGCGGCTTCCCACGGCAGGCTGCGCGCGGCTTCGGGCCAGTCCCGGGCGTGCACGCCGACATGGCTCACTGCCTGCACGCAAAGCAGCTCGTGCGGCATGTAGAGGCCGAAGCGGGTCGTCGGGTTGCCGAAGAAATCCAGCCGCTCGCTGCGCGTGGACGGCTGCGGCGCGATCGTGAGGCGATGCCCGCACAGGCGCTGGCGCGGCATCGCGCGCGGGCTCAGGTGGGCGATCTGCTGCGACAGCAGGACCGGGCTGGCATAGCGGTAGGTGGTGTCGTGGGTGATCTCGTAGAACTGCATCGGCGCGGCGCCATCGCCCGGCACGCAGGAATCGTCAGCGCGAGGCGGTTGCATGGCTGCGCGCATCCAGGTGGGTGAAGTAGCGGTGCGAGACCGCGTCGGCCAGGGCGTTGCCCGCCCCCCAGATGCGCCCCAGCAAGGACCCGACGGCTTCGCGCGCCTCGCGCGCGGCCGGCTGCGCAGGGTCGAGCGACAGGTCGTCGAGGCAGGCGCAGTGGCGCTCGGCATCCAGTTCGGCCAGCAGAGCCTGCAAGGGTTCGCCCAGCGCCCTGCCATCCGGCAGGCGGGCGACGTGCCCGACCAGCGACTCGATCTGGTAGCGCAATGCGCGCGGATTGTCGGAATCGAACATCACCAGTTCGGCGACCGGCCGCGGCGCGAGCCCGCGCGTGTTGCGGCTGCGGTAGCGGACCTCGCCGTCGGTGACCGCCAGCAGCGCCTCCAGCGCGCCCGGCTCGGGCACCGGCAGCAGGGCGGACAGCGCCGAGGTCAGGAACTGCAGGCGTTCGATGCGCCGGCCGATCGACAGGAAGCGCCAGCCAGCATCGCGCGGCATGCTCTCGATGACGAAGCCCGACAAGGTCACCAGCGACAGCAGCGACTCATCCAGCCGCTGCATCGCCTCGCCCAGGCCAGGCGCGGCGGGCACGGGCGCGGCGAACTCCGCCAGCCGGTTGTAGATGCGCCAGCTGTCGGGCGACAGGCGGTCGCGCAGTTGCGACGCCAGGCGCAGCACCCCGCGCAGGTTGGCCACCACGCTGCCGCTGTGGCGCGCGTCGAACAAGGCGCCGGCCAGCAGTTCGATGCCGCACTCGGTGCCCGGCGGACGTCCGGCGGGCGGCGGCGATGCGTCCGGCACGGCCTCGTCCGCCTCGTCCTCCGGCGGGGACAGGCGCAGGCCACAGCGCTGGCACAGGCTGGCCAGCGCCGCCAGCGTCGGCGTCGCCCACGGCCCGTCCGCATCGTCCGGCGCCTCGGCCGCCGGATGCTCCAGTTCCGCCAGGCCGCCGAGCCGGCGCAGGGTCTCCCGCCCCAGGCGCGCCGCGCTGTCGGCGCGCTCGCTGTAGCGGCCGAGCCAGAAGAAGTTCTCGGCCACCCGGCTCGCCAGGCCGGGCACCGGCATGCTGCGCTCGCGCGGCGCGATCTGGCCCGGCACCGCCGGCACCGGCCGGCGCGCCACGGACGCGGTGTCGCTCAGCACCCATGCATCCTTGCTGCCGCCGCCCTGCTGCATCGACACCACGCGCATGTCGCTCTCGGGCGCGACGCGGACGAGGCCGCCCGGCATCACGCGGAACCCGTCGGGCGACGCGGCGACGAACACGCGCAGGCCGATGTTGCGCGCCACCAGCCCGCGCCGCGCATCGGCGTCGTCGGCCAGCACCGGCGCCTGCGAGATGTTGACCATTTCCTGCGCGACGAACTCGAAAGGCCGTTCGGCGATGCGCGCGGCCAGCGCAGCGAGCTCGGCCGCCGGCAGGTCGCGGCAGAACACGGGGCCGCCGCGCATGGCCGGGTAGGCGGGCTTGACCACCAGTTCGCGCAGGTGCGCCAGCGCATAGGCACAGGCTGCCTTCTCGCCGCACCACCAGGTCGCCACCGACGGCATCTTCAGCTTCTGCCCCAGCAGGTGCTCGGCCAGGCGCGGCAGGTAGCCCAGCAGCGCCCCGGTTTCGAGGATGCCGCTGCCGAGCGCGTTCGCAACCGTGACCCCGCCCGCGCGCACCGCCGCCACCAGCCCGGCCACGCCCAGCGCCGAATCGTCGCGCAGCTCCAGCGGGTCGCACCAGATGTCGTCCACCCGGCGCAGGATGACGTGCACCCGGCGCAGGCCGTCGAGCGTGCGCAGGAAAACCCTCTCGTCGCGCACGGTCAGGTCCTGCCCCTCGACCAGCGGGAAGCCCAACTCGCGGGCGAGGAAGGCGTGCTCGAAGTAGGTCTCGTTGTACGGCCCGGGGGTCAGCACCACGATCAGCGGCGCCGCGCCTTCGCCGTTCCCTTCGCCATCGTCCGCCGCGCCGGACGGCGCCAGCGCGGCGAGGCTGTCGCGGAAGCCCTCGAAGAAAGGCACCAGCGGCTGCGCACCGGCCGCGCGGTACAGCTCGGGCAGTGCGCGCGCGACCACGCCGCGGTTCTCCAGCGCGTAGCCGGCGCCGGACGGCGCCTGCGTACGGTCGGCCACCACCCACCAGCGACCGTCGGGAGAGCGCGCCAGATCCACCGCATACAGGTGCAGGAACAGGTCGCGCGGCTGCTTCACGCCCACCAGCGGCCGCAGGAAGCCGCTGTGACCGTAAATCAGCGCGGGCGGGATCAGGCCGCGCTGCAGCAGGGCCTGCTCGCCGTAGAGGTCGGCAAGGATGAGGTTGAACAGCGTCGCGCGCTGGATGACGGCGACCTCGATCTGCGCCCATTCCGCCGCCGGCAGGATATAGGGCAGCAGGTCGAGGTCCCACGGCCGCTCGAAGCCGCGCGGATCGGCATACACGTTGTAGGTGATGCCGTTCTCGTGCACCTGGCGGCGCAAGGTCGCCCGCCGCGCCGCCGTCTCGGCCGGCGGCATGGCGGCCAGGCGCTGGAAGAAATCTCGCCAGTGCGGCCGCACCACCACGACGCTGCCGATGCGCTGGCACAGTTCGTCGTAGCGGTCCGGCCGCGCGGCATAGCGGGCGAGCAGCTCGGGCGGATGTTGCGGCTGGACCTGCATGGCCGATTCAGCCCTGGCGGCGCAGGTCGAGGGTGAAGGGGAAGTCGGCATTGCGCTCGGCCGGCACGGGCGCGATGCGGCCCGGCGTATGGCCGGTGGCGGCGAAGCGCGCCAGGCGCCGCCCTTCGGCCTCGTACGGATTGACCGGGTAGGCTTCGTAGTTGCGCCCGCCCGGATGGGCGACGTGATACACGCAGCCGCCCATCGAGCGCTGCATCCAGCCATCGACGAGATCGAAGGCGAGCGGCGCATGCACGCCGATCGTCGGGTGCAGGCAGGACGGCGGCTGCCATGCGCGGTAGCGCACGCCGGCGACGAACTCGCCCGCCACGCCGGTCGGCTGCAGGGGCACGGCGCGGCCGTTGCAGCTCAGCACGTGGCGGTCGTCGTTGAGGCCGCTGACCTTGACCTGCAGGCGCTCCACCGAGGAATCGACGTAGCGCACCGTGCCGCCGGCGCCACCCTCCTCGCCCATCACGTTCCACGGTTCGAGCGCCATGCGCAGTTCGACCTGCACGCCGCGCGCGGCGAACTCGCCGTACTTCGGGAAGCGGAACTCGAAATGCGGCGCGAACCAGCCGAATTCGACCGGGTAGCCGGATTCGCGCAGTTCGTCGATGACGTCGCGGAAGTCCTCCGCCACCCAGTGCGGCAGCAGGAAGCGGTCGTGCAGCTCGGTACCCCAGCGCCGCAGGCGATCCGGCGCGTAGGGCCGCCGCCAGAAGCGGGCGATCAGCGCGCGCAGCAGCAGTTGCTGCGCCAGGCTCATGCGCGCATGCGGCGGCATCTCGAACGCACGCAGTTCCAGCAGGCCGAGGCGGCCGGTGGGGCCGTCCGGGCTGTAGAGCTTGTCGATGCAGAACTCGGCGCGATGGGTGTTGCCGGTGGCGTCGATCAGCAGGTTGCGCAGCAGGCGGTCGATCAGCCAGGGCGGCACCTGCACGCCGGGGTCAGGGAACTGCTGGAAGGCGACTTCCAGCTCATGCACCGAGTCGTGGCGCGCCTCGTCGACGCGCGGCGCCTGCGAAGTGGGGCCGATGAACAGGCCGGAGAACAGGTAGGACAGGCTGGGATGGTTGTGCCAGTAGCTCACCAGGCTGCGCAGCAGGTCGGGCCGGCGCAGGAAGGGCGAATCCCCCGGCGTGGCGCCGCCGAGGACGAAGTGGTTGCCGCCGCCGGTGCCGGTGTGGCGGCCGTCGAGCATGAACTTCTCGGTCGACAGGCGCGACTGGCGGGCCTCGTCGTAGAGCGTCGTGGTGCGCTCGACCAGTTCGTCCCAGGAGCCGGCCGGGTGGATGTTGACCTCGACCACGCCGGGGTCGGGGGTGATGCGGAAGTGCGACAGGCGCGGGTCGGACGGCGGCTCGTAGCCTTCGAGCACGACCGGCAGCGCGAACTCCTCGGCCGTGGCCTCGACCGCGGCGACGATCTCGAGATAATCCTCCAGCGCCGCGGTGGGCGGCATGAAGAGGTGCAGCAGACCGCCGCGCGGCTCGGCGCACATCGCGCTGCGGGTGATCCAACCGGCCGACTCTAAGCGCCCCGGCACGCGCGCGGGGCCGCTGCGCTCGTCGCGGCTGGCCAGCGCCGCGCTGTCCGCGCCGGGCAATGGCAGCGCAGCG